>JBBPZS010000078.1:0-56186 GCA_038198605.1 Chthoniobacterales bacterium | reverse complement strand
CGTTTCATCGCCTCGAAGCTGTTTTTGATCGCGTTGTAGAGAGCCTGTTTGATCTGGTCGCGATCGAGCTCCAGGAGCGGGAGATCGGAGCGCAGTTCGGTCTCGACCACGAGGTCGCGGTCGGTGATTTCGGGCTGAAAAAAACGGACCGCTTCCTGCACGATCGCGTTTACGTCCTCCGGCAGCAGATGCGGTTTCGAGGGACGGATGGCGCGGAGAAATTGAGTGACGATCGAGTCGAGCCGATCGATTTCAGAACGCGCGATGTTGATCGACTCCTGCAACTCCCGCTTGTCCTCCGCCGCAGCCAGCTTTCTTACTTTCCGTTCCATTAACTGGAGATGGATGTGGAGAGAGTTGAGCGGATTGCCGATTTCATGCGCGACCCCGGCGGCGAGCAAAGTGAGGGCGGATAAGCGCTCCGACTCGATCGTCTGCTGGGTCGAGCGCCGGTCTTTCGTGATGTCGCGCAGAATCATGGCATGCCCGACTGCCTCCGCGACCGAGTCGTCCGGCCCGCCCTGGGCGACGCGGCGCTCGATCATGAGCGGGACAACGTAGAAATTAATGAAGCGATTGGCCGGATAAAAAATTTCCATGTCCCGGCTAAGCGCGGTGTTCGATTGCGAGAGGGCGGGCCAATCCAGGCCGCGCACCTGTTCGTCGAGCGGCTTGCCCACCGCCTTGTCGGCGTCGAGCCCGAAGATGTCGCAGGCCGCCTGGTTCAAATAGGAGATGCGCCCCTTCGCATCGGTCACGATGATCCCTTCCTGGATGGAATTGAAAATCGTCTCGAGAAAGCCTTTCTCCTGCGCGAGGCGAAGGAGGTAATTCTGCACCTCCTCCGGGCCGACCCGGCCGAGGCGCTCGATTAGTTTTTCGAGGAATCCCGATTTCATGTATTCGCTCTGCGAAGCGCGGGTAGTTGCGTGGATCGCAGGCTGATCCTGCCGCCAAATCCACGCCCGCGCTTCGCAGAGCGAAGCGTCTACAACGCGCTAAATTCCCGCAACTGCAAATGACCGCCTCCCGCACGTTTCTCCTTTCGCCGGCTTACGCGGGCGGCCGCCGCGCCCAGATGCTCCTGAGCGAGCGGGCAACATTCGCTCTCGCTCAGCGCCTCCGCAGCGGCGAGCCGGTGTCGTTAGGCGAAGTCTTCACTTTCCTGAGCGGCCTCTATTTTCGCGGGAAACTGGCCTACGCCAACGCCTTCGCCCCGGACTTTGCCCGCGTCCTTGTCATCACCCCGACCCGCGGGCTCATTCCGGCGTCGACGACGGTCACGCTGGCCGACCTGCAGGAGTTTGCCGAGGTCGATATCGCGGCCGACGATCCGCGTTATCGCCGCCCTCTGGAACGCGATCTGCGCCGCCTCGTTAGGCGGATGACTCCGCAGTGCGAGGTCGTCCTCCTCGGGAGCATCGCCACCGGGAAATATGTCAGCGTCATGTTGGAAATTTTGCGGGAGCGGCTGCGTTTCCCGGCTGGCTTCGTCGGCCGCGGCGACATGAGCCGAGGCGGGTTGCTCCTGCGCTGCGCGGTCGACCGGACCGAACTTGCCTACATCCCGGTGCAGGGCGCGGTGCGAAAGGGAAAGCGGCCACCCAAACTGGAACCGCGCCGCTACACCTGATGCCGCTCTCACTCAAACCGCCCCTCCCGCCGATGGAAGCGCGTTCCGTCGATGAGATTCCGGCCGAAGATGGGTGGCAATACGAGCCGAAATGGGACGGCTTTCGCTGTCTCGCTTTTCGCAATGGGGACGAAGTTTTTTTGCAATCAAAGGCGGGGCAGCCGCTCGCCCGTTATTTCCCCGACGTCGTCGCGGCGCTGGCGAAGTTGAAGGCGAAAAAATTCGTTCTCGACGGCGAGCTGGCCATTCCGGTCGAGGGCCGGCTTTCCTTCGATGAGCTCCAGCTTCGGCTCCATCCCGCCGCCAGCCGGGTGCGGAAACTGGCCGCGGCGAATCCCGCTATCTTCATTGTTTTCGATCTGCTAGCCGGCACGGACGGCAAATCGCTCCTCAACACGCCCCTGCAAAAGCGCCGCCCGCTGCTGGAGGAGTTCGCCGCGAAATTTTTCCCTAACGAAAAGCAAATTCGCCTCTCCCCCGCCACCTGTGATCTGCGGCAGGCCCAGAAATGGTTCAAGAAAGTTGGCGGCAACCTGGACGGCATCATCGCGAAGCGGGCCGACGCGGCCTACGCCTCGGGCGAACGGGCGGCGATGGTGAAGATCAAAAATATTCGGACGGTGGATTGCGTGGTCGGTGGCTTTCGTTACGCGAGTAGCGCGCGCGTCATCGGCTCGCTCCTGCTCGGGCTCTACGACGAAGAAGGATTGCTCCACCACGTCGGGTTCACCTCCGCCTTCAAGGCGGATGAAAAAGCCGCCCTCACGAAAAAATTCGAGGCGCTAAAGAAAGCGCCGGGATTCACCGGCAACGCGCCCGGCGGTCCGAGTCGCTGGAGCACAGAAAGGAGCGCGGAATGGGAGCCGGTCGCGCCCAAGATTGTAGTCAAGGTGACCTACGACCATTTTACCGGCGATCGCTTCCGGCACGGCACGAAAATCGTACGCTGGCGCAAAGACAAAGCGCCGCGGCAATGCACCCTCGATCAGGTCGCGCACCGCGAAGGCAAATCCCTCGCGCTCTTGTAGACGCTTCGCTCTGCGAAGCGCGGGCACGGCCGACGATCGGTAACACCCCTCGCGTTTCGCAGAGCGAAACGTCCACAGCTCAGAGCGAAACGTTACAGCCGAGCGAAGCTTCGATCAGGTGGCGCACCGCGAGGGCAAATCGCTCACCCTTCTGTAACTCACGCTTCCAGCCTGACGCGTCGAACATGCTTTCAGCAGGTCGAGTTGTCGCGCGCAGGCTGGAAGGCTGCGCGACAAAACAGGCAAGATGCCTGTGCTACCGCGACCAGCTCGGTTCGGTGATTTTGCCCAAGCCCTCGAGAATCTTGTTCTTCCGGCTGCTCACGGTATCGAGCATGTAGAGCGCGCCCCCATCGGTGAAGATGAGATGACGCGAGTCCGCACCCCAGATCGGGTTTTGGCCCGTGCTCAAAGTCCGCGTGCCGCCGCCGCTCAGATCGAGCACCGCGACTTGGAATTCGCCCCCGCTCCGCACGTTGAACGCGACCTTTTTGCCATCGGGCGACCAGCTTGGTTCGGTGCAGTTGCCGCGACCGGTGGAAAGCAATTGCCCGCTCCCGCCAGAAGACGAAATCCGATAAAGCTGCGCGCCGCCGGAGCCGGCCAGGTAAGAATAAATGATCTCGCTCCCATCGGGCGACCAGGTGGGGCTCGACTCGATCCCACGCGTGCGGGTGAGCCGGCGCGCGCCGCCGCCGCTCGCGCTCACCGTATAAAGCTCGGGGTTGCCATCTTTGCTGATCGTTAGGGCGAGTTCCCCGCCGTTCGGCGAAAAGGACGCGCCGCTGTTCGTGCCGGGAAAATTCACGATCCGATTGCGCGACCCGCTTGCGACGTCGATCACGTAGACATCCGCATAACCGCTCTGGTAGCCGGTGTAGGCAATGCGCCGCCCATCGGGACTGAGCGAAGGGTGAACGCTGATCGTGCCGTCGCGGGTCAGTTGCCGGACGTTGCTCCCGTCGAAGTCGGCCAGGTAAACTTCCTTTTTCCCACTCTTGGTGGCGATGAAAGTGATCTTGGTTCCGGCGAGCCCCTTGTGACCGGTCAGGGTTTCAATGATGTCGTTGGCGAACTGGTGCGCGTTCTCGCGCGAGTTGTTGCTGTAGGTTTTGGAAAGGACCTTCCCGCCGCTGTGATCAGCCACCTCGCCCTGCAGGCTGCCGCCCTCCGCCGTTCCGCGCACGGTGTAGGTGCTGTTCGCGCCGCTCATCGTGAAGTAACCGGAAAGGGCGAGATCGTTTTGCACGACCTTCGTCGCGGCCGCGCCGTCGGGGCCCGAGAGCGGTGAAACCGTCAGGTTAATCTGGTCGCCTTTGCTGACCGTAATCGTCGGCACATCCTCGGCCGCGCGCATCGGCCCGCTCGTTAGGCAAAAAAACAGCGCGGCCGCCGCGCATTTTGAAAGCTGCCGTCCGAAATGTGAAATCTGTCGTCTCGTCATCGTTTAGTTTAATTCGAAGTTGATGTTCACGTCATAATAATTGTCGCCCAGCCCGGAAGGCAAAGAGTCGACCTGTTTGACGCGCGCGGCCGCGGCCGTGACCGAGTCGTCCACCACCGGGTTGCCGGAAGATTTGGCGATCGAATAATCGGAAATGCGTCCGTCCTTGTTGATCCGAATGCGGAGCAGAACCGAGATCTTCGCGCTGTGGACCACGGAAGTCGGCTGGACCCACTCGCTGTAAAAACGGTCGTGCAACATGTTGCCGTACCAGCCGAACTCGGAGGCGCCGCCTTCGCCGGACCCTTTCCCGCCTGAGCCCCCGCTCCCTTTGCTCTTCGTCTCTTCACCGCTGCCTGCGGCGGTCGCTTTCTTGACCGGCTTTTCGGAAGATTCTTCCTCGCTTCCTTCCTTGCCCAGCGCCGCCTTCGCGACCGCCTTTTTCTTTTCCAGCTCCTTGGCCGTTTCTTCAGCTTCTTCGTCCGGCGTCGGCTTGGGCTTGGGCGTGATTTTTTTCTTCGGGGTGGGAGAAGGCTTGGCCTTTTTCGGAGTCGGTTTCGGCGTCGGTTTTGGAGTTGGCTTAGGCGTGGGTTTCGGGGTCAGACTTGGAGTCGGCTTCGGCGTTGGAGTGGGCGTGGCGGTCGGAGTGGGAGTGGGCGTCGGTGTTGCTGAAACGGTTGGGGTTGGAATTTCGATCTCGCTCTTGGCGGTCGGCACCATTTCCGGCGTCGGTTCTTCTTTCACTTTCTCGGGAGTTTCGACTGGGGTTGCTTCCGGCGTCGCGTCAGGCGGCGCGGGAGGCGGCGTGGCCCCGGCGGGAGCGCTCGCGCCGGCGCCGCCTTCCATCCAGACGATGTTTTTCGGCGTCTTCGACGGAGTGCGGCTCCACCAGAGAAGCCCGAGCAGCACGACCACGTGGACCAGCCCCACGATGGTGACGTTGCGCCAGAAACGCGCGTCGCGAGTCATCGCTATTTCGCGTCGGCCTGCGTCGCGATTCCGACCTTGGTGATCTCGGCGCGCTGCAGCACGTCCATCAGACTAACGAGTTTTTGGACCGGCAGGTTGCGGTCAGGGCGAATCACGACGGCGAGGTTCGGGTCGGCCTGTTTGAGCGCGGCCAGCCGGCTCTCGAGCGTCGCCAGGTCGATCACCTCCTCATTTAGCCTAACGACTTCGTTGCGATCCATCGAAAGGGTTTGGACGGTAGCGGGGTTAACCGGCGCGTTCGTCGTCGCGCTCGAGGGAATGATGAGGGTCTTGCTGTTCTCGAGCAGCGGGGTCGTGATCATGAAAATAATCAGGAGAACGAAGGCAAGATCGAGCAGCGGAGTGATGTTGATCTCCGAGAGCGTCGAAAGGGAATTGCGACTGGAATAACGGCGCATCGTGCTTCCCTATATGAACGTTGAGCGTTGAACGTTAAGCTTTAAACGTTGGTTTTTTGGACGAAGAAAACGTTCAACGTCCAACGTCCAACGCTTAACGTTCAACTCAGAGAGTACGGTCCTCATCTCCGGAAATCCGAGACGCGCCCTCCGTGCTCGACGTATTTATGCTCAAACTCCGAGGCCAGCTCGGCCGCGAAGTTATCCATCTCGACCACCATCCCGCGGATGCTGGTGACGAGGAAATTGTAGCCAAACATGGCCGGGATCGCGACGCAGAGCGCGGTCACGGTGGTGATGAGCGCGCCGGAAACGCCCGGGGCCATGGCGGCGAGGTTAGCCGAACCGGCTTCGGCCACGCCGGTGAAAGTGTCCATCACGCCCCAGACCGTGCCTAACAATCCCAGGAAAGGCGAGCCGCTGACCGCGGTCGCGAGCAGGATCATCTGCGATTCGAGCTTGAGCGCGGTCTCGCCCACCGCCCGCTCCATTGCGGCGTTAACGGCGTGCATCTGGGCCGGCGTGATCTTGTCCGCGATATCGAGCCGGGCGCGAAAAGTTTCGTCGAGCTCGGCCGAACCGAGAAGGTGAAAAGTGAGTTCTTCGCAGCCCGCGCGGTAAACCTGGAAGACGGGCGAGCCGGGAAAGCGCACACTCGATTCAAACAAGCGGAGCGGCTGCCGGTCCTGGCGAAACACCGCCAGAAAACGGTCGGTTTGTTTCCGCGCGAATTGCACGACCCGCATTTTCGTTACCATGACGGACCAGCTAAAGATGGAACCGATGGCGAGGACAAAGAGGACCGCCTTGCCCGCGACGGTGGCATGTTCGAACGAAAAAACCAGACCGCCGGCCGCGAGAAAATGCCCCGGGAAAATCAGTTCCGTCATCCTGCGTTAGTAATAGCGGAACTGGCGCGAAACGAAAGGGGGAGAACGCACGTGGCTGTAGACGCTTCGCTCTGCGAAGCGCGGGTGTGATTTTGGATCGCGCGGAAGGTGCGATTGTAACAGCGCGCAGACTCGCGCCTCCCAGAGGGAGGCGTCTACATTGCGGCGCGCTCATCGCGAATTTTCCCGACGATGATGAAGGCAAATCCTATCGCGATCAGGAAAAAGGAGAAAAATTGTCCGCGGGTGAAGCCGGCAATGAGCGACGCGTCCGGTTCGCGGAAATATTCCACCACGATCCGGAAGATGGCGTAACAAACGAAGAACAATCCGGTCAGAACGCCATCGGGTTGGCGGGTCCGGGTCCGGACGAGCCAGAGAATGGTGAAGAGCGCGACGCCTTCCACCAGGGCCTCGTAGATTTGCGAAGGATGGCGCGGGGTGAGAATTGGGCGCAGCAGTTCGCGGAGCTGCGGGTGGGAATGCAGTCCGCTCACGATCGCTTCCGGGCTCGTTAGGCTGGGAGCGACCTGGCGGGCGGCGAGGAGCGCGCGATCGGCTTCGGCCGCGTTTTGCGGTTCGAGCAATTCTTTCGGGAAGAGCACCGCCCAGGGCACGGTCGCGATCCGACCATAGAGCTCGCCATTAATGAAATTCGCGCAACGGCCAAAGAACAACCCGACCGGCACCACCACTACGAGGTTATCGCCGAGGTTGGTCCAGGAGATTTTGTGCCGCCAGGCATAGTAAAAAGTGAAGACGATGACGCCGAGCATTCCGCCGTGGCTCGACATCCCGCCTTCCCAAACCCGCAGAATCGAGAGCGGATCGAGCAACATTTCCGGGCGATAGAAAAGGACGTAACCAAGCCGGCCGCCGAGCATGACCCCGAAAAGCGCCGTCCAGGTAACGAAGTCGCCGACCTGTTCCGGGCGTAGCTGGGTGTAGCCACGCTTCGCCAGAACGCCGAGCAACCAATAGCCGCAGGCGAAGGCAAGGACGTAGGCCATCCCATACCAGCGCGGTCCGATATTTCCCCAGAGATGGAAAATGAACGGATCGAAATCGTGCAGGTAATAGGCGAACATCAGGGCGCGCGAGTTTCCGCGACAATTGCGCGGGCGGCAACCGGGGCAGGCGCACGCACTGTAGCCGTTTCGCTGTGCGAAACGTGAGGGAAAATCTCGTTGGTCCTTTCCGGCGACGCCGCCCCCCGCGCTTCGCAGAGCGAAGCGTCTACAGCGCGTGGGAGACCGCTCGACCTTGCGCCAACACCTCGCGCAGGAAAGGCGCGGTCCGGCTGAGACGATTTTTCGCCACTTCTTCCGGTGTGCCCGCGGCGACGATTTCTCCGCCTAACGAACCCGCTTCGGGTCCGATATCGATGACGTAATCGGCTTCCGCGATCACGGTCAGGTTATGCTCGATCACGATCACGGTGTTGCCGTCATCGACCAGGCGGTGGATGACGTTGAGGAGCAATTCCACATCCGCCATGTGCAGCCCGATGGTCGGTTCCTCGAGCAGATAAAGGGTCGATTTCGGCGTCCGCATTTTGCGCAGCCGCTCGTTCTGCGCGCGCCCGACACCCCGGGTCAATTTCGTCGCCAGCTTGAGCCGTTGCGCTTCGCCGCCGCTCAAGGTCGGGCTCGGTTGACCGAGCTGGAGATAGCCGAGACCGGTCTCGACCAGCAAGGAAAGGGGACGCGCAATCTTCTGGTTGGCGGCGAAAAATTCCGCGGCCTGCGCGATCGTCATCTTCATTACGTCGCCAATGCTGCGCTCGTGATAGAGGACCTCGAGCGTCTGCGCGTTGTAGCGTTGCCCGCCGCAATCTTCGCAGGGCACGTAACTGCTCGGGAGGAAACTCATCTCCAGCTTGAGCACGCCCTGCCCGCTGCAGGTTTCGCAGCGACCGCCCTCGGTGTTGAAGGAGAAGCGACTGGCCGTATAACCGCGCACCCGCGAAACCGGGAGCTGCGCAAAAAGATTCCGAATTTCATCGAAGACCTTGATGTAGGTCGCAGGCGTGGAACGCGACGTCTTTCCGATAGGCGATTGATCGACCTCGTAAATGGTCTCGAGAAATTCCGCGCCAGAGATCTGGGTAGCGCACTCGTCTCGAGTGCTGGTCGCGGCATCTTGCCGCGACGAACTTTTGCGGGATGATTTCGCAATGAAAAAAGTCCGCGACGGCGAGACGCCGTCGCCAGCACGCGAGACGCGTGCGCTACCCAGCGCTTGCTGCACCGCCGGGAGTAAGACCGAACGCATCAGCGTGGATTTGCCCGAACCAGAAATGCCGGTGAGGACGGTGAGTCGTCCGATCGGGAACCGCACGTCCACGTTTTTCAGATTGTTTGCGTGAGCCCCGCGGACCTCGATCCATTGCTCAACTTCGCCTAACGACCGGCGCGATTTTCGCACCGGGTGACAAAGCGGCTCGCGCAGACAACGGCCAGTCTGCGAGTCTTTGCTTTGCTCGATGTCGCGCAAGGTCCCGGCTGCGACCACTTCGCCGCCATGCACGCCCGCGCCCGGCCCGAGGTCGATGATGTGATCGGCCTGGCGCATCGTTTCCTCATCGTGCTCGACAATGACGAGCGAATTCCCCTTGGCCCGGAGCGCCGTCAGAGTTTCGAGGAGGCGAATATTATCCCGCGAATGCAGCCCGATCGTCGGCTCATCCAGAACGTAAAGCACGCCGCGCAGATTTGAGCCGAGCTGGGCCGCGAGCCGAATGCGTTGCGATTCGCCCCCGCTCAGGGTTTTGGCGGAACGCCCGAGCGCAAGGTAACCGAGCCCGACGTTTTCCATAAAGCGGAGGCGTTGTTCGATCTCGGGCACGAGGTCGGCCGCGATCACTTTCTGCGTGCCGCGAAAACGCAGATTGCCGACTAAGGAAAGCGCTTCGCCGGCCGAACGGGCGGCGAATTCGTCGATCGTTTTCCCCTGCAAACGAACGTGGCGCGCGACCGGGTTGAGTCGTGAACCGTAACAATCGGGACACAACACGGCTTCTTCTTCCTCGACCGATTCAAATTGCCGTTCGGCATTGAGCTCGTTCTCGAGCATCGAGTCGCCGGTTTCTTCTTCGTTCTTTTGCAGTTTCTCGTTCCAGATTTCGCCGAAACCGGCACAGGTCTCGCACCAGCCGTGGGGCGAGTTGAAGGAGAACAAACGCGGGTCGAGTTCTTCAAAGGCACGTCCGCAACCGGGGCAGCTCATCTCCGTGCTCACGACCGTGAGCCGATTTTTGGCGTCGAGAAGATGCGCCGTGCCGCGGCCGATATCGAGCGCGCGCTGGACGAGGTTGCGCGCCTTCAGGATGCGTTTGGCGTCGATCATTCCGACGACGGCGTCGATAGTGTGTTCCTTGAAGCGCTCGAGCTTGCGGAATTGCGCGACCGGAATGAGTTCGCGATCGACGTAAAGCGTGTCAAAGCCCTGCCGTTCCGCCCAGCGAGCCACTTCGGTATGGAAACCTTTGCGCGCTTTGACCAGGGGCGCGAGGACCTTGAGCGGGCCGCGCCGCGCCGCCGTTTCCACCAGCCGAACGATCGCGGCGAGGCTCTGCGTTTCGACTGGCAGATCGCAATCGGGACAAAATTGCGTCCCGGTCTTGGCGAAAAGGAGCCGGAGAAAATGATAAACTTCCGTGACCGTGGCGACGGTCGATTTCCCGCCCCCGCGGGTGACGCGCTGCTCGATCGCGACCGTCGGTGGGAGTCCTTCGATCAGGTCGACATCCGGTTTCTCAAGCTGTTCGACGAATTGCCGCGCGTAAGGCGACATGCTGTCGAGAAAACGGCGCTGGCCTTCGGCGAAGAGCAGGTCGAAGGCGATGGTGGATTTGCCCGAGCCGCTCAGGCCGGTGATCACGACCAGTTTGTCGCGCGGGATCGAGAGCGAAATGTTTTTCAGGTTATGCTCGCGCGCACCGTGAATGGCGATGGCACGCTGGGCGCCGTTGCCAGCGATTCTGGGGAGCACGGGGTGCCACCCCGTTCCGGCGGGCTGGTAGCCCGGCGGCTCTTCAGCAGCGCGCAAGCTGAGGACTTCGTCTATGTCTTCGACCACGCTTTCCGATGTTCGCGGGAGACTCCCGCGAACAACGGGCAGACTGCCCGTGCTCCCCGGATTTAGAACTCCGCGCAGATAGCGACCAGTGTGGGAGTCTTCGATTCCCGCTACTTCCTCAGGCATACCAGTCGCCACCACGCGGCCGCCTTCTTCGCCGCCCTCCGGGCCAAGATCGATGATCCAGTCGGCGCACTTCATCACTTCGAGATTGTGCTCGATTACAACGATCGAATTTCCGGCTTCGACCAGGCGCTGGAACAGCCTAACGAGTAGGGCAATGTCGTCGAAGTGCAGCCCGGTGGTCGGTTCGTCGAAGATAAAAAGATCACCGTTCTTGCCTTCGCGCGCGGTGCCATCGGTCAGATGCCTAACGAGCTTGAGGCGCTGCGATTCCCCGCCGGAAAGAGTGTTCAGCGGCTGCCCGAGCCGGAGATAACCGAGCCCCACTTCCTCGAGGACGAGGAGCGGACGGGCGAGGGTGCTGGCCTCGCCGAGGGCGGTGAAAAACTTGATCGCTTCGCACACCGTCAGCTCCAGCACTTCGTGAATGGAACGGCCCTCCAGTTTCACTTTCAAAACATGCGGCTGGAAGCGTTTGCCCTCGCATTCCGCGCAGCGGACGTAGAGATCGCTCAGGAATTGCATCTCGATTTTCTCGAACCCGGTCCCGCCGCAACGATCGCAACGGCCGGTTCCGGAGTTGAAGGAAAACGCGCTCGCGGTCAGGCCCTGCGCCATCGCTTCCGGGAGGCCGGCGAACCGTTCGCGCACCCGGTCGTAGATCCCGAGATAAAGAATCGGAGTCGAGCGCGGAGTGCGCGAAAGCCGCGCCTGGTCGACCATGACGATTTCCCCGACTCGATGCGCGCCGGTCACGCTCTTGCAGGCGCCCGCTTCCTCGCTCCCCGAGCCGCGGGCCCGAAGCAGATTTTGGTAGAGGACTTCGTGAATGAGGGTGGATTTGCCGGAACCGGAAACGCCAGTCACACAGGTGAAAACGCCTAACGGAATCTCGACGTCGATGTTCTTGAGATTATGTTCGCTTGCGCCTTTGATCTTGAGCGCGCTGGTTGAGGCCCGACGCTTTTTCGGGAGCGGGACGGATTTTTTTCCGGTCAGGTAATCGCGGGTCAGGGAATCGGTAGCGCACGCATCATGCGTGCGATTCGCGGCATCCCTGCCGCGAACTTCCCTAGGCGCCCGGCAGGATGCCGGGCGTGGCACGCTGGAAGCGTGCGCTACCGAGGGCGGTTTTTTCAGAAAATCAGTGAGCGAGCCTTGGAAGACCAGCTCGCCGCCGCCTTCGCCACGGCCGGGGCCGATGTCGAGAAGATGATCGGCCGCGCGAATGATCGCTTCCTCGTGCTCGACCACGAGCAGGGTGTTCCCCTTGTCGCGCAGATCGTGCATCACCCTCACGAGCCGGCCGACATCGCGCGGATGGAGACCGACGCTTGGTTCGTCCATGACGAAGAGGGTGTTGACCAACGACGCCCCGAGACAAGTCGTGAGGTTGACGCGCTGGACTTCGCCGCCGCTCAGGGTGCGGGTGGAACGGTCGAGGGTGAGATAACCGACCCCGACTTCGCAAAGGTAGCGCAGGCGGTTCACGATCTCGCTCCGCAACATGACCGCGCCCGAGTCGTTAGGCGGAAGCGTCAGGCTGGTTAGAAACTCACGCGCCTGCGTGATCGGGAGGGCGGCGAATTCCGGGAGCGTGAAGGCCACCTGGTCGCCCGTGACGAGACGGTAGTTGAGCGTCTCGGGCTGGAAGCGGCCGCCTTGGCAGCTCGGGCAACTGGTGTAGGCGCGATAACGGCTGAGCAAAACACGCACGTGCATCTTGTAGGTTTTGCTCTCGAGCCATTTGAAAAATCCCCGGACGCCGTACCAACCCCGAAAGTCTTCGGGGTAATCTTCCGCGCCATATTCGCCCGCGCCTTTCTCGCCATTGATGACGAAGTCCTGGTCGTGCTTCGGCAATTCCTCGAAGGGCAGGTGGACGTCGATCTCTTCCCGGGCACAGGCGCGGAGCAAGTCCTTTTGCGATTCGCCCATTTCTTCGCCGCGAAAAACCCGGACCGCGCCCTGCGCGATGGAAAGGGCGCGATCGGGAATGGCGCGGTTGAGATCGATCGCGATGGTGCGGCCGAAGCCGCGGCATTCGGGACACGCGCCTAACGGATTGTTGAAACTAAAAAGGCCGGGCGTGGGCGGACGAATGTCGAGATCGCAATGCGCACAATGCCAGCCGGTGGAAAAAGGGTGCTCGTCCTTCGTCTCCAGGTCGATAAAGTTGATCCGGTCCTTGCCGAAGCGGAGCGCGGTCTCGATCGACTCGACGAAGCGAGCGCGGTTCTCCGGACTGATCGTTAGGCGATCCTGGATGACCTGGACGCGGGCGCCGAGCCGCAGCTTTTTGTTCTCGCTGTCCGCTCGAACGACTTCCCCGCCGAGCCAGATGCGGAGGTAACCCTGCTGCTGAAGGAAGGCGAAGAAATCGGCCGGCTCGGTTTTCGCAGGAACCGCGACCCAGAAAGTGATCAGCCCGCTCTTCCCCGGATTTTTCTCCTCGATTTCGTCCGCAATCGATTTCGCGGTCTCGGGCCGGATTTCGCGCGCGCAGTTTGGACAAAACGCGCGCGCGACCCGCGGCATGAGCAGCTTCAGGTAATCGTTGATCTCCGTCATCGTGCCGACGGTGGAGCGCGAACTTTTTACCGGGTTCGATTGCTCGATCGCAATCGCCGGCGGAATCCCGCGAATCTCGTCGACCCGCGGCTTGTCCATACGGTCGAGAAATTGCCGGGTGTAAGGGCTGAATGTCTCGACGTAGCGACGTTGGCCTTCGGCGTAAATGGTGTCGAAGGCGAGGCTTGATTTGCCGCTTCCGCTCGGGCCGGTGACGACGGTTAATTGACCAAGGGGCAGGTCGAGATCGAAGCCCTTGAGATTGTTCTGGCGCGCGCCGCGAATCTCAATGCAGCCCGCCTGGGGCGGGTCAGCAGGTGCGATGACGCCGGGTTTTTTGCCGTTGGTGGAGGCCACCGAAGACCATCGTTTCTACGCGCGAAAAGCGCAAACTTTCCGCTGTAGACGCTTCGCTCTGCGAAGCGCGGGGGTTGCTCCCGCCGACAAAGAAGACTTCGCTCACACCCGCGCCTCCCAGAGGGAGGCGTCTACAGCGGCTTCACGATTTTCTTCAGTTCCCGCTGGAGCGCGGCGCGCGCTTCGGCGTCATCCTCGTGGCCCCAGACCGCCAGCTCGAACATGCGCGCGCCGAGTTCGCGTTTCGCCTGCCACGCGGCGTGGAGCCGTCCCCGCGCGGTCCAATCCTCCGCCGCCGCGGCTTCGTCGCTGAGATAGGAAGAACGGCCGTCCCAATAACAATAGAAGATGTGCAGCGGGCGGCCGTTGTCGTCGAAGCGATAAGATCGGATCGGCAGCTTCGCGCCGTTGACCGCGACGAGATGCACGCCGCTCTGTTGCTCCATCGTTAGGCCACTAGCCGGCAGGCAAATATCGGGCCGATGATTTTTGACAAAGAGCGCGGCGGTCCGGCCCGGAAGCCAGCGGAAGGAATACATCATCCAACGCCGGTCGTCGGCCGAGCGCCAGGTGGCGGCGCCGCCTTCGTTGTAACGCAGAAGGGTTTCAACCGCGTCGGGGATTGGTTGTTGGCGATAATCCTGTTCATCGGTCGGCCAGGTCACACTCCACGGCGCGCTGGTCGTGTTTTGCGACGAACCGGAATACCAGAACGCGGTCGCAATCTCGGCCAAGGCGAGCCAAAGGATGAGCGCTACGGCCCAGCCGCCACGGCGCAGACCGCGCCCGGCCGGGGCGGCGGTCAGACGCGCGGGTTCAGCCTTTGGTTGCAGCCAGAGACTTAAACCCCACAGCGCAAAAAGACAGATGCCGAGAATGGTGAAGCCGGCGGGATCATGCCAGCGATGGATCGCCTCCACGCCGGAGCTGGCGGCCACTTCGCAGAGGATGAGGGTGCGCCCGATATTGCAGACGAACGCGATCACCGCGCCGGCGACGACGAGCAGAACGCGGCGCCCGAAGCGCATCCGATAAAATTCGCCGAGGAAAAGCGCGACCATAAAAGTGGCCTGAAGCGAGCGCACGCCGGTGCAGGCATCGTCTATCCCGACCTGGCCGGTGCTCAATTCGATGACGTTGCCGTGCCGGACCGCGAGGGTGCCGATGAAATTCAAAATCTGGATTGTGATCGCGGTGTCGGCGCGCATGAGAGATTGCACCACGACTTGCTCGAGTTGCACCGGCCAGGGGACGGCGACGAGAAAAAACAGAACGGTAAAAGCAAAGTGCCGCGACCAGGAAACGCCGCCGGCCAGGTAGAGCGCGCAAAGCGTGATGACGACGGCCGCGAGCGACATCGTCCAGCTGATCAACCGCCAGTCGGGATTCGCCACCGCGACAAGGCGGGCGGGCAAAAACACGGCGGCGGCGAGAAGCGCGACACTTATCGTTAGGCCAGGATGACCCGGCGAGGCGGGCGCGGGCCGGCCGAGCCAGCGTTGATAAAAAATCCAGCCGGCCAGAAAAGGCACTGTCCAGCCGTAGCCGTATTGCGGATTGAGCGACCACTCGCTCTGGAGCTGGAGAATAATTTCCAGCCAGAGGAAGGCGAAGGCCGCGAGCGTGAGGGGCCAGGTGAAAGCCATTCCCGCCCCGCGCGCGGCAACCTCCCGCGCCGGCGCTACCGCGATGGAATGGGACATGCTAATTTCTTAGCAGTTTGTGCGCCTTGACGCCACCGCTGGCGGCAGGGTGCGCCTACTCCCGACCATGGCGCACATTCCCGAATCCAATCTCGAACTTTTACAGGAGCGGACTGAGAAAACCTACGTCCGGCTCTGGCTCATCATCATCGGCGCGCTCTGCCTGCTGGTCGCGGTTTCCTGGGGCGGGCACCGATTTTATGTGCGCTGGCAGGAACACAAGCTGATGCGACAGGCGCACCTCGCGTTTGATAAAAATGATCTGCGCTGGGCGGCGATGGCGGCGCAGCGGGCCTTCGCCGTCGACCCGACCAGCACCGATGCCTGCCGTACGCTGGCCGCGATCGCGGAGAAACAAAACGCGCCGGAAGCGACTGACTGGCGGCGCCGGGTCGTCGCGCTACAGCCGGAATCGATGCCCGACCGGGTCGCCTTGGTGGAATGCGCGCTCCGTTTCAAGCAGCCGGCTATCGCGGCCGAGGTCCTCGCCCGGGTTCCGGCGGCGCAACAAAACGACGCCCGCTACCAGACCGCGGCGGCGCACGTCGCCCTAACGAAAAGTGATTTCGCGGCGGCGGAAAAACACCTCGAGGCGGCGGTGCGGCTCGCGCCTAACGAACCGCGGCGAGCGCTGGAGTTGGCGGAATTCCAGATCCGTTCCGAGGACACGGCCAAGCGCGAAGCCGGACGCGCCCTCGCCGAAAAACTCAAGAACGACCCGAAGCTGCAGCTCGCGGCGCTCCACATTCTGATCAACGACGCGGTCCGCCGCCGGGATGATTCCGCCAGTTTGGCCTTGGCCAAGGAACTGGACGGGTTTTCCGAGGCCACCTACGCCGATCGGCTTCTCGCGCTCGGTATTCTGCGCGGGTTCAACGATCCGGATTTCATCGCCACCCTCACCCGGCTCCAAGGGGAATCGGCCAAGTCGGCCGAGAAAGCGATCCGGCTGATCAACTGGATGAACAGCCACGGCCTGGCCCTGCTCGCAATCGACTGGAGCAAGCGGCTGCCCCCGGAAATGCTGAGCGCGATTCCGCTGCGCTTCGCCCTGGCCGACGCCTACGTGCGTTTGAGCGATTGGGCGGCGCTGAAGGCGATGTTGCAAGGGGGCTCGTGGGAGCGCGGTGAACCGGTCCGGCGCGCCTTCCTCGCCAAAGCCGCGCGCGAGACGGGCGACGATATTGGCTTTGAAAAGAACTGGGTGGCGGCGTTGGGCGCGGCCGAGGGAGACGTCGCTCGCCTGAATCTTCTGCAAACGATTGCCTTCCAATGGAACTGGCCGGAAAAAGGGACCGCGGTCCTCTGGATGCTGGCGGAGAATCGCGATGCGCAGCGGGAAGCGCTCCAGAAGCTCTATCGTTATTATGCGCAGCAGCGCGACACGACCGGACTTTATCGCGCGCTTTCACGCCTCGTCGCAGTCATGCCCGAAGATCCCGCGGTGCGGAATAATTACGCCCAGATCTCACTTCTCCTGAAAGCCGAAACGATCCGGGCCCGCGGCATGGCGCGCGATCTTTATGACGCGCATCCGCACAACGCCGCCTACACTTCAACCTACGCCTTTGCCCTTTTCCAATCGGGCGACGTCAAGGGCGCGGTGAAATTGATGAGCCGGCTCACGCCCGAACAGCTGCACGACCCTTCGGTCGCGGCATACTACGCGATTCTCCTCGCGGCCGCGGGCCAGAACGATGCCGCGACGGAGTATTTCGGTTACGCGGAAAAGGCCCAATTGCTGCCGGAAGAAGAAGAACTCGTGGCCAAAGCCAAGGCCTCGCTCGCTCGACAGTAGCGGCGTCGCGGAATATCACCTCGTTCCACGGCTGAGGGATCGGCCGAACCAGGAAAAATCCGCTCCCGGCCGGCGAAGTTGTAGCCGGGGGCGCTGACCCCGGCTGGTCTGGCGCGTAGCCTGGTCGCACGCTGCCGGGGTCGACGCCCCCGGCTACAACAACTTGCCGGCAGAGCCGGAAATGATCGTCAAGCCGGAGCGGCGGAGAGCAGGCGCAGCTTGCGCACGACGCGCGGAATGATCTCAAGCACTTGGTCCAGTTCCGCCTCGGTGTTGTAACGGCCGAAAGAAAAGCGCAGGCTGCTCCGGGCGCGCTCATTCGTCATGTGCATGGCGCGCAAGACATGCGAAGGCTGGACCGCGCCCGTGGTGCAGGACGAGCCTAACGAACAGCAGACGCCTTCCCGATCGAGCTTGAGCAGGATGGCCTGGGCGTCGACCCCGACGAAAGCGAGGTTCGAAGTGTTGGGCAGGCGCGCTGACGGGTCGCCGTTAATCTCGACCTGGTCGAGCTCGGCCTGGAGGGTCTTTTCAAAACGATCGCGCAAGGCGCGGACGCGGCTGTTTTCTTCCGCGATCGTGCTGTGCGCCAGCTCGGCCGCTTTCCCGAGCCCGACGATGGAGGGGACGTTGTCCGTCCCGGCCCGGCGCCCGCCTTCCTGCGGACCGCCGACGAGGAGCGGCTGGAAACGCGCCTGACGATTGACGTAAAGCGCGCCGACCCCTTTCGCGGCATGCAGTTTGTGGCCGGAGAGAGAAAGGAAATGGACCGGCAACTCCTTCAAATCGATCGACATTTTCCCGACTGCCTGGACGGCGTCGGTGTGAAAAAAGACGCCCTTGCGGCGACAAAGCGCGGCGATTTTCTCGAGCGGATAAATGACGCCGGTCTCGTTGTTTGCCCACATGACGGAGACGACGGCGGTGTCGGGGCGAATGGCGCGCTCCAATTCCGCGAGGTCAAGATGGCCCTGCTCATCGACCGGGACAATTGTCGCCTCGCAGCCGCGCCTAACGAGTGCCTCGCAATAATTCAGGACGGCGTTGTGCTCGACCGAGGTGGTGACGATGTGACGCCGCTCGGACGACATCTGGAGGGCGGAATGCAACGCGGTGTTATCCGATTCCGTCCCGCCGCTGGTAAAAACGATTTCGTTAGGCTGACAACCGAGGAGGGCGGCGACGCGCTCGTGCGCAAGGTCGATCGCTTCCTTGACCCGGGCGCCGAAACGATGGGAACCGGAGGGATTGCCATACTGACTGGTGAGGAAGGGCATCATCTCCTCCAGGACCTCGGGATCGATCCGGGTGCTGGAGTTGTTATCGAGATAAATGACTTCGCTCGGCATGAATCAATCCCCTCGGGGCCGGGCCGCGCCTATTCGCTCGGCCGCGGTTCATTCCCCGGATGTTTCGCATGGTGATGCGTCCAACGGAAGTACAAATTGCGCAGGTAAATCGGGAGAGGCAAGGCGCTTTGCAGGATGCCGACGGAGTCGTGCCGATAAATCCAAAAGTAACTCAGGGTCAGAATCGACCCGAGCGCGCTGCATTCCCAGAAGCCGATCGGGATGACGCTCTTCTTCGCTCGTTCCGAGGCGATCCATTGGATGACGAAGCGCAGGCCGAAGATGAGGCTGCCGGCGAGACCGACAAATTTCCACGGAGTGAGAGTGATGTGAAACCAGTCGGTCAGGGCGGCAAGATCAGGTGCGTGCATGGCGAGGAACGGTTCGGCAGAAGTGCGCCCCTGAACAGCTTTTTCTGCGCCGAGAGGCGGCGATCTCGCCTCACTGCTTCGCCCGACGCGGTCGGACGATGGAAAAAGAAGCGAACCAGCGTCGCGGTGAACGGCGTTTCCGATGGGAAGAAAGATGTTTCGCGCCTAGACTGCACGAGCCGCAGCGTTCACCGATGCCTGAGCCGACCGCCAAGCCTAACCATCCCGCCGCGACCGACGCGACGAGCCGGAATACTGGCGACGAGGCGGGAAACCGAATGAACGATGAAATACGTTCAACCACCGAGGCGGCCCTCCCTGCGAGTGAAGAACGCTTCCGCCAGTTCGCCGAGAACACGACCGACGTTTTCTGGATCCTCAACGCCGACACCCGCCAGCTGGAATATATCAACCCGGCCTACGAAGAGATGTTTGGCGAAGCGCGCGAGCTTATCCTGCGCGACGTCGACCGCTGGCGCGAATTGATTCACCCCGACGATCGCGAAGAGGGCACAGACATGCTGGCCCGGCTGCGGGCCGGCGAAAACGTCACCGTCGTTTACCGGATCGTCCGGCCTAGCGATGGAAAGATTCGCTGGATTCGCGACAGCGGCTTCCCGATCCGCGACCGGCAGGGCGAGATCTCGCGGGTCGCGGGTGTTCTGCAGGACATCACGGCGGATAAGGAACAGAGCGAAGCGCTGGCCGAAAGCGAGGAACGCTTCCGCCTCCTGATCGAGGGCGCGCCTGATCACGCCATGTTCCTGCTCGATCCCGGCAACCAAATCATCTACTGGAGCACCGGCGCGGAGCGCGTCTTTGGCTGGAGCGCGGATGAAGCGCTCGGTCGCAACGGAGAACTCATCTTCACGCCCGAGGATCGAGCGCGGGAACAGGAGGAAAAAGAAATGCAGATCGCCTTACGTGAAGGAGTGGCGAGCGATCGCCGCTGGCATTTGCGCAAAGACGGCAGCCGCGTCTGGATCGACGGCATCATGCGCCGGCTTGACGACGCAAACGGCAACCTGCGCGGCTTCGCCAAGATCGGCCGCGACGCCACGGAGCTACACCAGGCGGAGGAGCAACTGCAGCAGTCCCACCGCGACCTCGAGACCCGGGTGCTTGAGCGCACCGCCCAGTTGACCGCGTTGAATGAGCAATTGCAGGCCGAGATGAAAGGCCGCATGGAACTCGAGCATGAAATTCTCCTCATCAGCGAGCGCGAGCGCCGCCGCATCGGTCAGGATTTGCACGACAGCCTTTGCCAGGAACTCGCGGCCGCTTCCCTTTTTCTCCAGACCGCAGCGCACAAGATGGGAAAGAAAAATCCGGCCGGGTCTAAGGCGCTCGAAGACGCTGCCCGCATCGTGAACGACAACGTTGGCCTGGCGCGCGATCTGGCCCGCGGCCTGCACCCGGTCGAGCTTACCTCCCAGGGCCTCGCCAATGCCCTGCGCGAACTCGCCTTTCGCACCAGCCAGCTCCGCTCCGTCACCTGCCATTTCGAATGCCCCCGCCAGGTCCGCATTCGCGACGAGGTCATCGCGCTCAACCTCTACCGCATCGCGCAGGAAGCGGTCACCAACGCGGTCAAGAACGGCAAAGCGACCGAGATCAGGATGAAACTTCTGCGCAATCGCAAGGCGCTCAGCCTCTCCATCCGGGACAACGGTAAAGGCTTCGCTGTTTCCAAGATCGGCTCCGGGATGGGTCTGCACATCATGAAATACCGGGCCGACGTCATTGGCGCGGAGGTCACGATCGACTCCGTCCCGGGCAAAGGCACGACCGTGACCTGTTGCCTGCCAGGCAAGTAAGCCTGGATCCATCCGCGTCGCCGAAGCCGTTTCTCCTGGGGGGAGCAGCCGCGATCGCCCTCATGACTGGAGTATCGCGGCGCTACGCCATGAGGCAGCGGCCTACCCTGTGCCTAACGAAAAGGCCTAGGACGTCGTGGCGGCGCGCCCACTTTTCCCTGCGCCGCCTCTTCTTCTAGGTGGAGCCGGCTCGCGAACGCTCGGAATCGGAGAGAAAATCGATCTCGCCCAAGACTCCCGGCGCCGAGGCCTGGAGCAGAGGCTGCGGGCTTGGCCGATAGAGAAACCAGCGGCTGGCATTGCCCGGGCAACCCTCGGTCGGGCAAGCCAGTTGGTAGTCGTCCGGGCCGCCGCTGATGCGGATTTCGTGCCCGCTGATGATGCGCTCGCAGATGAGGCAGACCCGTTTGTCTTCCACGCCATACCAGCGGCGCTCGTGATCCGTCAGCCGCAGAATCTGCAATCTTTCCTGGGATGAGAACTGTTCCGACATGAAAGAAGTAAAATCCAAAACCGCTCCCGCGAACAATCAGGCAGGAGGCGAATCGGAGACTAACAAAAATGCTTATGGCAAATCGCGGGGCGGTGCCGGTTCACCCGCCAACGCGCCGGCGCATGGCTTCGGCCGGAGCGCCTCGCTACATACGTTAGGGCTTGAGGACGACCTTGATGCAGCCGTCTTCTTTATCGCGGAAGGTCTTGTAAAGCTCGGGGCCTTCCGCCAGCGGGCGGTTGTGGGTTATGACGAAAGAGGGATCGATCTCGCCCGCGTTGATCCGGTCGAGCAATGGCTGGGTGTAACGTTTCATGTGGGTCTGGCCCATTTTCATGGTCAGGCCTTTGTTCATCGCCGCGCCCATCGGGATTTTGTCGAGGAAGCCGCCGTAAACGCCGGGAATGGAAACGGTCCCGGCTTTGCGACAGCACATGATCGCCTCGCGCAGGACGTGGGCGCGATCGGTCGCGAGATAGACCGCGGCCTTGGCCTTATCCATCACGGCATCGAAGCTCCCGCTTCCGTGCGCTTCGGCGCCGACGGCGTCGATGCAACGATCGGAGCCGCGGCCTTTAGTCATTTCCTGAAGGCGATCGTAAACGCTGTCTTCGACCTTTTCGAAATTGATCACTTCGGCTTTGCCTTTCTCCTCCGCCATCCGCAGCCGCTCGGGCACCCGATCGATCGCAATCACCCGCCCGGCCCCAAACATCCAGGCGCTTTGAATCGCGAACTGACAACCGGTCCGCAACCCCAGATCGCGACCGTATCCCCGGCTTCGATCTCCGCATTCTCCGCCGCCATGTAGCCGGTCGGAAAGATATCGGAAAGAAAGAGCACCTGCTCATCACTGAGCGAATCGTTCTCGATTTTGAGCGGGCTGACATCGGCATGTGGAACCCGCAGATACTCGGCTTGGCCACCCGGATAATGACCAGTGATATGAGAGTAACCAAAGAGGCCAGCGGGCGCATGCCCCATGAGCTTGGCCGCGGCCTCGGCGTCGCGGTTGGTCGTGTCGCAGCAGGAATAGAGCTCTTTCTGACAAAAGAAACAATCGCCGCAGGCAATGGTGAAGGGCACGACGACGCGATCGCCGACCTTGAGATTTTTCACACTCTTCCCGACCTCGACCACTTTCCCCATCGGTTCGTGCCCGAGAATGTCTCCCTCCTCCATCGCCGGCATGTAGCCATCAAACAAGTGAAGGTCCGAGCCGCAGATCGCGGTTGAGGTGATCTGCACGATCATATCGCGCGGATCTTCGATTTTCGGGTCCGGGACGCTGTCGCACCGGACATCACTTTTTCCATGCCAAACTAAAGCTTTCATATTGTCTCCTTCGTTGAGTTCTTAAAAACGTAACGTCCCGATCCATTCGTTGGATGCGACGTCGGCGCCGACCGTGGTCTTTTTCCGCGCCTGTCACTGCCTTCTCGCCGTCAGCCGCAGGCCCGAGCACCCAGGGACCAACTCCTGAAGGGAGAGAGTTAAGATTTCTTTTCCTTACCCTTGGAGGCCTTGCCGCCTTTTCGCCCGCCTTTGCGCGAGCTTTCCGTGCTCGATTTCTTGCCGCGACCAGAACCGCTTTTCTTACCGCCCTTATCTTCCTTGTTCACGCTCGCCCACGCCCGGCTCTCTGCTTCTTTCTTCGAAACGCCACGCTTTTCGTAGCCCTCTTCAATGTGTTCCGCTTTTCGTTTCTGTTTGTCGGTATAGCTAGACTTGTCTCCTCTCGGCATTTCTTTTCGACCTTTCTCAGACTTCTTACCTAGACATCGTTGCCTGTAGCTCTGAAACGAGTTCCAACCAATCGCTGGCTGGAGTTTCACCGAACCGCGCCCCAGAAAAAAACTGAGATCGGCATCGAGACTATTCGCTAAAAGCCGCGACGCGCGCCCCTATCCGGCCTTCCGAAAAAAATCGGGGGAATGTGCCCAGGAAAAGCACGGTAGATTAGATGGGAAGCCACTATCGTGCAGTCACCGACGCCCAGAAGTAAGTCTGTTGCGCCCAGTCACCTGGAGAAGTAACTCGTCGAGTTAGACCCGTCCGGTGAGGACGAGAATAAGTACGATCAACAGAATCAATCCAATTCCGCCGGTCGGAACGTAACCCCAACTGGAGCTATAAGGCCAGGCAGGAAACGCGCCGATCAGGAGAAGGATGAGAATGATAATCAGAATAGTTCCCATAAAATAAGATGGCTTCGCTTTCTCCCTTGATTCGATTCTCGCCCGGTCGCTGCGTGTCTCGCGAAATGGGACACGCAATCGCAGTATTTACTCCGATTCAAGTGTGTGAATATCCTTTTAGTCGAGGACCATGAAGATAGCCGCGTCGTTCTGGCGAATTTATTGATTCATTGCGGCCATGAAGTGGCGAGCGCGGCCAACATGCAGGACGCCCTCCGCCTCCTGGAAAATTTGCGATTCGACGTCCTCGTGAGCGACATCGGGTTACCCGACGGCACCGGCCTCGAACTCGTCGTGGAAGCGAAGAAGCGGCAGCCCTGGAAAAAAACCGTGGCCCTGACCGCGCATGGTCGCAGCAAAGAGAAGGAGCTTGGGCTGCAGGCCGGGTTTGATGAATATCTAACCAAGCCCTTCGACTTTCATCAGCTGCGTTCCCTGCTCGCAGATTCGCCAGCCGGCGCCGGACCGGTCAGCGCTTGATTTGTCCCGGGGGCGAGGATTCGTCCCAAACGCTTTGGAAAAAGAACGTGCCGATGATGCCGCGCCGTTTGCTCGCGGTCGCGGCTGTCGACCAGCGCGCCGCAGGCCGGGCAACGATAGTGATGTTCCGTCTTCCCGGACGAGACACCGGGTAAAGTTTTTTTCGCAGAGGACTCTTCGGCTGGCGTTTTTCGACTCCTTTTCATTTCGTTAGGCAAGGACAGAGCGGTTGAAATTTTGCGCGCGTCCACCGGCTTCGTTCACTGATCCGAGCGGCGGCCGTCCTGCACATTTCTCAATCGCAGTGCCGCGACCGGACCGATGCCTCTGTTTTTTTCGGGTCGAAAATGGAGCAAGCGAGCGATGGGCATCGAAGCGCCTTGGCGAGGAGAAGTTCTTATCTGCCGGCCGAGAAAAACCTATGGTATTTGCAGGTTCAAGGTGAAATTGCAATCCAAGAACGGACGACCTGCGATTGACTGGGGGACAGGCACGGTCCGGAGCGGCGAGCGTTTGGGCCAGTCTCAAGCCCCCGTCGTGTTATGAAAGCATTGAAAAAGGCTCCAGCGGACTCGAAGACCAAAAAGCGGGCCATCCTGCTGGTGGATGATCACCCGCTTTTCCGCAAGGGAATGACGCAGCTCCTCGATTCGCAGAACGATCTGCAGGTCGAGGCCGAGGTCGATAACAGCGGGACCGCGCTCAACGCCATTCGCTCCAAGCGTTTCGACCTCGCAGTGGTGGACATCGGCCTGCGCGGCGGGGCAAACGGGATCGAGCTCACGAAATCGATCAAGGCCGAGCGGCCGGACCTGCCGGTGCTCGTCGTCTCGATGCATGACGAGGCGCTTTACGCGGAACGCGCCCTGCGGGCCGGCGCGCGCGGCTACGTCATGAAGCGGGAAGCGCTCGATTCCATTCTCGAGGCCGTTCGAAACGTCATCCGTGGCGAGATTTACATTAGCCCGAGCATGACGAAGCGGATGCTTTTCGATCACATCAACGGAAGCGGCGAAGCGCGCTCCGCAGTCGATCGCCTGACCGATCGCGAGCTCGAAGTCTTTCAACTCATCGGCGAAGGCCACGACATGCATGAGATCGCGGGCGAGCTGCACCTGAGTAAAAAAACCGTCGAAGCCCATCGTGCCAACATCAAGGAAAAGCTCGGCGTCCCGAGCGCGCGTGAAGTGGTTCGCTACGCCACGCAGTGGGTCACGCAGCAGCGCTGATCGACGCCTGCCCGAGCGTCCCGTTCGACGCTCGGTCCAACCGCGACTACCGTTTCCAATGATCGGCCGGACTGTCCTTTTCCTTTCCCTCTTCTGCGCCACGGCACTTTGTGCTCCTGTAGCGCCGGATCCAAAACCGAATCCGCAGGTCAGTGCGGTGGTGAAGGAGATCTCGGCCAAAAACATCGAGGCGAGCATTCGCAAACTGGTCAGCTTCGGCACCCGCCACACCCTCTCCGATCCGACGAGCGAGACACGCGGGATCGGCGCGGCGCGGCGCTGGCTGGAAACGGAATTCCAACGCTACAGCAAAGATTCCGGCGGCCGCCTCCAGGTGACGATGGATGAATTCACTCAGCCGCCCGGCGAACGGAACCCCGACCTGACCCAGGTGATCAACGTCGTCGCCACTCTCCCGGGCGAACAACCGGAAGCGCGCGATCGCATTTACGTGGTGAGTGGTCATTACGACTCGCGGGTGAGCGATCCGATGAACGCCACCGCCGATGCGCCCGGCGCAAACGATGATGCCTCCGGAGTGGCCGCCGTCCTCGAGCTGGCCCGTGTCATGTCCCAGAAAAAATGGGACGCCAGCATTGTCTTCATGGCGGTAGCCGGGGAAGAGCAGGGCCTTTTCGGTTCGACCCATTGGGCGCGGATGGCGAAGGAGAAAAATTGGAACATCGCCGGCATGATCACAAACGACATCATCGGCAGCTCGCACGCCGAAGGCGGCCAGGTTGCGAGCACCCATGCGCGCCTTTTCGCCGAAGGCGTCCCGCCCTTGCAGCAAATGTCCGCCGCCTGGCAACAGCAGATCAAGACCGGCGGCGAAAACGACAGCCTCGCTCGCGAGCTGGCCCGTTTCATTAAGACGCAGGGCGAACGTTACCTTCCCGGGATGACGGTCGACATCGTCTATCGCAAAGATCGTTACCTGCGGGGCGGCGATCATTCGCCCTTCCTCGAAGCCGGCTACCCGGCGGTGCGCATGACCGAGCCGAACGAAGATTTTCGCCATCAACATCAGGACGTCCGGCAGGAAAACGGGGTCCAGTTCGGCGACCTGCCGGAGTTTGTCGATTTCGAATACGTCGCGCAGGTCGCGCGGATCAATACGGCGTCGTTAGGCGCGCTCGCCCTCGGTCCGGCCGCGCCGCGCGGGGTCGAGGTGGAAAGCAAAGAGCTGACGAACGACACCACCCTGCATTGGCAGGCCAACCAGGAGCCAGACCTCGCCGGCTACGAAGTGGTCTGGCGGGAAACCACCGCCCCGCTCTGGCAGCGTTCCATTTCCGCCGGGAAAGAGACCCGCCTCACCGTTCCGAAAGTGTCGAAGGACAACTACCTTTTTGGCGTCGTCGCGGTCGACCAGGATGGGAATCGAAGCCCGGCGGTCTATCCCGTGCCGGCCGCGAAATGAAGTTTTACCCGCCCGCCTGCGTCAGACCGAGCGAATAAATAATGAGTCCCATGAAACGATTAATCATTCTTGCCTCGCCACTTGCGGTCCTCGCGCTCAACTCCTGCGGCACGATGCACGACGCCGCGGTCTCCACTTTCCGGGTCGTGGACGCGCCGCATCAATACGTTCGGCGCCAGCTCGGCGTGAACGAAGAGCCGCAGCAAACCACCACCACGACGACGACCGAAACCTATTCCGATTCGGCCTATCCTCCTTCCCAGCCCTATGTCGTGCAGCAACAGCAGCAACCCCCGCCACCTCCACCGCAGGTCCAAACTCAGCGCCGGGTCGTCGCCACGGACAATCCGCCACCGCCGCCACCGCCGGTCTCGCGCCCCACTGCGACTCCACGCGTGACCAGCCAGAGCGCGCCGCCGACCACTACCTCGACGCAGCGCACCGCTTCTTCGCAAGGTAACGATTTGCCCTATGCCAAACCGGTCCCCGGGAAACCGGGCTACGTCTTCAGCCCCTTCGACAAGAATGGCGGCTACGTCGACGTGACCGGTTACAGCCCCGGACAAAAGGTGAAGGATCCCTACAGCGGGAAAATTTTCCTCGTCCCGTAGCAGAACGGCCGAACGCGAGGCCGCACCGGAGCACAGGCATCCTGCCTGTGTGGACGGCGGGCGTCTCGCCTGCCGAATCCGGCACAAAGTGCGAGACGCGCTGTGGGCGACGCGGGCCCCCAGGTAGCGCGACCTCAATCCCGCGCTTCGCATATTCGGCAGGCGAGACGCCTACCCTCCCCACAGGCAAGATGCCTGTGCTCCGGGCGGTAGCGAAGCGGCTACAGTTTTTTTTCCAGCGCCTTCACCCGCGCGAACAATTTTCCCAGCCGTCGCACCCAGGCAAGATGCTCCATCGCAACTTTCAAGGGCTCAGCCGGTGTCGCCCACCAGGTGCCGCCATGCAGACTTTTGGAGACGCCGGTTTGCGCGCCGATCATGGTGCCGTCGTCGATCTCGATGTGACCGATGATCCCGGCCTGCCCGCCAATCACGACCCCGGATCCGATCCGCACGCTGCCCGCGATCCCGACCTGCGCGACGATGATCGAATGTTTCCCGATGACCACGTTGTGCGCGATCTGCACCAGGTTATCGATCTTCACTCCCTCCTGAATCCACGTCCGGCCAAAGCGGGCCCGGTCGATCGTGGTGTTGGCGCCGATTTCGACATCGTTGTCGATCTGCACGATGCCGATCTGCGGCACTTTGGTGTGGCCACCGGCCGCCATTTCAAAACCAAAGCCGTCCGACCCGACGACCGTCCCGCTGTGAATGATGACCCGCTCCCCGATCCGGGTCCGTTCGCGGATGGTGACGTTGGGATAAATCAGGCTGCCCGCGCCAATCGTGCTCTCGTGCCCGATATAACTGTTGGCCCCGATGCGCGCCCCATCGCCGATCGCGACACCGGGCTCGATCACCGCACAGGCGCCGACGAAAACTTCTTTGCCTAACGACACGTCCGGTGCCACCACCGCGCTCGGATGAATCCCGGGAGAAAAAGAAATCGGCTGGGGCGCAAACCTGAGCACGACCTGCTCAAACGCCTTGCTCGGGTTCGCGACCCGGATCTGCGCGCCCACAATTTCCTCGTCGAAATCTTCCGGCACGAAAGCGGCCGAAGCACGCGTCTTGCGAAACGCGCCCAGGTAACGCGCGTTGCCGTAGAAAGTGATCTCGCCCGGGGTCGCTTCCGCGAGTGAAGCTGCACCCGTGATCGTTAGGCCAGAGTCGCCGCGCAATTCGCCGCTGCACATCTCCGCCAGTTCTCCTGCCGTGAAGGTCATCCGACCGAAGTTGTAGCCGGGGGCGCCGACCCCGGCAACCGTTGTCGGCGGGATTGTGCTTTATCCGCCGGCGGCGAAGCCGGGATAGAGCGTCATCCCGCCATCGACGAAGATGGTCGCGCCCGTGATGTAATCCGATTGATCGGAAGCGAGCCAGACCGCGGCTCGGGCAATGTCTTCCGGTTCGCCGATCCGTCCGTCGGGGATGAGCTTGAGCAAATTCTCCAGCGCCTCTTTCGTTTCCCAAGCCGCGCGATTGATCGGCGTTTTGATTGCGCCCGGCGCGATGCTGTTGACCCGGATTTTTTGCGGGGCCAGTTCCTGCGCCATGCTTTTCATCAACTGCATGATCCCGCCCTTCGAAGCCGCGTAATTCACATGGCCCGCCCACGGGATGACTTCGTGGACCGAGCTCATGCAGATGATTTTCCCGGCCGCGCGCGAAACTTCCGCCACCACGCCGCGGCGCAAAAACTCGCGCACGGCGGCGCGCGCGCAAAGGAATTGCCCGGTCAGATTCACGCCGATGACCCGCTCCCATTGCTGGAAGGTCATTTCGTGAAAAGGCGCGTCCTGTTGCAGGCCGGCGTTATTAACCAGGATATCGAGGGTGCCGAAGCGCTCGATCGCCTGCGCGAACATCGCCTCCACCTCATCTTCTTTGCTCACGTCGGCCTTGATCGCGCAGGCCTCGCTCCCGGCGGCGCGGATCGCTGCCACCACCCGCTCCGCTTCCGCGGCGTCGGAATGAAAATTCACCACCACCGCCGCCCCGGCGGCACCGAGGGCAAGCGCGCAGCCTTCGCCAATTCCCGAACTGCCTCCGGTGACGAGTGCTTTCTGGTTCTGCAGCGGTCGATCCATCGCGGCGGACATCGTAAGTGCGTCCATATTTTCGATGCGACGCAAAGGCAAGGAATTTCCTCGGAACGTCGCCCAGAGCGGGCACAGATCTAGCTAATTCAAGAGTACGGCCGCGGCCGTGTCCGCATGGCAACAGCAATCCTTCATCCAGACTCGCAACTGCCCCGAAAAACGAATGAAAACGATTCCAAAAAAACCGAGCCGCTCCCGCTCGAAATCGTTCTGGCAACGAGCGCGGACTATTTTGAAGTCATTGCCCAGGCTACGAATGATGCGGTTCGGGATTGGGATGTAAGAAGCGGCGCGCTCGCCTGGCCGCGCGGCCTGAAGAGCCTGCTCGGTTACGAACCTTCCGCCGAATCGGCCGAGATCGGTTTCTGGTTCCGCCAGATCCATCCCGACGATCTGGTCCGGGTCCAGGAAAGCCTGCGCCTCGCCTTTGCCGGCACAGCCGAGCGCTGGTCGGGTGAATATCGTTTCCGGCACGCCGACGGCGAATATCTGCACATCCTGGAACGCGCGCTCATCCTGCGCGATGCCGATGGCAATGCCCTGCGCGTGGCGGGCCCGATGATGGACGTCAGCACGCGCAAGCAACTCCAGGCCGAAGCCTGTCGCTCGCAGCGAATGGAAGCGTTCGGCCAACTCGCCGGCGGGGTGGCGCACGATTTCAATAACTTCCTCACCACGATCCTCGGCTACAGCGATCTCCTCTTGTCCGAGAGCACGGTCAAGGGCCAGGTCGCCGCCCACATCAAAGAGATCCGCGCCTCCGCCAACCGCGCTTCCGCTCTGACCAATCATCTGCTCGCTTTCAGCCGCCGCCAGTCGCTCGAGCCGACTGTCTTTGAGATCAACGCCCACATTCATCACCTCGAACGCAACCTTCTCCGCCTGCTCGGCGATAACATCTCGATCGAATCCCGATTCCAGCACGAGAAAAAGGGCGTCCACGTCAAAGTCGACGCTGAACAGCTCACCCAGATCATTCTCAATCTCGCGGTCAACGCCCGCGACGCCATGCCCCAGGGCGGCCGTCTCACCCTCACCACCTCCACCGCTAAAATCCTCGCCGGCGGGGCCGCGCCCGCGGCCGGCCCGCAAATTCCGCCAGGTGATTACGTCGTCATCGAAGTGACCGACAACGGCTCCGGGATGAGCGAGGAGATCAAGGCGCACCTCTTCGAGCCTTTTTTCACGACCAAGGAATCGCATCGCAACGGTCTCGGCCTCGCCACCAGTTACGGAATCGTTAGGCAAAGCGGCGGGCATATCGTGGCCGAGAGCGTTCTGGGCGAGGGCAGCACTTTCCGCATCTTCCTTCCCCGCCAGCCCGCGCCGGCGACGACGATTTACCGCAAACCGAGCTCGGGCAACGCGGCCGGCAGCGAAACCATCCTCGTCCTGGAAGACGAAGCCGGCGTCCGCCACCTCTTCGTCCGCGTCCTGCGCAACCTTGGCTACCACGTCCTGGAAGCGGCCCATGGGGAAGACGCCAAGCGTCTCATCACCCGACCGAACGCGAAAAAGATCGATCTCCTCCTGACCGACATGGTCATGCCCGAAATGAGCGGGCGCGATTTTGCCGATTGGCTGCGCCAGACCAGCCCGGAAACCAAGGTTATTTTCATCTCCGGTTACCTCGAGGAATCGGTCCACCCGAGTGAGCAGCGCGAGCCCGGGACGAGCTTCCTCGCCAAGCCGTTCGATGCCGGCGAGCTGGGGTCCAAGGTCCGCGACGTGCTCGACGGAAAAATCTAGGCGCCGCCGCGCGCTTCCTCTTTCCTTCCCGATCTCGGCGCGCGGGCAGAGAAAATTCTCGCCCGTTGCGCGGTCACGCTCCACGATTCCTAATCAGAAGCGTGACTACTTTTCCCGAGATCGAAGCTGCCGCGGCGCGCATCAAAGGCGCGGTTTATTATTCGCCCTGCACGCAATCGATTCCGTTGAGCGAGCTGACCGGGATGCAGATTTATTGCAAGCTCGACAACCTCCAGCGCACCGGCAGCTTCAAGGAACGCGGCGCGCGCAATGCGCTCGCGCAGCTCCCCGAGGCCCAGAAACAAAAAGGCGTGATCGCGGCCTCGGCCGGGAACCACGCCCAGGCCCTCGCCTACCAGGGGCGATTGTTAGGCGTGCCGGCCACCGTCGTGATGCCGAAGTTTGCCCCCTGATCAAGATCCACAACTGCCGGAAACTCGGCGCCACCGTCATTCTCGAGGGCAAGGATTTCGCGGAAGCAAAAGCGCGCGCGCACGAGATCGCCGCGGAAAAAGGCCTGGCCTACATCGACGGCTACGACGATCCCGCGATCATCGCCGGCCAAGGCACCGCCGGACTCGAAGTCGTGGCGCAGGTTCCCGATTTCGACGCCATCATTGTCCCGGTCGGCGGCGGCGGATTGCTTGCGGGCGTTTCCCTGGCTGTGAAGACGCTCCGGCCGGAAGCGAAAGTGATCGCAGTCGAAGCCGATCACGTGGCCAGCTTTTCCGCCGCGCTGGAAGCGGGAAAACCAGTCCGGATAGAAACCCGCCCCACCCTCGCCGACGGCCTCGCCATTGCCCAGGTGGGGACGAACGCCTTCGAGATCGCGCGCCAACACACCGACAAAGTCGTGCTCGTGAATGAAGAACAAATCGCTCTCTCCATTCTCCGCCTCGTCGAACTGGAAAAATCTGTCGTGGAAGGCGCCGCCGCTACCCCGCTTGCCGCCTGTCTTTCCGGGAAGCTCCCGGAACTGGCCGGGAAACGCGTCGTCCTCCTCCTTTGCGGCGGAAACATCGACCCCAACGTCCTCAGCCGCGTGATCGAGCGCGGACTGGTGGCGGACGGACGACTCTCGCGTTTCACGGCCATCATCAGCGATCGGCCGGGCGGCCTGGCCGATCTCACCACGCAAATCGCCGCCGTCGGCGCCAGCATCAAGCAGGTCGTGCACGACCGCGCCTTCGCCAGCTCGGACGTTTCCGCGGTTAACGTCCTTTGCACAGTCGAGACGCGCGATCGCAAACATCTCGAGGAAGTGCTCACCCGCCTGCACGAGCGCGGCGTCCGTACCTCCGATGTGACTTAATTTTTCCCGCGGCGCGCCCCCGTTTCCCGCGCCCTGCCTTGAATCAGAAACGTTCCCTCGTAGGGTTCGCAATGGATTCGGTTGAGACGCAGGTGCTGGAGAAAAAAAACCCGTCCTCGGCAAAAAAAACAGAGGCACCTGCGCACGGCCACGACGAGGAACTGAGCAGCTTCGTTTCCCGCCATATCGGACCGAACGATGACGAAGTCAGCGACATGCTGGCCGAGGTTGGTTTCGACAATCTCGAGGCCCTGATCGACGCCACCGTTCCGAAGGATATTCGCCTAACGACCACGCTCGATCTCCCCGCCGGGAAATCGGAGCAGGAAGCGCTCACCGAGCTCCGCCAGATCGCGCAGCAAAACAAGGTTGTGCGCAATTTCATCGGCGCGGGCTATTCCGATTGCGTCGTCCCGCCCGTCATTCAGCGCAACATCCTGGAAAATCCCGGCTGGTATACCGCCTACACCCCTTACCAGGCCGAACTGGCGCAGGGCCGTCTCGAGGCGCTACTCAATTTCCAGACCATGGTCACCGATCTGACCGCGCTCGACATCGCAAACGCCTCCCTCCTCGATGAAGCGACCGCCGCGGCCGAGGCGATGGCGCTTTGTTACGCTGTAGCCGGGGGCGCTGACCCCGGCAAACCAAAGCGCGCTACCTTTTTTGTCTCAGAAAGTTGTCACCCGCAAACGATCGAGGTCGTGCAGACGCGGGCCAAGCCGTTAGGCATCGAGGTCGTGGTCGGCAATCACGTCACCTTCTCATTCGACGACCAGGTTTTCGGCGTCCTCCTGCAATATCCCGCGACCGACGGCGCGATCGTTGATTACGAAGCTTTCATCAAGTCCGCGCACGACGCCGGCGCACTCGCCATCGTCGCGGCCGACATCCTCGCCCTCGCTCTGATCCGGCCGCCGGGCGAGATGGGAGCCGATGTCGCGGTCGGTTCCACCCAACGTTTCGGAGTTCCGTTAGGCGCGGGCGGACCGCACGCCGCTTATTTTGCCACCCGCGATCAATACACACGCCACATGCCCGGACGCCTCGTCGGCGTTTCCCACGATGCCGCCGGCCGTCCCGCTTATCGCCTCGCGCTCCAGACCCGCGAACAGCATATCCGGCGCGACAAAGCGACGAGCAACATCTGCACGGCGCAGGTCCTTCTCGCGGTCATGGCCTCGATGTATGCCGTTTATCATGGGCCGAATGGTTTGCGCCGCATCGCGCGCCGGGTGCATGACCTTACCTGCCGCCTCGCCGATGGCCTGGAGCGGCTCGGCTACACCCTGGGGCACGACGATTTCTTCGACACCATCGACATCAACCTCGGGAAACGCGGGAGCAGCGAATTCCTCAGCCGGGCGAGGCAGCGCAATTGCAACCTGCGCGTCCTCGGCCCGCACCGGATCGCCATTTCTCTCGACGAAGCGACCACGCCGGACGACATCGAAAATCTCCTCGCCGTCTACAGCGAAAACCGCGCCGTCCTCCCTGGAGCAACAGCCGCCTGCCGGGAATCGAAGATCGAGAATCGGACGTCGGACTTTCTCACCCACCCCGTCTTCAATACGCATCACAGCGAAACCGAGATGCTGCGCTACCTGCGCCGGCTCGAGGCGCGCGACTTGTCGCTCTGCCATTCCATGATCCCGCTCGGCTCCTGCACGATGAAGTTGAACGCGACCGCCGAGATGTTCCCGGTCTCCTGGCCGGAATTTTCGCGCATCCATCCCTTCGCGCCTAACGATCAGACCGCCGGTTACCGCGCGATGTGCCAGCAGCTCGAGGCCTGGCTGGCTGAGATCACCGGGTTCGCCGCCGTCTCCCTCCAGCCGAACGCCGGTTCGCAGGGCGAATACGCCGGGCTCCTCGCGATCCGCGCCTACCACGAAGCGCGCGGCGAGACGCATCGCAACGTCTGCATCATCCCTACTTCCGCCCACGGCACGAACCCGGCCAGCGCGGTCATGGCGGGGTTCCGCGTCGTGCCGGTGCGCTGTCTCGACGACGGCGATATCGACCTCGCTGATCTCCTCGCTAAAGCCGAGGCGCACAGCAAAGATCTGGCCGCCCTGATGGTGACCTACCCCTCGACTCACGGCGTTTTTGAAACCACCATCCGCGAGATCTGCCAGATCGTGCACGAACACAGCGGGCAGGTTTACATGGACGGCGCGAACATGAACGCGCAGGTCGGAGTCTGCCGCCCGGGCGACATCGGCGCCGATGTTTGCCATTTGAATCTGCACAAGACCTTTTGCATTCCACACGGCGGCGGCGGTCCGGGCGTGGGCCCGATCGGCGTCGCGAAACATCTGGTGGAATTCCTCCCCGGTCTCCCCACCATTAACCAACAGCCAGGAACCAAGAACACGGCCGGCCCGGTTTCGGCCGCGCCGTATGGCAGCGCCAGTATCCTGACCATTTCCTGGATGTACATCCGGATGATGGGCCCCGCTGGCCTAACGAAAGCGACCAAGGTCGCGATCCTGAACGCGAACTACATCGCGAAACGGCTCGACCGGCATTTCCCAGTCCTCTTCAAAGGCAAACACGGCCTCGTCGCGCACGAATGCATCCTCGACCTGCGCCCCTGCAAGAGCGCCGGCGTCGAAGTCGAAGACGTGGCCAAGCGTTTGATAGATTACGGCTTTCACGCCCCGACTGTTTCCTGGCCGGTCCCGGGCACGATGATGATCGAGCCGACCGAGAGCGAGCCGAAACACGAGCTCGACCGTTTCTGCGACGCCATGGTCGCGATCCGCGGTGAGATCGACGCCATCGGAGCGGGCGAGGCGGACAAGAAAAACAACCTGCTCAAAAACGCGCCCCACACCGCGGAGCAGGTCGCGGCCAACGAGTGGGATCATCCCTATTCGCGAGAAGAAGCGGCCTACCCGGCCGATTGGACGCGCCAACAGAAATTCTGGCCCGCGGTAGCGCGAATCAACAGCGTCTACGGCGATCGCAATCTCTTCTGCACCTGTCCGCCGATGGAAGATTTCGAATAGAGGCAGCCACAAATCTACCGCTACTGGGAGGGTTCCGCTGGAGCCCTATCATGTTTGGGTGCGCCTTTTCTCGGTTGAAACTCCTAATTATATACTAATAAATCCTATTTTAGTAATTGCTTAGATGAATTACTAATTTAGTATTTATTAACATTACATTAGTAATTCATGCGGCGTCCGAAGATTCCACCAGCACAAGCCCCACAACAGGTTTTGGCCCTCCCCAAAGACCGACTCGCTGCCCTCCTGACTCAAGCCGTTCGTTCCGAAACGGAAGGAAAGTATCGCCACTGGGATTCGCTTTGTCATATCGCTCCCCCAAGAGGTTTCACGCACAAAGAATGGTGGGGCGCAATCAAGTTGGTCCGGCAGCCATCGCTCAAGCCTTTTCCCCTCGCGGACGCGACCGGACAACCATTCAAGTATGCGCTTAACGACATGATCGGCCGTCTCCTCCATGAGATCGATCTTGGGGCCGGAGGTAACATCGGCATGCCCGATCCGATCGCGAATCCACAGACACGCAGCCAGTACATCATGCATTCCCTGTTTCAGGAAGCAGTCACCAGCAGCCAACTGGAAGGCGCGGCGACAACTAGAGCAGAAGCCAAGGAGATGTTGCGCACCGGTCGTCCTCCGCGCACTCACGGCGAGAAGATGATTCTGAACAACTACCGCACAATGCAGCGCATCGCCGAGTGGAAGAAGAGCCCACTGGACGAAAAGCTGGTCTTTGAAATTCATCGGATGGTGACAGAAGGGACACTCGACGAGGACACTGCGGCTGGACGATTTCGCAGCGCGGACGAGACGATCACCGTGCAGGACGCGATCACCGGAGAGATTTTCCATTCGCCTCCACCCGCCTCGCAACTTCCCTCCCGCCTGCGCAAGCTATGTGACTTTGCCAACGGCAGTGTCTCCGATGTCGACAAACCGGAGGGTAAATTTATCCATCCCGCCATCCGCGCAATCCTCCTCCATTTTGGGCTCGCTTACGATCACCCGTTCGTCGATGGAAACGGCAGAACTGCTCGGGCACTTTTCTACTGGTCGATGTTGCGTCAGGGCTATTGGCTTTTCGAGTTCGTTTCCATCTCGGAGATTCTGGTCAAGGCGCCATCTCAGTATGCCACCTCCTTCCTTCTCTCCGAAACCGACGATAACGACGCGACTTATTTTCTCCGCTACCAGTGCGACGTTATCCGTCGGGCGATCACCTCACTGCACAAATACATCCAGCACAAGAGTGATGAGCTGCGAGAAACAGATTCCTTTCTGCGAGATGCAACCCAACTCAACCATCGCCAGCAAACACTCCTCGCGCATGCCTTACGACATCCCGGTTATCGCTACACGATCGAGGGTCATCGCCGCAGCCATCGAGTCGTCTATCAGACCGCCCGATCCGATTTGATGGATCTAACCGACGAGGGCCTGCTCGAAGCAAAGAAAAGCGGACGTGCTTTCGTCTTCGTCCCACCCGCCGACATCGCGGAACGCCTGCAGAATTTTACCGCAGGACAAGACTAAGATGGCGCGGATCGATCGCGTTTATGGCGGTCGTAACCGCTTCTGCACCTGCCCGCCGATGGAAGATTTCGAGGAGAAACGCTGGAGCGTGTCATGCACTTTTGAGCAGGTGGAAGCAACGGATGAAGGTAGCCGCCCCTCTGGGTCCGGGGAGCTCACGCGCCTCGCGTGCTGGCGCTGGCGCCCCGCCAGCGCGAACTTTCCTGGTTTGCGACACTGACTCATCGCGCCTGGCAAAGCCTGTTTCGGCGAGGCGCCGAAACCAGCACGCGAGGCGCGCAGGGGGGGGAGCATTTGGGCATTTGGGGTCAAGCTAACTATCGACACTCGAGCAGCATATTTCGGGTCTCGCCCTGACGGGCTGAGCGCGCCGTTAGGCAAGATAAATTTTTCCCTCGACGTAGGTGACCGCTTCGCCGCCGATCCCAACCCGGTCGCCGCGATCCTCACAAAAGAGTTCGCCGCCGCGCGCGGAAATCTGGCGGGCAAACAATTCCTTCTTTCCGAGCCGCTGCGACCAGTAGGGAATGAGCGTGCAGTGCGTCGAGCCGGTCACCGGATCTTCCGGGATACCGGCCGCGGGCGCGAAGTAGCGCGAGACGAAATCGCAATCGTCGGCCGGCGCGGTCACGACCAGACCCTGGGCATCCAGTTTGGCGATCGCCTCGAGATCAGGTTGGATCGTCGCGACCTCCTGCTGGGAGGCAAAAACGGCGAAATAGTCGCGCCCGTGCAGGACCTTTTCCGGTTTCGCGCCTAACGACTTCGTCACCGCCGCAATATTCCCGCCCTCCGCCACCGGCCGAGAAGGAAAATCGAGCACGAGGCGGCCGGCGCTTTGCTCCACGACCAACTCCCCGCTTTGCGTTTCGAAGCGAATCGTTTTCCGCGCATATCCCCTGTGTCGAAAAAGAACATGTGCCGCGGCCAGGGTGGCGTGGCCGCAGAGATCGACCTCAACTGCGGGAGTCATCCAGCGCAGGTCGAAGTGATCGCCCCGCTCCACAAGGAAAGCCGTTTCCGGGAGATCGTTCTGGGTCGCGATCGCCTGCATTTGATCGTTAGGCAGGAATTCCGTCAGCAGACAGACCCCGGCCGGGTTGCCGGCAAACATCCGGTTGGTGAAAGCGAAGACCTCGAAATAGGGAATCGATTGGGCACTCATTTGGTTTCTCAATTCCATGCGCCCAGAGGCTCAAGTCAAGCCGCGGTCTTGCGCCAGACCCGCCGGCCGAGCGCGATTGCGGTGATCGTTAGGCCAGCGGTCAGCCCCCACCACATCCCGGCCACGCCGAGCCCGAGCGGAAAAACCAGAACCCAGCCGAGCGGGATCGAGATTACCCAATAGGCGAAAAAGGCGAGCAGGGCCGGGATCTTCACGTCCGCCAGACCGCGCAAGGCGCCGCCGGAGGAGACCTGGAGCGCGTCGCTCACCTGGAAGGCGGCCGAGACGAGAAGAAGCTTTGCCGCCAGCGCGACGACCGCCCGATCGGTCAGAAACCAGCCTGCGATCGTGTGATTAAAAAACAAAAAGAGCTGTGCGCTGCCCGCGGTGAAGAGGAGCGCCAAGCCCCAGCCGCTGACCAAAATTAGACGCAAACGCGCCCGCTGCTGCGCGCCCCAGGCTTCGCCCATCCGCACCGTCAAAGCCATGGAAAGCCCGAGCGGCACCATGAAAATGGTCGCCGCACAAGTGATCGCGACCTGGTGCGAGGCGAGCGCGGCCGGACCGAGCGTGCCGATGACCAGCGTGGCCATGACGAAAGCGCTGACCTCGGCCAGCAGTTGCAGGCTGGCCGGCAGCCCGATCCGGACTAAATCCCGGACCGTCGCCCATTTCGGCGGGCGGAACCAATGCACCGGCACCCATTCACGCACGGCAGGCGAACGGACACACCACCAGATCATCGCCGCCAGCATCACGAGCCGCGCCAGAAGCGTGGCCACGCCAGCCCCGTCCAATTCGAGGCGAGGCGCACCCAGTTTCCCGTAGATGAACATGTAGTTGAAGAGAACGTTCAGCCCGCCCGCGCCGAGCATGATCCAGAACGGCGTCCACGGTTTGTTCATCGCGTCCGCGTGATTTTTGACCGCCATCGCGCCCATCGCCGGGATCATCGACGCCGCCACGAGGAGAAAGTAGCGCGGGACCGCGCGCACGATTGCCGGCTCCTGGCGAAAGATTCCGAGGAAGGGCTGGATGAACCAAACCCCGAGCAAGGTCAGCGCGCCGAACGCGAGCGCGAGATACATGCCATGCCGCAGCGAAGTCCGGGCCGCTTCGCGATCACCCGCGCCGCGGGCGTGCGAGACCCGAATCGAGATGGCCATTGAAAAGCCGAGGCCAAAGATAAACGGCAGATGCAAAACGTTGTTTGCAAACGTCGCCGCCGCCAGCGGCAGAACCCCGAGCCGCCCGACCATGATCGTGTCCGCCAGCGCAATAAACATCTGGCTGAGCTGCCCCGCGATCAGCGGCAGGGCCAGCGCCGCCGTCAGGCGCGCTTCATGGCCGAGGCGTCCGAGAATAGGAGCGGCAGTAGAGGTTTGCATCGAAAAATCGAAAGACCTGCGACCGAGGCCGCAGAGAAAGATTACAATTTAGTCAGAAATGTCTTGTCTTCTGGCATGCTCTCCGCTCTCATCCGCGCCATGCAATTTCAATCACGCTTCCTTTTGACCTCGGTTTTCTTGGCCTGCGGTCTCGGTTTTGCCCAGCCAGGAATTTCCCAGGGCGCTTCGTCCGCCGCTCTAGCCACGGAAGAGGATGCAAATACCGATGAGAACGATGAAGACTCGCGCGCAAGCCATCGTTTATCGAGCCGCAACCGGCCCGCCGCAATCACGCCGGACGGAACGCAGTTGCCGAATGCGGACACCGATCTCTCGAGCGGACTGGTCTCTTCCCCGATCGAGACGGCGCAGTTAATCATCGAAGGCACAGACGTCAACCCGGTTGAATACCCGGCTTTGCCCGAAGTCCAGGGAACGCGGATCAATTCCGGCAAGAAGACCTCGTTCGTGAAACCGGAGGAGTTCCCGAACATTGCGAATAACGATTACCGCGAAGCGCTCGCGACCACGCCCGGGCTGCTGGTGAGCGAGGAGCCTTCGTCGCCGATCGTCAATTTCGGCTATCGCGGACTCGATTCGCAACGGAGCGAGTTCATGCAGGTCTTGAAAGACGGCGTCTCGATCAAGAACGAGCAGTTCGGTTTTCCGGAATCGCATTACACGCCGATCCTCGACGCGGTCGAGCGGATCGAATTCATCCGCGCCGGGGCAGCCTTGCAGTTTGGCCCGCAGCCGGGCGGGGCGCTCAATTTTGTCATGAAAATGCCGCGCCGCGACGTGCAGTTTGAGTTTGAAACCAAAAACGTCTTCGGCAGCGACGGACTCTATCAGAACTACACCAGCGTCGATGGCACGGTGGGCCGCTTCGGCTACTACGCCTATTTCGATCATCGCGAGCGGGACGGCTTCCGCACGAATAGCGGCTACGACCTGAACGCAGGCAGCGCGAAACTGGTTTTTGACGCGACGGACGACAGCCGCTTCATCCTCACTCTCGACGCCTACGAGGAAGAACACGGCGAACCAGGCGGTCTGACCGAAGTGCCTGCGCCGTGGGCATCGCTCTACCAGGTCGATCGAAATGCTTCCACACGCCTGTTCGATCTCTTCCGGTTGAAGCGCTACTACGGGATGCTCGAATACCAGAAGGTTTTCTCGGAGCGGACCCAGCTCGATATCAAAGCCTTCGGCGGCTACCTGCAGCGTTACAGCCAGCGCCAGCGCGGCGGCGATTTCGGGGTCGCACCCGATCCGAACCCGGCTCCCGGGTCCGCCGCGAGCACGGACGACATCCAGGATCGCGAGGACTACACCGAAGGCGCGGAAGTGCGCCTGCGCCACGATTACGATCTTGCGCGTGACACCTCCACTTTTACCGGCGGGATGTATTTCTATCATGCGCTCCAGGATCGCCGCGACGAGCGGGGCACGACTCCGAATGCGAGCAGCGGTCTCCTCCGCCGCTTCAATACCGGCGAGACGACCGACTTCGCGCTCTTTGCCGAAAACCGATTCAAATTCGGCCGGCTTTCCATCACTCCCGGGATGCGCCTCGAATTCTTCGGGCAAAGCCTCGATGAGCACGTCAACATCACTCGTGCGCCGGGCGATCCGCTTCTCTCGCAGTCGGACTTTTCTTTCGTCCCGCTCTTTAGCCTCGGTGCGGGCTACGTCCTGGTCGAAGGCCAGGTGCCCGCTCCTGCGACGACATCGTTCTCGAAGGATGACGGCAAGACAGTGACGAACGCTTCCTCGATGGTCGCCGGCGGCCCGCCGCGGCTCGAGCTCTACGCCACGGTCGCGCAAGCTTATCGTCCCCGCACTTACGGTGAACTCGTTCCGACCGCGCCCGACGGCGTCGTGAATGGCGACCTCAAGGAAGGCGATTCGATCCAGTTCGAACTCGGGGTCCGCGGCAAACCGCTTCGCTATCTGACCTTCGACGTCGGCGGTTTCTATTTTGAAGTGAACGACCAGGTCGGAGAAATCAGCGGCGTGAATGCCGCGGGCGCGACTTTCACCACCACCCAAAACGTGGGCGACGCGCGTTACGCCGGATTTGAAGCCGCGGCCGAGCTCGATCTTCTCGGGATGATCAACGGCGGCACGGAAAGCCCCTACGGCCGCTTCAACCTCTACGGCAACATCACCCTGCTCAGCGCCGAGTTCACCAGTGGCCCTAACGAAGGCTTCAACACCACTTACGCGCCGGATTATCAGTTCAAGATTGGCGGCATTTATCGCTGGAAAGAAGCGGTCAAGGTCGGCCTCATCGGCAATCTGGTGGACGATTCCTTCGCCGATGCGAACAACACCAAGTCGCACTTTATCCCTGCCTACACCGTCTGGGATCTGACCGCGGAGGTGAAATTCCTCGACGGCCGGCTCGGGGTTTTCGCCGGGATCAAGAACCTCTTCGACGAGGATTTCTACGCCGAGATTCGCGACGAAGGCATCGTCCCGGCTTATCGGCGGAATTACTACGGCGGCTTCAGCGTCAAATTCTAGGGCGGGAACAAAGCCGTAACCGTTTCGAAGCGCCGGAGGGGCGACAGAGATTAGCCCCTGGCGTGAGCCCGGGGGGTGAGCGGTTTCATCCGATGAGCCCCGGCTGGGGCGGCAGAACATCCTAAAGCGCACCTGCTTCTTCCGCCCCTGCGGGGCGGAGCCTTAACCAATCTCGCAAACCCCGGGCTCACGCCCGGGGCTCTCTTCTTTTCGCGCCGACCGGCGCTTCCAAACGGAGGCCGGGTTTTTAACCCGGCAGACGGCTTTCAAAACCGTCCTCCGCCAGCGGCAGGTCCCGTCCCATGCGGCGACTCTTCTTCTTAACCCGCCTTAGCCGGTTAAGGATGACTGGCCAGGCGGCCTCCACCCGCGCTATGGTGGCGGCCGCATGCGCATCCTCATCGCGCCCGATAAGTTCAAAGGCTCGTTAGGAGCGGAAGAGGTCGGGCAAAGCATCGGACGCGGCCTGCGCGCCGCGCTGCCCGGAGTGGAACTCGAGTTTGTCCCCCTGGCAGACGGCGGCGAAGGCACGACCGAGACCATCTGCCGCGCCGCGGGCGGCGAGCTGCTCTCTTGTCGCGTGCATGATGCGCTCGGGCGCGAGGTTTCGGCCCCTTACGCCTGGCTCCCGGATTCCCGGCTCGTTGTCTGCGAAATGAGCGCGGCCGCGGGACTGGCGCAGCTCGCGCCTAACGAACGCGATCCGCTTCGCGCCTCGACCTTCGGCGTCGGCGAGCTGCTCCGCGCCGCCCTCGCTCGCCAGCCGCGCGAGATCGTCATCGGCCTGGGCGGGAGCGCGACGAACGACGGTGGTTTTGGTCTCGCCCGCGCCCTCGGTTTTCTTTTTTCCAACGAGAAGGGCGACGAGCTGGCCGGGTCGGTCGACGAACTGGTCAATCTCGTGCGGATCGAGTCGCCTAACGAGCTCGCGCTCCCCCCGATCACTGCCGCCTGCGACGTGAACAATCCGCTCCTCGGCCCACACGGCGCGACCCACACTTTCGGCCCGCAAAAAGGCGCCACGCCCGAACAACTGGAGCTCCTGGAGCGTTCCCTGGCCCGCCTGGCAGAGGTGGCCCAGCGCGATTTGCACTGCGACTACCGCGAGGTCGCCGGCGCGGGCGCGGCCGGTGGACTCGGCTTCGGTTTGCTGACTTTTTGCCACGCACGAATCCGCTCCGGATTCGAAGTTGTGGCCGACGCCACCGGCTTGCGGGAAAAGATCGCGCGCGCCGACATCGTCATCACTGGCGAAGGAAAACTCGATCGTCAGACTCTCACCGGCAAAGGCCCGGCCGGCGTCGCGCAACTGGCGCGCGCGGCCGGCAAACCGGTTTTCGCCATTGTCGGCCAGGTGACTGACGACGCGGAAGTGCGCCGGCTTTTTGACGGCACATTTACCCTGAATGACGAGAGTCCCGGTTATGGTGCGACCGGGCAGTTACTGGAAATTCGCGCGCAGGAACTGGCCAGCCGACTCAAGGCACAGGTGCCGCCATGCGTTTGAAAGAACGGGTCGGGATCGTGGCCAAATAAACCCCATAGGTGTTGCCGGAGAACTGCACCGAAACTGCAAAGCGGTTCCGCACCAAAAAGTGCCCGGCGATTTCGAAATCGACGATTTCTTTAGCGCCGACCGGAAGGCGATTGTCGGTTAATAGAAACAACTCGTCGCGATCGATCCGATAAAGAAAAACTCCCACGTAATCCCCGTCCCCGTAGCCAACGAAGACGATGCTGCGGTTGAAAATGGCCGGAAAAATCCCGAAGCGTTCGAAGGCCCCAGAAAAAAGTCCCGGCAGCTCGCATTGCGTATCGACGACCGGCTGAATTGCCGTGTTCGCGGCCTTAAGGTCGCGGTAGTAAATCCCGCTGAAGCCCGGCCCGCTTCCGACAAAGGCGGTCAAACCTTCCTGGGTCGGCGCGCTGCGAAAATCGTCGAATTTTGCCTCGCTCAGCAGCGGCACAATGGACTTTCCATCGGCCACGGTCTGCAAACGCGCCTCGCTGAAGGCTTGCTCGGGATGCGCCCAATCGATTCCAAACCAGCCGTAAATCCCGAGTTTGCCTTCGGCAAATTTACGATGCGGATGCACGACCGAGGCCGCGCGGAAGACTACGCCCGCGCGGTCGAGCCAGTTTTGCGGGGAGAATTAGCGAAAAGCTTCTCCCGAGCGTCCCGGGATAGGCGCTTCCGAGCGGCTCAGGACCCGTGCCCGATCGTCGCCTAACGAGTAGAGGACAAGCAGATTTTCGTTTCCGGCGCGGGCATTGTAGAGAATGTGCCCGTGCGCCAGTGCTCCGTATTCGACATCGGTCATCGTCTGCGCAGCGCCGGGCAGGAGGGTCTGGTGGCTGCGCGCGATCGTGCGCAGCGCCCCTTTCGTCCAATAGTAGAGCCCGCGCTCGCCCGCTTTGTCGGTGGCGTTGAAAACAAAGTCGGGCCCATCCATCTGCAGCCCGCGAAACCAATCGAGCGCGACGGAGGTTCCCGGGACGAGGGTCTCGCCTTGCCGGACCAGGGGTTGCAATTCGCCGGTTCGCGCGATCGAGCGGTAGATGCCGTGCCGGGCCGCTTTCCCGTTATAAACCGGATCGTCCGCGATGAAGGTGACGTTCTCGTTTTCGTCGACGTGCGGGTAACGAAAGTTTGAGAAGGGCACTTTCGCCAGCAGCGGCTGGAGCACCCCCGGTGGCGGCACGGTCGTTCCATCCGCGATGGTCTCGTCGAGGCGCGCCCCCTGTCTCCGACCAAACTGTCGCGGCCAAAAGCGACCGCGCGCAAAGAACCAGGAAAAGGAGCAGGGGAAATACTCGCTTCATTTTTTGGCAGCATGATCGAAGCGGCGGTGCCAGCTCAACTCAATTCTGCGCATATTTCCCGAAAGACTCGCTCCCCCGGGGATGGCCGATCAGTCCTTGGGCGATGACTCCAAGGCCGCGCGATAGCGCTTCGTTACTTCGACATACTTGAGCGCCCAGCCCTTGAGCGCGGCCTGCTCCTTCGGTTGCAGCTGCCTGACGACTTTCCCAGGCGAGCCGAGGACGAGCGAGCCGGGCGGAATTTTCATCCCGCTGGTGACGAGCGCTTGCGCCCCGAGGATGGAGCGGGCGCCGATCTCCGCGCCATCGAGCACGATCGCCCCCATCCCGACCAGCACCTCGTCGCTGATGGTGCAGGCGTGGATAATGGCGGCGTGACCGACCGTGACCAATTCGCCGAGAAGCGCGGGAAAGTCATCCGAGACATGGACGATGGCGCCGTCCTGGACGTTGCTCCGCGGGCCGATCGCGATCCGGTTGATATCGCCCCGCAGAACGGCCCCATACCAGATGCTGGCCTCTTCGCCTAACGACACCTCGCCGAGGACGGTGGCGTTGGCCGGGACCCAGGCGCTGGGATGAATTTGCGGGCCGGCCCGAAGCCGGCGCTCGACCGTTTCAATCCCGCTCTGCTCCTTCTCCGTCGCCATGATGGTGGAAGCTAAAGCCGCATTGCCGGAAAAGGGAGCCGAAGGCGGGGATTGAACCCGCGACCTACGGTTTACGAAACCGTTGCTCTACCACTGAGCTACTTCGGCGCACGAACGAGGCGGAAGATGACATCCGAGAGCGCCTTGGGCAAGGGGGGCAACACCTCCCGGGAAGGTGCGCCCAGCCCAAGGGGACGATCCCACAGCGTCGCCAAAACAATCCCGGCCATGTCATGCGAATCGGCCACTCCACGACGTCGAAAAAAGAGGGCCAGGGGCGAGTTCGCATTCAGCTCCCAGCAATTGATCAAACCGATCCCCCAGTCGATTGTGTAGACGTCTTCCTCAGACTTTAACGCCTTGATCTGCGCAATCGCCGCAGGGCCAAACAAACGCAGGAGTTCGCGGTGGGCGTCATCCAGATCTTGCGGGAGATAAATTTCCTCGCCCCGAGCCGGCGTGGTCAGGAAAAGGAGAAGCGAGATGGCGGCGGCCGGCAGAAGAATGTGGCGTCCTCCCACCTTGCCAGCCTGCATTTTCCGCCGCGCCTTGCCAAGCGCCAACATGTCGGGAGCAAACTCTCTTTGGAGGTGCGAAGATCGTTTTATGGATAAACAGCCTGCGCTCCATCTTTTCTCACCGCTCTCATTGCGCGGGATCCAGCTCCGCAACCGCATCGCGGTCTCGCCGATGTGCCAGTATTCAGGCGAGGATGGTTTCGTCAACGACTGGCACCTTGTCCATCTCGGGAGCCGCGCGGTCGGCGGGGCCGCGCTTGTTTTACCGAGGCGGCCGCGGTCACGGAGGAAGGGCGAATCAGCCCGCAGGATCTCGGGATTTGGAAAGATGATCACATCGAAATGCTGCGCCGCATCTTCAAGTTCATCGCGGCGCAGGGCGCGGTCCCGGCCATGCAGCTCGCGCATGCCGGACGCAAGGCGAGCACGAGCGCGCCTTGGAAGGGCGGGAATCCGTTAGGTTCCGACGAAGGCGGCTGGAGCCCGATCTTTGGCCCGAGCCCGCTTCCGTTTGCGCAAGGCTATCAGACCCCGCGGGAACTCGATCGCGTCGGCATCGAGCGGATACAGGGGGCATTCGTTGACGCCGCCCGCCGCGGCGAACGGGCCGGCGCCCAGGTGGTGGAGATTCACGCCACCCACGGCTATCTCCTGCAAGCTTTCTCTCGCCCCTGAGCAACCAGCGCAGCGACGACTACGGCGGTTCCTTCGCTAACCGCATCCGTTTTCTCTGCCAGACGGCGGAGGGCGTGCGCCGGGTCTGGCCGGAGAAATTTCCACTCTTCGTCCGCATCTCCGCGACCGACTGGACAGAAGGCGGCTGGACTGGGGGCGACTCGGTCGCGCTCGCGCGGGAATTAAAATCGTTAGGCGTGGACCTGATCGATTGCTCGAGCGGCGGCAATGTCGCGCAGGCAAAAATCCCGGTCGGTCCCGGCTACCAGCTTCCCTTCGCCGCCCAGATTCGGGGCGAAGCCGAAATCGCCACCGGCGCCGTCGGCATGATCACGGCCCCGGAGCAGGCCGACCAGATCATTCGCATGGGCGAAGCCGATCTCGTCCTGATGGCGCGCGAATTTTGCGCCATCCCTACTGGCCACTCAACTCCGCCCGTCCGCTCCATCAAACCGCGCAACCGCCTCCGCAGTATGGGCGGGCTTTTGCCTAACGAGTCTCGGCGCAGCGCTTTGACTAGGACGACGAAACGACGAAACGGTTGCCTTCGCTGTCCTTGAACATGGCGTAACTGCCCCAGGGCTGTTTCTGCGGCGGCCCTTCGAACTCAACTCCGCGCGCCTTCAGCTCCTCGTAGGTCTGGTCGATGTCGTCGCAGGCAAACGACATGTTCATCATGCTCCCGATCCGCTTTTCCTCGCCCTCGGCGGTGAAAAGCACGACTCGCGTTTCCGCCTTCGGCACCCGCAACTCGATCCAGCGCTGCTTCTCATCAAAGGGCTGGTCGGTGATGATGGTGAACCCGAGCTTGTCGGTGTAGAAATCGAGCGCCCGATTCTGGTCCGCTACCGGAATACTGATGAATTTGATTTGTTTGATCATGACAGCGGGAGCGTAGAACCGTCCGTCCGGCGCCGTCCAGAAGGGACCCACCGCCCAGCGCTGAAATTGCTGTCCATTTATCGGTATAGCGATAAACTCGCGATCATGCCACGCTTTCGCGGTACCATCCCGGTCGACGATTACGTCCTCGAGGTCCTGATGCGCGACTTGGTCGGGCACGATCGCCAGCCGGCCGCATTTCTGGTTTACCTGCACCTCTACGTGGCCGCCCAGCGCCGGCGCTGGCGGCCGGTCAGTGCCAGTTTGCGCGCGATTGCCGAGGGAACCGGGCTTTCCAAAAGCGCGGTCCAGCTCGCGCTCGAGTGCCTGCGCCGGCGCGAACTGGTGCAATCCAGCAGCGCGCACGCGACCGCCTTGCCCCGGCATCGCGTGCTGCGGCACTGGCGGCCGGCCCGTCCCCGTCCGACCCGAACCCGCGCACAAAGCAGGCCGCGCCCAGCTCGTTAGGCGGAATAATTGCGCGACTGGCACGCGCGGGCGCCGATCCGCTTTTTTAATCGGCGCGCTGCGCGCCGAGCTGGGTGAGCAGGCTTTCGACTTCGCGCACGCCCAGATCCGTTTTGGCGTAATCGAGCGGGACCGCGCCGTGCAGACCGCGCTGCGGAGTCTTGAGCCAGAGCCGCGCTTCCTCGAGGTCGCCGAAAAGATGGACGGCGTGCCCCAGGAGCCGGGCAAAGGAAACGACTTTGCCCGATTCATCGGTCGTGAGGCGGCCGGCCGCCTTGCGTTCCGCGACCGTGGCCCGGGAAAGACCGAGTCGTGTGGTCAATTCCTCGAGCGAAAGATCGAGCTGGCGCCGCAGCGCCTCAAATTCCTGGAAAGCCAGCCCGGCGCCCGCCGCCACCGGTTTCTTTTTCGGCGGGGCTTTTTTTGGAGAGGGCGTTTTCGCTTGCGCGGCGGGGTTCGGGCGAGACTTCTTGCCGGGCGCGGCCGGCTTCGCCTTGATCGCTTTCTTCATTTCGGACACCTCTAGCAGATCGTCCCGTGACGTGACAAGCTCGTTAGACTCCGCCGTCCGACGCGCCCCCGATCAGGATTCGAACTTGCGGGCGGCCGCCCGCGGACCATACCTTTGCGGCATGAACACGAACCCGACGGAATACGCACATCCTGAAGCGTTGGTCGAGGCGGAGTGGCTCGAACAACACCTCAACGACAAGGACATCCGCATCGTCGAATCGAACGAGGACATCCTCCTCTACGACACCGGCCACATCCCGGGCGCGGTGCACATTGATTGGCGGGCCGATCTGCAGGACCAGCTCATTCGCGATTACATCGCGCCGGATAAATTCGCCGAGCTTTGCCGCCGCAACGGCATCACCCCGGAAACGACCTGCATTTTCTACGGCGACAAGGCGAACTGGTGGGCTTGTTACGCGCTCTGGGCCTTCCGGCTTTTCGGACACAAGAACGTCCGAGTCCTGAATGGCGGCCGCGACAAATGGAAAGCCGAGGGGCGCAAGATGACGCGCGAAGTGGCAAAATATCCGAGCACGGAATATCCGGTCCCGGCGCGGCGGATGGACAAGGAGATTCGCGCTTTTGCCGACGAAGCACTCGCGCAAAGCAAAGCGGGCAAACCGCTCGTCGACGTTCGTTCGCCCGGCGAATACAAGGGCGAGATCACCCACATGGCGGAATATCCGCAGGAAGGCGTGCTCCGCGGCGGACACATCCCGGGGGCGAAGAGCGTGCCCTGGAAAATGGCGACGAACGACGACAGCACCTTCAAGTCGGCCGCCGAGCTGGCGAAGATTTATTTCGACCAGTGCGGGATCAAACCCGATACGGACACGGTCGTTTATTGCCGCATCGGCGAACGCTCCAGTCACACCTGGTTCGTCCTGACCTACCTCCTGGGCCTCGATAAAGTGCGGAACTACGACGGTTCCTGGACCGAGTGGGGCAACAAAGTCGGCGCCCCGATCGAGCGGAGCGCCTGACTTTTTCTCGTGCTCGTGCTCGTGATCGTGATCGACTCTGCCGTCGGCGAGCAGGGTTGCTCGTTTCGATTACGAGCACGATTATGAGCACGAGTCAGAACATGTATCCCGAAAAACTGCAAAACATCATCGACCTTTTTGAGCATTTGCCGGAGGTGGAGCGGCGCGAAACTCTCGTCGCCTATTCCGACAACGCGCCGAAACAGGAACCGAAGCCGGAAGAAAAGTTCGACCTCGAAGACGTCCGCAAAGACGAGGAATGCGCCGATAAAGTTGGGGTTTATCTCCAGGTCGATGACGACGGTCGCGCCCATCTCCGCATGACCCTCGGCCCTGAAGTGCAAACTCTGACCCGCGCCATGACCTCGATCCTTTGCAAAGGTCTCGATGGCGCGACGCCGCAGGAGATTCTCGACATGCCGAGTGATTTCGTGACCCGCATCGTCGGCGCGGAGCTGGTGCGCGTACGCAGCCAGACGACCTATTACGTGCTCACGCGGATCAAAGGGGTCTGCAAAGTTTACCTCGATCGCCAGCGCGCCGCCGCCTAGTTGTAGACGCTTCGCTCTGCGAAGCGCGGGTCTCGGTAGTGCGGGCGCCCCTAAACCCGCGCCTCCCAGAGGGAGGCGTCTACATTAGGCGCCTGCACGAACGTGCGGGCGGCCTTGACCTCCCTCCTTGCAAAGGCCTCGCCGCCGCCTAACGAGTCGCGGCGGGCGCGGCTGGCTGCAAGTTGTAGAATTCAACCAGGGCGACCCCGGTTGTTCCACCAACGCCGCTCACGATCGCGGTGTAAGCTCCCGGGGCGAGCGTCAACTCGATCGCCGCTTCGCGATCGTCGGTCGGCGCCAATTGGTCGACGATGAGCTGATCTTGCTGGCCCTCTCGCCAATCATTGTTCGTTGCGATGATCGCGCCATTGCCGTCATGCAGCTCCAGGCTGGGGTCCGACAAAGTATTAGCCACCCCGGCTAACGACGGCCCGATGGCCCGCACCACCACCGTCGGGATGCCTCCGTCGCCTGGTCCGACGATCACGCCGCCGATCAAAACGTTGTCACCGATCCCGACGAAGCCGCGGGTGCTGAGGTTGACCAGATGCGAAGCGCCGGTTCCATCAAAGTCGTAAATTTCCACCAAGCCGACGCCGGTGCCATCGTTGTTCCCTTTCAGAATTGCGGTGAAGGCGCCGGGATCGAGCGTCGCGACAATCGCAGATTCAAGGTCATTTTGCGGCGGAATGCCGGTCGCTTCGATGGCGGATTGCTGCGTGTCTTTCCAGTTGTTGTTGGAAATGACCGTGCCGTCTGACTTATGCAGTTCGAGCACAGGATCAGCCAGCACCCCGGAAACGGGGAGCGACGGCCCGAGGCCGCGAATAAGCACCTGTTTCGAACCGCTCCCGGTAATAATGAAACCGCCGATCAGGACGTTGTCGTTCGTCAGGATGTTGAGGCGGGTGGAAATGTTGAGCAGTTGAGCGGGCAATGCGCCGATCCCGGTGATGGAAACGTTCAGCGGCGGTCCTGGGATTCGCGGGACGCCGTTGGCCGCAATCGTGTAATTGGCTTCGCTCACCACCGGGCGCGCGGAAGAGGCAAGATTGACGGTGAAGGTTACGGTGCGGGCGGCGCCGGCGGGGAGCACGCCGAGATTATAAGTAACGAAGCCGTTGGATAGTGTCCCGCCGTTGCTCGCTGAGACAAAGGTTGTACCGGTAGGCACCGGAGTGCGAATGACCACCGCGTTTTCCGCGGTCGTGCCGGTGTTCGCGTAGTTGAGGGTGAAAGTGAAATCGGCGCTCAGCGCCCCGGTAGCAGGAGCGGTGGCGTAAATCGTCAGGCCAGGAGCGAGACCCGGCGGGAGAAAGCGCGCCGCGCCGTTCCCTCGATTCGGATTGGTAGCATTCTCCACCGGTACGGCGAAAGCTTGTGCTCCCGCGGCGGTGAATGGTGCCCGGACGAAAATTGGCTCTTCCATCGTCCCATCCAAAGAGGCCCCGTTACCGGCGAGAATGGCGAGTTGACCATCTGCGCTCATGCCCACGTCCTCGAAACCGGTTGTCCCCGGCGGAATCGGCAAAACTTCCACCACCGAGTTCGCGCTGAATGGCGCGCTGATCGCCGAGGCGCGAATGGTTTGGTCGGTGTTCGACGGAACGACAATCGCTTTGGTCGCGTCCGGCGTGATCGCAATTCCGTCCAGACCCGCGTTTCCCGGAATGAAAAGAAGCTCCGGGACGGAGGCTGCGCTGTAGGGCGCGTGATAAATCCGGACCACACTATCAAAGACCGTCGCGAGGAGCGTGCTCCCGTCTTGGGTAATGGCGAGCGCGGCACCGTTGGTCGAGCCGTTCACCGCCGGCATGGTGAAGGCGATCTTGGTATAGGGCGGATCGAGCACGGAAATTCCGGCCCCGGTTTCGACGAAAGCGCGCCCCGCCGGGTTGAAGACAATGGCCTGGGTTTCCAGATCCAACATCGTCCCCGGTAACGTGACCGATGTGATGGCGGAATCAGCCGCGAACGGCGCGTGAATGACGTAAAGTTTATTACTATTACCCATCGCCAGCGCTTCGGTCAGACTGGGCGCAACCGCGATCGTGCCGGCGCCGTCATAACCGGCCGCGGCGGTGTCGATGGTGTCGAGCAACGTCGCCGTCGAAACTTCTATGACGAAGACGCGCGACTGGAAGGCATCGCCGACGAGCGCGTTATCGCTCCCGTAATAGGAGACTCCATGGGGAAACGAGTTAAATGGCAAGACTGGAAACTTCTGGTTCGACGGCGCGCCGCTCGGATCGGGAAAAATGACCGCGTCGTTGCCGGAGGAAACCGTCGTGACAATAACCGGCTGCGGATTTACCGCCCAGGCGACGACGCTCGCAACGAAAAGGGCGCCCAAGGCAAGAGCTGAGAATTTGAATGGTTTCATGGTCGGGATGATCGGTCGGAGGCGCGGCGCACCTTGCCGAGCCGAGGTTGAATAGTGCATGCTGTCTCCGTGAAGCGCCTAGCGCCTGTGGGTTCCAAGAAGCTAATGCGCAAAACCGCGCTGAAACCGCGCAACCTGGATCAATTTATTTTCGAGGAACCGGCCTGGCCGTAATCGATGAAGCACGACGAAGTGCCTCCCGAAATCACGCAATTGCTCGCGCACTGGAGCGCGGGCGATGCGGACGCTGCGGCCCATCTCATGCCGGTGGTTTACGCGGAGTTGCGGCGGTTGGCGCGGCAATATCTCTACCGCGAACGCGGCGATCACACCCTTCAGCCGACCGCGCTTGTGCACGAAGTCTATTTGCGTTTGGCCGGCGAAAAAAATACACAGTGGAAGAACCGTGCCCAATTTTTTGCGATCGCGAGCAAGTTGATGCGGCGAATCCTGGTCGATCATGCGCGGGCCCACGTGGCGCAAAAGCGCGGCGGTCATGCGGAGAAGATCGAACTCAGCGAAGCGCTCCTGCCACCCGAAGAGCGAGCTGAGAATCTGCTCGCGCTGGATGACGCGTTGACGCAATTGGCGACGGTCCACGAGCGCAAGAGCCGGGTCGTCGAACTCCGTTTCTTCGGAGGGCTGACGGTCGAGGAAACCGCCGAGGCGATGGGCCTGAATTCCGCGACGGTGCGGCGCGACTGGACTTTTGCCAAAGCGTGGCTGCATCGCACCATCCGAGACGATAGCGGGTCGCCCGCATGAGCGCGGAAGCGGAGCGGATCGAGGAGATCTTCCAAGCGGCAATCGAGCGGCCCGGCGAAGTTCGCTCTGCCTTCGTGCGCGACGCTTGTCGCGGCGACCAGAGAATGCTCGACGAGGTCAGCGCGTTTCTGCGGGCGCACGATGCGGCCGGCGATTTTCTTGAGCGACCTGCGATCGAGGTGCGCGCGGAAGCCTTTACCCAGGACGATGACACGCTGACCGCCGGGGACTCGTTAGGCGACTTCCGCATTATTTCCCTCCTCGGCAAAGGCGGGATGGGCGAAGTCTATCTCGCCGAAGACACCGTGCTCGGGCGCAAAGTGGCGATCAAGCTCGTGCAGCGCGGCTTTGGCACCGGCGGAATTGCACGTCATCTCCGCCAGGAAGCGCGCATCCTGGCGGGCCTGAACGATGCGCACATTGCCCGGCTCTTCGGCGTCGCGGTCACTCCGGAGAACGCTCCTTATTTCATCATGGAATATGTCGATGGAGAGCGGCTCGACGTTTATTGCGAGCATCACCACCTCACAACGAACGAGCGCCTGGAATTGTTCCGCAAAATCTGCGCCGCGGTCAGCTACGCGCATCGCCACCTCGTCATTCATCGCGACATCAAGCCCGCCAACATCCGGGTCACTGCCGATGGCGAACCGAAGCTGCTCGATTTCGGGATCGCGAGATTGCTCGACCCGAAAACGACGCAAACCAACGACCAAACGCTGACGCTGGCGGGCGTGATGACGCCGCATTATGCCAGCCCGGAGCAGGTTCGCGGGGAAAGCATGACCACGGCGAGTGACGTTTACAGTCTGGGCATCGTTCTCTACGAACTCCTGACCGGCGAGCGGGCTCTTCGCCTAACGAGCTCCGCCGCGGTGGAAATCGCGCGCGCCATTACCGAGCAAGAGCCGCTGCGTCCCAGTTCGCACCGGCGCGGGCTCGACGCCGATCTCGACAACATCATTCTCATGGCGCTGCGCAAGGAACCGGAACGGCGTTATCCGTCGGTCGGTCAGTTTGCGGAAGACATTCGCCGCCACCTCGCCGGGCTGCCGGTCTCCGCGCGCAAGGAAACGTGGTCCTACCGCAGTTCGAAATTCATCCGGCGCCATCGCCTCGCCGTCGCGGTCGCAACCCTCTTCATGCTGACGTTGCTAGGCGGGATTATCGCGACCACCTGGGAGGCGCGCCGCGCCGATCGCCGTTTCGAAGACGTCCGCCAGCTGGCGCATTCTTTTCTCTTCGAAATCGAACCGCAGATCGCCGACCTGCCAGGGGCCACCGCCGCGCGCGAGACTCTGGTCAAACGCGCGCTCGAATATCTCGATCGCCTTTCCCAGGAAACGAACGGCAACCGCGGATTGCAAGCCGAACTGGCCGCGGCCTACGAGAAAGTCGGCGACGTGCAAGGCCAGCCTAACCAGGCCAACCTCGGCGACATGGTCGGCGCGCTGGTTAGTTACCATAAAGCGCAGAACTTGCGCGAATCACTTCTCAAGCGTGACTTAAAGTCAGTCGCACTGCGCAACGACCTGGCCCACAATTACGAGCAGATTGGTTATCTTCTTTGGTGGTCGAACCGCACCAGGGATGCCGTCGCTTCCTACGATAAAGCGCTCGCTTTGCGAGTCGCGTTGACTTCAGAAGAGCCCGCCTCGCATCCCCTGGCCAGGGCGCTGGCCGACCTCGAGATGCACTACGGCGACATCCCGGCCTGGAACCAGGATGCATCAACCGCCTTGCTCCATTTCCGCAAAGCGCTGCCCATTCTGGAAGGTTTGGCAACCATCTCGCCTAACGACATCGAGACACGCACCGCGCTCGGACGATGCCTGACCCGCATCGGTTCTGCGCAAAAGACAGCCGGTGATTTCGCGGCAGCCGAAAAAACCTTTCTCCGGGCCCTCGCCGTCGCCCAGTCGCTCGCCGACCAGCAACCCACCTCCTACACAGTAAAGCACCATCTTTGGCTCCTCAGATTCAGCCAGTGCGAGCTCTACTTGGAACAGCGCGACGCGGCCAAGGCGCTCGCCATTTGCCCGGAGATGACCCGCCTTGTCCAGGCCCTGCACGACAAGGATCCTAACGACGCCTCAATGCTGCATAACGTCAGCGTCGCGCACAGCTATACCGGAGAAGCCAACCTCCTCGCGAAAAACTACGCGCTCGCGATCGCGGAATTTCAGCAGGCGATCAAGCTCGATACCCTGCTCGCCGAGCGATCTCCGGACAGCGCCGAATACACCCGCAGCCGGGCGGTCTGTTGGCTCGGCATCGGCAAAGCTCAACTGGGACTCGAGCAACCAGACGCTGCCCTCGCGAGTCAGCAACGCGCGCGCGCCATGCTCGAAAAAGTGGTCGACTCCGATCGCGAGAACCCGATTCCCCGTTCGGATCTCGCGAGCGTCCTCCAACAAATCGGCGAAATTCATGCGCGCGCCCGAAACAAAGCCGAAGCCCATCGTTGGTTTCAGCTCGCCCTGGACACGGTCGAGCAAAATCCGCCCGCGACTCTTCTCACAAATCCCGACCGAACTCTCATCGCCGAGCTAAAGCAAGAGATGGCAGAATAGCGTCTACAGTCCGGCACCGCAGCGGCAGGAAAATCCTATTTCACATACCCGCGCTCGCGCAGGTGCGGCTCGCAGAGCAAAATCGCGAGGGCGCTCTGCGCGTCCCTCATTTCCCCGCGCCGCACGAGAGCGACGGCTTCGGCAACCGGCAGCGTTTTCACTTCGATCGATTCCCCGACTTCACGGTCCGAGTCGGACAAGGTGACGTTTTCCGCCAGGAAAATGTGGCACTTTTCGTCGGTCAGCGATGTGGCGGAGAAAAAGTTTTCGACATAAAGCAGCGCCCCGCAGGTCCCGCCGACCTCCTCCCGTAGCTCGGCTCGCGCCACCTCCTCGAGCGATTCGTTAGGCTTATCGTGCGTTCCGCCGGCCGGGACCTCGAGGCACCATTGATCGGTGGAATAGCGGTATTGATTGATCAGGACGATTTCGCCCGCCGCAGTGATCGGCACGATGATGACCGCGTCGGTCCGCTCCATGTAGGCGAAGCGCTGCCGTTTTCCGCCGCGCCCTCCAACGATGAAAACGACGAATCGCCGGAAGCGCGCCTGCCCGACAACGCGCCTTCGCCCGAGGCCGCCGCGCTGACGCGCGAAAAGCGTCACGCGGTGCGGCGCG
>JBBPZS010000077.1:0-8160 GCA_038198605.1 Chthoniobacterales bacterium | reverse complement strand
CGCAGAGCGAAGCGTCTACAAAACCTAGCGATCCGCTAGCCATGCCATTGTCTTCACCGCCAGCCTATCGAAGGCCCGCACCGCCAGCTCGAGATGCTCCTCTTTCGTATCCTCGATCTTGTTGTGGCTGATCCCGTGCAGACTTTGCACGAACATCATCACCGTCGGCACACCGGCCGCGGCGGCTTCGGCGGCGTCATGCAGCGGGCCGGAGGGAAGACGTTGCGATTTGCCGCAGGTCTCGCGAATCGCCTCGTCGCAAAACTCGATCAGTTTTTCATGGAACGGCATGGGCTCGATCTGCCAGAGACGCTCCCAGGAAACGGTCACGTTTCCTTCCTCGGCGAAGCGTTCGCTCGCCGCCTGCGCCTCGCCCAGCATGACCGTAAGCGCGGCGGCATCGAGGTGACGCTGGTCGAGGGCGATCCGGCATTCCTCGACCACGCTAGTGACGATTCCGGGTTTCGTTAGGCAGGAACCGATCGTGCAAACCCCGCCGTGACGCTCGGTGATGCGATAAATCTCCGGGCTCATCTTCGCCGCGGCGAGAAACGCGTCTTTGCGCCGGTTCATCGGCGTGCTCCCGGAGTGCGCCGCCTGCCCGTGGAAAGTGATGGCGTGCCGCTCCACCCCAAACGTTCCGATGACCGCGCCTAACGGCAGCTCGAGGTCGAGCAGGACCGGTCCCTGCTCGATGTGCAGTTCGATATATGCCGCCGCGTTCTTCAACTGCTCCCCGCTTTTCCCGACCTGCTCAAACTCGATTCCCTGTTCTTTCAACGCGGCCGGCAGCGTGACGCCGTCGCGGTCAACCAGCCCGCGTGCTTCGTCTATGTCGAGGCGGCCGGAGCAGGCCGAGGAACCAAACAAACTTTTGCCAAAACGAGCGCCTTCTTCGTCGGCCCAGTCGACCAGCCGCACGGTCACCGGCGGCTGACCTTGCGCCGCGATCCGGCGCAAAATCTCGAGCCCGGCCAAAGTGTTTAGACAACCGTCCAGCCAGCCGCCGTTAGGCACGGAATCGATGTGCCCGCCAATCAGAAGCGCTTCCTCCGACTTGCCGCGCAAGGTCATCCAGAGATTCCCCGTTTCATCGCGCTCGACCTCGGCCCCAGCCGCCTTCGCTTTCTCCGCCAGCCATCTCCGCGCCTTCGCCCACGTGGCGGTGAAAGCGACGCGTTGCGCGCCGTTCTCGTCGCCGGTCATGGACCGCAGCTCCTTCAATTCCTCGACCGTGCGGCGCGGATTCAATTCGCTCATGCCGGCATGCTAAAGAAGGTCAGGAAATGCGACAACCCGGTTTCACAGGTCGGTGAATGGATCGCGTTTTTCGATGGTTCCGCGAGTCCCCTGCTGCTGAATCAGTTTCGCGACCAGACCCGTCCACCCGGTCTGGTGGCTCGCCCCGAGGCCGGCGCCGTTATCGCCGTGGAAATATTCGTGAAAAAGATAGCGCCCGCCGTCCTCCGCTCCGCCTAACGAATCTCCGGAAGCGCGGGCGAAGGGCCGCTCGCCTTTTTCATTCCGGAGCCAGAGCTTGATCAGGCGATTGGAAAGGTCATTCGCCACTTCGTCGAGAGTGACGAACTGCCCCGAGCCGGTCGGGCATTCGACTTTGAAATCGTCCCCGTAGTAATGGTGAAATTTCTGGAGCGATTCGATGAGGAGAAAATTTAGCGGGAACCAAACCGGCCCGCGCCAATTGGAGTTCCCGCCGAAGATGCCGGTTTGCGATTCAGCCGGTTCGTAGCCGACCACTTTATGTTCGCCGCGGACGTCGAGCATGTAGGGATGATCGAGGTGATATTTGCTCAACGAACGCACCCCGTAGTCGCTCAGGAATTCGTTCGGATCGAGCATCCGGCGGAGGAGACATTTCATCCGATGCCCGCGGGTCAGGGCGATGAGCCGGCGCGCCCCCTCGCCCGGCACTTCCCAGTGCGAAATCAGGCCGGCCAGGTCGGGACGATTGGTCAGATACCATTCCAGCCGCTCGGCAAAGCCCGGCATGGCCTCGAGCAGCTCCGGCTCGATTGTTTCGACTGCGAGTAAAGGCATGAGCCCGACTAACGAGCGGACGCGCAGAGGCAGGAAACGATTTCCCGGGGTATGCAGGACGTCGTAGAAAAACTCGTCCGACTCGTCCCACAATCCGATTCCCTGCCCGCCGGCATTGTTCATGGCCGCGGCGATCCCGAGGAAATGCTCGAAGAACTTGGTCGCGATGTTTTCGTAAACCGGATTCTCCCGCGCCAGCTCGAGCGCGGTTCGCATCATCGTTAGGCAGAACATCCCCATCCAGCTCGTCCCGTCACTCTGCTCCAGCCGGCTGCCGTCGTGAAAGGAAGCGCTCCGGTCGAAGACGCCGATATTATCCAGCCCGAGGAAGCCGCCCTCAAAGATGTTGCGGCCGCCGGAGTCCTTCCGGTTCACCCACCAGGTAAAATTAATCAACAGCTTGTGGAAAACCGTCTCGAGAAATGCGCGGTCGCCTTTCCCGGTGGCGTGCTCCTCGATCTTGTAGACCCGCCAGGCGGCCCAGCCGAGGACCGGGGGATTGACGTCGCTGAAATTCCATTCGTAGGCGGGAATCTGGCCGTTCGGATGCTGATACCATTCGCGCAGGATGATATCGAGCTGGCCTTTGGCAAACTTCGGATCGACCAAGGCGAGCGGGATGCAATGGAAAGCGAGATCCCAGGCGGCATACCAGGGATACTCCCAGGCGTCCGGCATCGACATGACACGCTCGTTGTAGAGGTTCTTCCAGTCCGCGTTCCGCCCGGTTTTGCGTTCGTTAGGCGGAGCGGGCTGGGCGGGATCGCCGTCGAGCCATTCTTCCACGACATAGTGATAGAACTGTTTCGTCCAAAGCATTCCGGCCAGGGCCTGGCGCTGGATCGCGCAGTGCTCCGCGCTCAGACAGGCTGGCGCCAGCGCGCGGTAAAGTTCGTCCGCTTCCTGCCGGCGCAGGGCGAAGATACAGTCGAAATCCGCGAACGCGTCTGTCGCCGCAGTAGCCAGGGGCACCGCTGTAGCCGGGGTCGCCGACCCCGGCCGGGCTGGCGCGTGGCCGCGCTGATCGACTCCGGGGTCAACGACCCCGGCTACAGGGTGCGCTTGCAGACGCAATCGGATGGCGCGCGTCTCGCCCGGCGCGAGCACGAACTGATAGTGCGCTGCCGCCTTCGTTCCCATCTGGTCCTGGTTGACCGCGGCGGCGTCTCCCCTAACGACCGCGTCGTGAAAGTTATCCTTTACGTGACGGCAATTGTTCGGCACGCCGTAGAGCCGCTCGCGGTTGGTTTCGTTTTCGGTGAAAAGGAGCGGGCCGGCCGCTTCCGCCACCAGCCGGTATTCTCCGAGCGCGTCGTGACTCGCCTCGATCACGCCCATCGCCACTGAATGATCGTCGCCCACCCGCAGGTTGGGACGCGACACGTCCGCCGCCCAGCTCCAGGTGTTGCGAAACCAGAGCGTCGGGAGGAGATGCAGGGGGGCCAGGGCCGGCCCGCAATTCCGCGCCGTGACGCGAATGAGGAGGTCGTCAGGCGCCGCTTTGGCATACTCGATCGTGAGATCGAAATAGCGGTTCTCGCGCAGCACGCCCGTGTCCCAAAGCTCAAACTCCGGCTCCATCCGGGAACGTTGCGCACTTTGCCTAACGAGTTCCTCGTAGGGATAAGCCGCCTGCGGATAACGATAAGTCATCCGCATGTAGGAATGCGTCGGCGTGTTGTCGTCGAAGAAGAAGATCTCCTTCACATCCTCGCCGTGGTTCCCCTCTGGACCGCTCAGGCCGAAGAGCCGTTCCTTTAGAAACGGGTCCTGCCCATTCCAGAAAGCGAAGGCAAAACAAAGGCGCTGCTTGTAATCACAAATGCCGCCGATTCCGTCCTCCCCCCAGCGATAGGCGCGGGAGCGGGCGTGGTCGTGCGGGAAATAATTCCAGGCGTCGCCAGTCGCGCTGTAATCCTCGCGCACCGTGCCCCACTGCCGCTCGCTCAGGTAGGGTCCCCAGAGATGCCAGCGTTTGCCTCCCTCGCGATTTTCCTGAAGGCGGCTTTTTTCGGGATTCATCGAGTAGCGGGTGAAGCGACGTCGTTAGGCAGGTCGCTCGCGTTGCATCATGAAGGCCCTCCGGCGGGCCGACAATCTTCATTTTGCCAGTCGTTTTTGGAACCGGATTGGAATAGAAGCGCAGTATGTTCCGCTTTCTTTACCCTCTCCTTCTTTGCTCCGGCCTCCTCGCTCGCGCGGCGGCAGCCGTGACTAGCCTGACCATCTACAACCAGAATACAACCAGAACTTTGCCGTCGTTCGCGACGCCGTTCCGCTCGAGCTGCACGAGGGCACCAATGACGTTCGCTTCACCGACATCAGTGCTCATCTCGAGCCGAGCTCGGTCATTTTGCGGGACCCGAACGGCCAAAATGAATTTCATGTTCTCGAACAAAATTACCGGGCCGATCCGGTGACCCAGCTGATGATGCTCTCGCTCTTTGAAGGAAAAACGATCGACTTCGAAGTCGACGAATACCGCAAGGGGACCACGATTGTTCCCGGCCGCATCATTCGCAGCGGCTATGGTCGCGAACCATCGAGCAGCGCGCGCGCGGAGATGACGCCGATCATCGAGATCAACGGCAAGCTTCGACCTGCCGGGCAAACCACTTTTCCCAAAACTGGCCGATGACACCATCCTGAAGCCGGAGCTGAACTGGAAGATCGCGGCCGGGAGCGCGGAAAAATTTGAGGCCGAGATCGCCTACATCACGGGAGAGATGAGCTGGAGCGCGGATTACAATGTCATCGCACCGGAAAAAGGCGACGAACTCCAAATCGTCGGCTGGGTCACGATCGATAACCAAAGCGGGAAACGTTTCGAGAACGCGCGCACGAAATTAATCGCGGGCGACGTGAGCAAGGTGAAGCCTCCCGCGGGCCCCGTCAGCTACTCCGAGGCAAATGAGCGCGTGATCGTCACCGGCTCAAACATTCCGGTGCAGGAAAAAGCCTTCGACGAATATCATCTCTATACCTTGCCCAATCCCCTCACCTTGCGCGATCGCGAGACAAAACAGGTCGAGTTCATTCGCGGCGAGGGCGTCCACTCTGTCCGGCTCTATCTTTTCGACGCTCACGGTTACGAGGATCCGGACCGCTTCCCGCAACCAGGCTGGCCGGTGTGGGATGAGGTCTTTGGCAGCGATGGCCAGACCAAGGTCGGGGTGGTGCGCGAGTTCAAAAACAGCGACGAAAATCATCTTGGCCTCCCCTTGCCCAAAGGACGCTGGCGTTTTTACCGCCGCGACAACGATCAACAACTCGAGTTCACGGGCGAAAACGAACAGGATCACACTCCGAAGGACGAGACCCTGCGCATTTTCACCGGCACCGCTTTCGATCTCACGGCCGAACGGCGCCAGACCGATTTCAAGGTGGATCGGGCCAAACACACGATGGAAGAGGCCTACGAGATCAGGTTACGGAATCATAAAAAAGAGGCGGTCGAGATTCATGTCAGCGAGCACCTCAACCGCTGGCAGAGCTGGGAAATTGTCAATGACTCGGATCCCTTCACGAAGAAGAATGCGCAAACGATCGAGTTCGTCGTCAGTCTGGAACCGGATGCGGAGAAGGCGGTGACTTACCGGGCGCGCTACACGCAGTTGCCGGCGAACCAGAGATAGACTGCTTCCGGTAGGGCGAGACTCCGTCGAGCCTGGGGGTGAGCAGCATTCCGCGGCCAAGCGCTCTCCCAGGCTCGACGGAGTCTCGCCCTACCGAAGAAAGACTGGCGCGATCCGCCGCTATTTCGGAAGATATTTCGCGAACCAGCCGAGGTAACGCTGGTAGCGATCGAGGATGTAACTCGGTTTTTTCAGACCGTGAAATTGCCCGGGATAAATGACCAGTTCGGTCGGCACGCCTAACGTTCGCAGGGCCTGATACATCTGTTCGCTGTTCAGCAGCGGCACGTTGTAGTCGCTCTCGCCGCAGAGAAAAAGGGTCGGCGTCTTGATCTTGTCGGCGTGCAGAAAGGGATAGGAAAGTTTTTGCCAGACCTCCGGATGCGCCCAGGGCGAACCGAGTTCGTTCTCGTAATCGCGGATGTATTGATCGGTCCCGTAGCCGGCGAGGACGTTGGAAATCGAGGCGCCGCTGACCGCGGCCTTGAAGCGCGTGGTCGAGGCGATGAGGTAATTCGTCGACATCCCGCCGTAGCTCCAGCCGGCCACCGCGAGACGATTCGGATCGGCCAGCCCCCGCGCGACGGCGTCGTCCACTGCGGCCAGGTCGTCCTGCACATCGACGCTGCCCCAGGCTGCATAAATGCCCATCGCGAAATCGGTACCGCGGCCGGTCGATCCACGCGGGTTGGGCAGGACGACGAGATAACCGTTGGCGGCGAAGAATTGTTTCTCGAAATCGAATTCGTTGGCGTACTGCGATTGCGGCCCGCCATGAGGACGCAGAATCGCGGGTAGTTTGCCGCCCGGCTTTTCGTTAGGCGGATGAACGAGAAAGCCATGAACTTCCGTCCCGTCGGAGCTCTTGAATTTCGTTTCCTCCACCCGCCCAAGCTGAACCTGCGCGAGGAAGCCGTCGTTTTGCTTCGTTAGGCAACGCAGTCCGTCATTCTCCGCGGCGAAGATCTCGTAGGGCCGATCCGGCGTGCTCGCGCGGACGATGACGTTCCCGCCGTCGCTCACATCGTAGGCCGTGACTTTGCGCCGCCCGTCCACGACCGGCTCCGGTTTGCCACCCTCGGCCGGCACGCGCACGAGAATCTCCGCGCCGTCGTCTTCCACCACGGCAAAGATCGATTTTCCATCCGGCGCCCAATGGGGCTGAACGAAATTGCGGTCGAGCGCGGCGGTCAGGAATTTCGGCTCGCCCCCGGCCGCTGAAATAGTCGCGAGCGAATGCGTCGCGTAGGAAATCTTCTTCGGATCGTTGCCGTGAACGTAGGCGATCGTTTTCCCATCCGGGCTCCAGGCCGGCGCGCTCTCCCACTCGGGGTGCGCATCCGCTTCCAGCGTGGTCGTGAGCTGGCGCTCCTTTGCGCCCGTCTTCGGTTCGATCAGGTAAATGTCCCAGTTCTCCGTCCGATCGGCATCGTCCCCGCGCTTGCTGACAAAGGCGATCTGACGGCCATCCGGCGACCATGAAGGCAGGCCGTCATCGTGCTCGCCACTCGTTAGGGAATCGATCTTGCGCGCAGCGAGATCAAGCAGTTTGAGGTGCGACCAGCGATTGGTCAGGTAGCCGGTGATGTCCTGCTTGAATTGAAAGCGATCAATCACGATCGGCGGAATGGTCTTCTTCTCTTTCTCTTTCGCTTCCGGTTCGCGCGGGTCGGGATCATGCATTACGAGCACGATCCGTTTCGAATCCGGCGACCAGGCGAAATCGTCCACGCTTCCTTTTTCGGTCGTCAGCTTTTCCGCTTCCCCGCCGGCGCTGGAGAGAATCCAGAGCTGATCGTTGTCGCTTTCATCCGTGCGGCTGGAAAGGAAGGCGATCCATTTCCCATCCGGGCTCCAGCGCGGATGCGTCTGCGCGTTGTCGCCAAAAGTGAGGGCGCGGTTTTCCGTGCCGTCCCATTTCGCGAGCCAGAGATTTTTCGGCTGCTTGTCTTTCTTCAGATCAACCGTCCCGACGACGTAAGCAACGCTCTGGCCGTCGGGAGAAAGATTGGGCTCGTCGACGTCGCGGATGGCCGCGAAATCTTCCGGCTTGAGCGGCCGGCGAGTTTCCGCCCCTAACGAGAGACCGGCCGAGAAAAAAGAAAGGATGAGGAAGAAGCGCGCAAGCATGGTGCAGAGTAGATAGACTTTCCCGGGTGCGAAAGGCCAGCGAAATGGACGAAAGAACGGAACGATTGCGGTGCGAAATCGCCGCCGACTCAATCCGGCCCGGGCTTGTCGTAGAAGAGAATATTGATCAGAAGCGCGATCCCGCCGCCGGCCGCGGCGAGGAAGAAAATGATCGCCAGCCCGGGATAACCCCAGATGCGGAAGGAGGTGTCAACCCGCATGAGCAGGGCGGCGCCCACGATGAGGGAGGCGAGGATGAGGCCGACCGTGATGCGATTGGCGACTTTCTGAAAACCGTCGATCAAGGTGCGCTCGTCGATCGCGTCGACCGTCACTT
>JBBPZS010000076.1:0-45656 GCA_038198605.1 Chthoniobacterales bacterium | reverse complement strand
CTCCCAGAGGGAGGCGTATACAGTTAGGGACCGCCCGGGCCTGCGCCCTGTACCCCGAAGCCAGCGAGATATTCCTCCACTCTCACGAGATTATTCGCGCCGCGCGGCACGATCTTGAGTCGATTATGTAGACGTTTCGCTCTGGGAAACGCGGTGCGCCGGCGCGACCGCAGCTGGCTTTTGCTATTCCCAGTTCACCCCCGCGCCTCCCGGAGGGAGGCGTCTACAGTCAGTGACCGGCCGGGCCTGCGCCTTTTACTCCCACACGCGCGAGATATTCTTCCACGCTCAGGAGATTATTCGCGCCGCGCTGCACGATCTTGAGGAGCGTGTCCATGGACGAAACTTCCTCCAGCTGCTCGGTCAGGAACCATTGCAGGAAATTATTCGTGATGAAGTCGCTCTCCGAGCGGGCCAATTCGACGAGCGCGTTGATTTGGTGAGTCACTTCCACTTCCTGGTCGAGCGAAAGTTTGATCGCCTCCTCCGCATTTGAGAACTCCGCCTGCGGCGCCGCAATCCCGGGAATCACCACCCGGCCGCCGGCATCGATCACATATTTGATGAAGCGCATGGCGTGATCGTTTTCCTCCGCAGCCTGGCGGAAGAAATGTTCGGCCAACTGTGGCAGCGCTTCGACCGAGAAGTAAGCGGCAATCGCCACGTATTGCATGGCCGCGCCAAACTCGTTTCCGATCTGTACATTGACGGCGTCGATGACTTTCTTGTTCGCAAGCATGGGATTGTCCTCCGGTTGAATCTTCAAGGCCGTCGGGCGCGAAATCGCCACAACGGCTATGGCTTAAGATGGACTGGGAATCCCTTGCCGCCAGCGACAATGGCGCTCAACCGCGTCGACCCGCAATCATGCGGTAGATCAGCAGGAGGAGCATCGCGCCGATGACCGAGGCGATAAACCCCGCCGGCTGTCCGGGCTGATACCAGCCGAGCACACGGCCGAGGTAACCGGCGACAAAGGCGCCGGCGATGCCGAGCAGAATGGTGATGATGCAGCCGCCGGGATCTCTCCCCGGCATGAGGAGTTTGGCGATTACGCCGACGACGAGGCCGATAACGAGAGTCCAGAGAATAGCGCTCATGATTTGATGCTAGGAATCGGGCCTCGCGAAGGCAACGGTTTTATGCCGCTACAATTCAACCACCTGCGCGCTCTGAATATCGTCGCTCTGCGCGATCTCAGCCAGGAGCTCAGGCGGCGGCGCGGTGTCGAGATTAAGAACGGTCAGGGCGCGTCCGCCGGCCTGATTTCGGCTCAGCGACATGGTCGCGATGTTGACCCCATGCGCGCCTAACAATGTCCCAATCCGCCCGACCATGCCGGGCCGATCCGTGTTCTCGAGCACGAGCAGGACGCCATGCGGCCGCGCTTCGACCGGACGGTTGTTGATGCTGACGATCCGTGGAGTGGCGCCAAAAAATGCGCCGGCCACAGAAAGCGTCTTCCCTTCCGCATCCGCGGTGAGCTCGAGCAGATCGGTGTAATCGCCCGGCGCGCTGAGGCGCGATTCGGTGACCTTAATGCCTAACGTCTCGGCAAAAGCCGGGGCGTTGACTTCGTTCACGTCGTCACCGCCGGCGAGGTGGAGGAAGCCTTTCAGAATCGAGCGGGTGATCGCGGTGGTGTCGACTTCGTTTACTTTGCCGCTGTAGTTGATGTGCAGATTTTCCACCCGCCTGGGCGAGACCTGGGAAAGGAAACGCCCGAGCTTTTCCCCGAAACGCAGGTGCGGCCCGACGATGGCGAGTGTCTTGGCATCGAGATTCGGCATGTTGATCGCGTTGCGAATCGTGCCCTCGAGCAGGGCCGAGCGAATGGCCTGCGCGATTTCGATCCCGACACCTTCCTGGGCCTCGGCGGTGGAGGCGCCGAGATGCGGGGTCAGGATCAGGTTCGGAATGCCGCGCAGGGGCGAGTCGGCCGGCAAGGGTTCGGTTTCAAAAACATCGAGGGCCGCACCCGCGACCTGTCCGCTGCCTAACGATTCGATCAGCGCGGCCTCGTCGATCAGCCCGCCCCGCGCGCAATTGATCAGGCGCACGCCGCGTTTTGTTTTCGTTAGGCGGTCGGCGTTGAGCAGGTGGTGCGTCTCGGGCGTGAGCGGGGTGTGCAAAGTGAGGAAATCGGCCAGGGGTAGGAGCTCATCGATTTCCTCGACTAGTTCGACCTGGAGCGAGCGCGCGCGAGTCGATGACAGAAACGGATCATAGGCCAGAACGCGCATCCCGAAGGCGATGGCGCGCCGGCTCAGCTCCGAGCCGATCCGGCCCATGCCGATGATGCCCAGTGTTTTGTTGTAAAGCTCGGTCCCCTCAAATTGCTTCCGGTCCCATTTCCCGGATTGCAGGTTGGCGTGGGCCTGCGGGATTTTGCGCGCGACGGAAACGAGGAGGGAAAAAGCGTGCTCCGCGGTCGAGATGGTATTGCCGCCCGGGGTGTTCATCACGATCACCCCGCGCCGGGTGGCGGCTTCGACGTCGACGTTATCCACCCCCACGCCGGCGCGGCCGACCACTTTCAGTCGCGTCCCGGCCTGCAAGATTGGCGCGGTGACTTTCGTCTGGCTGCGGACCACGATGGCGCTGAAGTCAGGAATCAGCTGCACCAGCTCCGCCTCGCTTTGTCCCGTTCGCACGACCGTCTCGAGCTCGCCGCCGGCGGCGAGCTCGTCGATTCCGCGCTGCGAAATCACATCGGCGATGAGGACTTTAGGCGCACCCATAATTCCTATTGGTCGCATAGGTCCCATGGGAGGTATAGGAGGAATGGGACCAATCGGAACCGCCTACCCGAAGATCACGAGCCGGATCGACTCCGGCAAATTTTGCGCGATCTGGGTCGCCACGCTGCCGCGCAGAAGGTCCGCCAGGGTGCGCCGCTGCGAAGCGCCGAGGATGATGTAATCCACGCCTAACGTGGCCGCGAGATCGAGAATGGTGGCGGACGCGTCTTCGCTCACCGCGTAAACCGGCTGCACACAGACACCGCGCGCCTCGCCTTCCTTGATCATGAGCGACATGATTGCGCGGGCCTGGGCGTCGTCCTTCCATTTCGAGCTCCCGACGACGGCCGGTGCGCCGGCAAAATAAACCGCGATCTCCTTGATGTAGACCACGCAAAGGACCGCCTTGCGCAGCGCCGCTTCCTCCAGAGCAAAATTCAGCACCGGGTTGATCCCGCGCGCCGCGACCATGATTTTTTGGCCTTCCTCGAGCTTCGGCCGCATCGTCTCGGGAAGATTGGGCGCGACCATCGCCGCCACTTCCTTCGTCATGGTAACGGTTTTCAGTCCAGAGAGCTTGTGCGAATAGGCGCGCAAGCCGAGTCCGATCCCGAGAACGCAGATGGCGAAAAAGAGCGCGTCCGGTTTGGTCTTCGCGATCGTCACTTCGACCGCGGTCAGGATGACGAACGTCACCCCCATCAGGATTCGCTGATACCAGGCGAGGCCGAGTTTCTTGTTGAAGGTGCACGATCCGAGATTAACCGCGATCGCGCCGACGACGCCGATGGCGTAGAGACCGGCCAGGGCTTCGAATTTTCGCGTCACCGCGAGAACGAAAATCGGGATAACGACCGCGACGAAAAGCGGGATGCTCGGCACTCCGTGGCGGTTCAGTCGCGCCAGTTGCTTCGGCATTTCGCCGTCCTGCGCCATCATGTAGATGACGCCGATGAGCGCGACGACGGCGGTGTTGACCGCGCTGAAAAGGAGGAGGCCGAAAACGACGCCGACGAAGATTCCGAAGGCGCTTCCGAACCACTGCGCGACCACGAGCGAGCCGTAGTGTTCGCCGAGAAAACGGAGCATGTCCTCCGCGTGCGCGGTCAGTTCCGGGGTAAACATTTTCGGCATCGAAAGCATGGCCCAGCCGAGGAGGGCCGTGCCCAGCACGACCTCGATCGCAACCGGGATGATCGCTTTCGCCGCCGTCCGCGTGACCTTGGGATTGTCCGGGGTCGAGCCCGGATCGAGTTTCATCACGCCGGTGAGATTAGCGACCGCTTCCACGCCGCTGAGGGCGAGGATGACGCCGACAAATTGTGTCCAGGCCACGCCCAGATTCTCGTGCCGTGGCTCGAGGTGGGCGGTGTTCAAGTAGCCGGCGCTCAGGCCGATGATGACCAGGACCGTCAGGACGGCGGGGATGGCGAGATAAATCGAGACGCTGCCGCTGTGTTTGGGGCCGAAGAAATTGATCGCGCCGACCATGAGCACAAGGACCATGGTGGCGACGCGCGCGTATTGCGGCGGGACGCCGAAGTAGCTCACCGCGGCCCAGCCACTGAGGGCGGCCGTGACAATGAAATTCGCCACCAGAAGGAGCGCGCCGGCTGAGGCGAGGAAACGGCTTTGTTGCCGGGCGGCGGAATAAACTCCGCCCCCATCGGGGAAATGGGCGCAGACGATGATGTAGTTAAACCCGACGACCGCCGTCAGCGCGCAGACCGCGAGGATGAGCGGGAAGGAGGCAAACCCGGCGGCGACAAAGGCGAGACCGATGACATAGGCCTTGCTCGTGCCCCAGTCGCCATAGAGAAGGGCGGCAGCCCGTTTCCAGTCGACGTTGCGAGGGCGATGCACACCCGGCGCTTCGATAAGAGGTTCTGCCATGACTGGTGCGACTGGAGTAACCGATGCATCCTCCGGCCGGGCAAGTAATTTTTCCGAACGACCACTTTTCGAACGTGCCCCAAGGCCGCGGCACCTGACGTTATCTTCCGCCCGGGGACAGACTTAATACCGTTAGGGAAAAGCCCAGCGCCGATTAAGATATGGAGCGGCGGTGCGATTGTTCGGCCCCGCCGCCGAGAGCGACGCAGCGCGATCGGGATTGAGGAAGGTATCGAGTGATGAACTTTAACCATGCCCGCCAGCTCCTGACCGCCGCCGCCGCGCAAAGCGGCCCAAGTCAAAAAATGACCGCGCGCAGCGACTGCGAACAACGGCAAGAGATGGCGACCGCAGGGCTCATCGAAATCTCCATCGAAGGCAGCGAAGATCAGCCCGAGGCCGTCTCGATCGTGCGATTAACTGCTCTGGGCAGCACATTCCTCTACTGCTTCATCCCTTCCGGCCAATCCAGGTCTCCCCTCCCGGTCGCGGCAGCCCAATCCGCCCCGCCGCGTTCCGATGCGCCGGCGGTCGCCAAGTGGCGGGACAAATTCGCCGAGATGCGGATGAGAGAAGTTCGTTAGGGGAAGACGCATGGCTCACCCAGCCCAGACCCTGATGTTTAGTTGCGACACCTGCGGCGTGCGCAAGCCGCTCGACAAGACGAAGCGGCACTGGTGCGAAAGCTGTGGAACTTCGCCCGTTGAAATGCGTTGCGTCAGGGACCGCAAGTCTCCCGTAAAACCTGAGCCGTCCCCAGTGGTGCGACGAACTGAGATCTAGATCATCGTCTGCCGCGTTCGTCATCCCTTCTCCACCGCGTGACTCGCGCCCAAGCGAGGATTGAGACGGTCGGGCGCTTTGCTTTTGCACAAGGCTACCGGGAGCATCGCGCCGAAGAGCGTCGTTAGGCATAAACCAGCAGGTCGATCTCTTCCGGGAGAGAGGCGTAACCGGCGACGGCAAAGGCGAGGCCGATGACGTAGGCTTTGCTCGTGCCCCAGTCGCCGTAAAGACGCGGCGCGCGGGACGTCGACATTCCGGGGGCGGTGGGCGGTCGTGGCGATCATCGCCGGGTGGCGACTAGGACGCGAATGGCCCGCGCGGGTTTTGGATGAACCAAGTCCAGAACGGAGGCGCGGAATCTTCCGCCGGTTCCGCCTCGACCCCGTCTTTTCGGTGGACCGAGGGCGGCTGCACGTCAGGCTCAGGCTGGGGCGGGGGAGCGCCGGGGTTCATCACTCGCGTAATGGTTGTCTGCATGACTCAACGGTGAGTCAGGAAACGGCTGCTCCGTTAATTAAAATGGTGGCGGAAAGTGCTAAAAGTTCGTTAACGGCCGCGGCGCCTTTGATTCGTTAGGCGAGCTCGGTCGAGAGACGGTAGCCGATGCCGACTTCGGTCTTGATCAGGCTCGGGGCGTTCTTCTTCGCCTCCAATTTCTTGCGCAAATGGGTGACATAAACGCGGAGATATTGCGCCTGGCTCTCGGCTTTCTCGCCCCAGACGGTGCGGAGCAGTTGCCGATGGGTGACGACTTTGCCGGCGTTCTGCACCAACACCCGGAGGAGGGAGTATTCGGTCGGGGTGAGCATGATCTCGGTGCCGTCGAGGTGGACCTGCCGGGCCGCGAAGTCGACTACCAGAGACCCACCCTGGAAGACCGGCTCGCTTGTCTCGCTGAGCGAGCGCCGCTGCGAGGCACGGACCCGGGCGAGCAACTCGGCGGTGTCGAAAGGCTTGGTGACGTAGTCGTCGGCCCCGGCGTCGAGCGCGGCGACCTTTTCATCCGGCTCGTCGCGCACGGAAAGGATGAGCACGGGCACGTCGGACCATTCGCGGAGGCGGCGCAGGACTTTCACGCCCTCCATGTCGGGCAACCCGAGGTCGAGCAGGACAATGTCGGGCCGCCGGTAGGCAATTTCCTCGAGTCCAGCCTTGCCGGTCTCGGCTTCGAAGACTTGGTGGTCGGCGCCTTCCAGCGCGATACGCAGGAGGCGGCGAATCTGTTTCTCGTCGTCGATGATGAGGGCGGTGCGGGTCGGTTTCATACGCTGGCGTCGACCGCGTCGCCGTCGGTCACGCGAACGGGGAGGCTGATGGTGAAACGCGCGCCGCCCCCGTCGCGATTCTCGGCCGAGACGGTGCCGCCGTGAGCCTCGACGAAGCCGCGCGCGATGGAGAGACCGAGACCAAGCCCGCCGGCTTTGCGGCCGTCGCCCCGGTAGAATTTCTCGAAGATGCGTGCGGCGGTCTCGGAGGTAAAGCCGGGGCCGCGATCGCTCACCGAGATGGCGAGACGGCTGGATTTGTATTCGGCATCGATCTCGATCAGCGAACGCGTGTCGGCATGGCTGACGGCATTGGCGATGAGTTTGGCCACCGCCTGCTCGATAAGGGTGTGATCGAGCAAGGCGAGCGGGAGGTGCTCGGGGATGTCGAGCCGCACCTCGTGGCCGCTGAGAGTCTCGCGCTCGATCTCGATTGCGGACTCGAGGAGTTCTCGCACGTCACACCATTCCTGCCGCGGCCGGATGACGCCGCTCTCGAGGCGGTTCATGTCGAGGAGGTTGTTGACCACGCGGTTGAGGCGGCGGGAGCCGTGGTGGATTTCGCCGGCGAGTTGCTGGAGCGCCTCGGAGTTCTGGACGTGAGGGGCAGCGCGGACGAGCTCCTGGCTGGCCGCGCCGATGGCGGCGAGCGGCGTCTTGAGTTCGTGTGAGACGCAATCGAGGAGCGTCTTGCGGAGGCGTTCCGATTCCCGGGCGAGCTGCACCTGGGCGGCGAGATGCTCGCGGGCTTTAAGCTGCGCGGTGAGGCCGCCGACGGTGATCGCGATGATGAAGTAGGTGGCGAAGGTGAGCACGTCCTCGAACTTCGCGATGTGGAGGGTGAAGAGCGGCGGGATGAAAAGGAAGTTCCAGGAAAGCGCGCTGAGGGCCGCGGCCAACAGCACCGGGGGGCGATGCAAAACCATCCCGGCCATGAGCACTCCGAGAAGGAAGATGAGCGCGATGGCGCTGTAGGCGATGAGGGGACGAAGGAGCCAGCAGAAGATCGTGAGGCCAACGACCCCGAAGAAGGCGAAGGCGTATTCCTTGAGCGGAGCGAGCGCGGGCCGCGGGGCGGCCGCATCCTCGTCGAGCACGCCCGCCGCAAGGTCTCCCGCAGAGAGCCTTTCCATACCGCGCGAACCGGTCGTTCCCAGCACGCCGCGAATCTAGCGCATCCGGTAGGGCGGGAAATGGGCACTAACGAATTTTAGTACCCTTTTAATTATTCGGAAAGGAGGGCGGACCTAAGTTTCCCTCGCAATCATGAATGCCCTGATCGAGCCCCCGGCGGCGCCCCTGGCCACTCCAGCCCATCCCCCAACCGACACCGCGAGGCCCAGCCGCCGGCTCGCCCTTCTCTGCCTGGCCAGCCTCGGGATCGTCTATGGGGACATCGGCACGAGCCCACTCTATGCGTTGCGCGAGTGCTTCTACGGCATCCACGCGGTGCGGCCGAACCCGGTCAACATCCTCGGGGTGCTCTCGCTCATCGTTTGGTCGCTGATCATTATCATCTCGGTCAAATATTTGATCCTGATCCTGCGCGCCGATAACCGTGGCGAAGGCGGCATCCTCGCCTTGGCCACGCTGGTGAGTGAGGTGGTGAAACGCGGGAAGTATCTCTTTCTGCTCGGGCTCTTCGGCGCGGCACTCCTTTACGCCGACGGGATGATCACGCCCGCGATCTCGGTCTTGAGCGCGGTGGAGGGTCTGCACATTGCGACGCCTCTTTTCGATCCTTATGTGGTGCCGGTCGCGGTGGGGATTTTGATCGGCCTCTTCCTTTTCCAATCGAAGGGCACGACCAGCGTGGGGAAGATCTTCGGGCCGATCACCATTCTCTGGTTTCTGACCCTCGCGATCCTCGGCGTGCACCAGATTCTGCGCGCACCGCAGATCTTCGCCGCGGTCAATCCCGTGCACGGTTTCAACTTCTTCCTGCACAATGGCCGCAATGGTTTCGTGGTCCTGGGCGCGGTCTTCCTCGTCGTGACCGGCGGCGAGGCGCTCTACGCCGATATCGGCCACTTCGGGACCGCGCCGATCCGGTTGACGTGGTTCGTGGTCGTCCTCCCGGCCCTCATCCTGAACTACCTCGGGCAGGGTGCGCTCCTGCTGATCGAGCCGAAGGCGGCGGTGAATCCTTTCTTTCACATGGCGCCTTCGTGGGCGCTCTACCCGATGGTGGTGCTCGCTACTGCGGCCGCGGTCATCGCTTCGCAGGCGATTATCAGCGGCGCCTTCTCCCTAACGATGCAGGCGATCCAACTCGGCTACAGCCCGCGCCTGAAGGTGAACTACACCTCAGCCCGCGTGATCGGGCAGATCTACGTGCCGGTGGTCAACTGGTTGCTCATGCTCTCCTGTATCGGGCTGGTGGTCGGTTTTCGATCGTCCAGCAATCTCGCCGCGGCTTATGGCGTGGCGATCACGACCACGATGTTGATCACCACTATCCTGTTTTATCTCGTCGCGCGTCATCGCTGGAAATGGCCGGCGGTGGCCGCTGTCCCGGTAGCCGTTTTTTTCATCCTGATCGACCTCGCCTTCTTCGGCGCGAACATGCTCAAAATCGCGCACGGCGGGTGGTTCCCGATCCTCATCTCGGGCGTGATCCTGTTCCTCATGCTGACCTGGCGAAAAGGCCGGCGCGTCTTGCGCGATCATCTCGGTGACGTCTGCATCCCGCTCGATGCGCTCCTCCCGGACCTGAAGAGCAAGCGCATCGCCCGCGTGGCCGGGACCGCGATCTACATGTCGGGCAATCGCCACGGGACGCCGCTCGCGCTGCTGCACAATCTCAAGCACAACAAGGTGGTGCACGATCGCGTCATCCTGCTGACCGTGCGCACCGCGGAGGTGCCCTACCTGACCAATCTCAAGGATCGCGTCTCGCTCGAGAAACTGGAGGAAGGATTCTGGCGCGCGCAGATCCACTTCGGTTTCATGGAAAAGCCGGACGTTCCCGCCGCCCTCGCCCTGGTGAAAGAGAGCGACCTGCGGCTCAACCCGATGCGCACGACCTATTTCATCGGCCGCGAAACCATCCTCGCGACACGCAAGCAGGGGTTATCGCCGTGGCGCGGGTCGATCTTCGCCTGGATGACGCGCAACTCCGGCGACGTCACCTCCTACTTTTGCCTCCCGCCTAACGGCGTCGTCGAGCTGGGCGCGCGGGTGGAAGTCTAGGTCGCAGTGAGGTGGGCCACCACTTCGATCTCGGCGGTCTGCGGGAACATATCGAAGGGCGTGACGCTCTCCAGCCGATAGCCGGCGCCAAGATCGGCCAGGTCGCGGGCCAGGGTCGGCGGATTGCAGGAGACGTAGAGGAGCGTCGCGACCGGACGCTGGCGGAGGACTTCGCGCACATCCGGGCCGAGGCCGGTGGCGGGCGGGTCGACGATCACGGTCGTTAGGCCAGGGTCGGCGTTAGTCAGTTCGGCGGCTAGTTGGGGCGCGATGTCGCCGTCGAGATAGGTCTCGGCCTCGGTCGCGCTCGCCTGGGCGGCGGCGATGGCGTGTATGTCCCAGTCGAGTCCAACGACGCGCGGGAATTTTTCGAGCAAACGCCGGGCAAAAAAACCCGCGCCGCAGTAGGCATCGACCAGGAGCAATTGATCGGGCGGGATTAAGCCCGCGATTGAATCGGCCAGGTGCGTCGCGACGGCGTCATTTGTTTGCGAAAAAACGCGCGGACCATGGCCGGCGCGCAAAGTGTAGTGCCCGTCGCGCGGCTGGCGCGCGCGCAAGGCCGCCAGTTCCGCGTTCACTTCCGGCGCGGCGATGGCGCAGTGCTCGATGTCGATCAAACGATGAGCGTCGTGCCGGAAGAAACCGACGACGCCATCCTCGGAGTGGACCGTGATGCGGTTGCGATATTCGTACTCGAGCGGCGAAGGCACAGTCGGGCGCAAGGGCAGCTCGCGGAATTTCCCGATTCGCTGCAAGGCCTGTGCGACCTGGTGCGATTTCCAATGCAGCTCGTGCTCATAACTCATGTGCTGGTAGCTGCAGCCGCCGCAGCGGCCAAAGTAAGGACAGGGCGGCGCCGTGCGATCCGGGGAAGGCTCCGTTACCCGGACGAGTTCGGCTTCGGCGAATGATTTTTTTTCGCGGACGATGCGAGCGGTGATCTTTTCGCCCGCGATGGTGAAGGGAATGAAAACCGCCTTACCCTCGGCGCGGCCGACCCCTTTTCCGCCAAAGGCGATGTCGTCGATCGTCAGTTCCACTTCGCGCTGCATCCGTTAGGTTCGCAGATTTGTAGCGGCGGTCTATGACCGCCGGGGGCGCGCTTCCCGAGCAGGGCTCGATTCGGCGGTCATAGACCGCCGCTACAAAAGCTCCTGCACCATCTTCAGGTCAGGATCTTTTTTTGCGATCGCGCGGAAGTGGCTGTCCATCTGGAAGCTCCTCTCCAGATAACGGGCCGCGTCCTGCAAATGACCGAGGAGCGCTTCGTAGCAACCGAGATTGTAATAATAGATCGGCTCCCGTCGCAGCGCCGGCGGACCCTTCAGGAGAATGCGTCGGGCATCTTCCGTGCGACCGAGCTGGTTCAAACAAAATCCGGCATGGAGAAAACCGGCGCCGCAATCGGGCGCGACGCGGCAGAGCTTGCGACTGAGGGTGAGCGCGCGTTTCCACGAATTGCGCAGCATGAGATGATGCAGCCGCAGTTGCAGGACTTCCGGGCGATCCTGCTGCGTTTTCGGAATGGAATTCAGCTCGGCCATGGATTCGCGATCCATTCCGAGTTCGGCGTAGCCGCAGGCGCTGCGCAATCGCCATTCGAGTCTCATTCCCTCTCGAAATAGCAATTGCCGGGCCCGGGCCCGTTTGCGGGCGCTTCGGTGTGGCCGCTTCCGTTCTAGACGCTTCGCTCTGCGAAGCGCGGGAGGAATTCTATTGCCCCCGAAACCACCCCTCGTCGCCCGCAAGGCGAGGGTCCTGTAGTCGCTTCGCTGTGCGAAGCGCGAGGGAGAACGCTTCTTGCAAGAGTAACGTTCCCCCGCGTCGCCCAGCGGGCGACGTCTACAAGAGCCCTTCCAGCTCGTGCAGACGCCGGTCAAACAAACCCAGCGTGCTCTCGACCGGCGCGGGCGTTCGCATATCGACTCCCGCCGCCTGCAAAGTCTCGAGCGGAAATTTCGAGCCGCCCGATTTCAGGAAACCAAGATACGCCTCGACCGCTCCGGGAACTCCCGAGAGAACGCGTTCCGCGAGCGCGATCGCGGCCGAGACGCCGGTGGCATATTTGTAAACGTAAAAGGCGTTATAGAAATGAGGGATGCGCAGGCATTCGAGGTCGAGCTCGGGGTCGAGCACCACGCCCGGGCCAAAGTATCCCTCGAGCAACTTGCGATACTCAGTCTTGAAAACTTCCAGGGTCAGAGCCGCGCCGCTCTCCTCCAGCGCGTGAATGACTTTCTCAAACTCGGCAAACATCGTTTGCCGGAACAGCGTGCCGCGGATGTCGTCGATCTGGCGATTGATGATGTAGGCCCGCATCTTCGGGTCGGTCGTGCGCTCGAGCAGGTAATGGGTAAGCAGCTCTTCGTTGAAGGTTGACGCGACTTCCGCGAGGAAGATCGGGTAATCGGCGTTCTGATAAAGCTGCGTCCGTTGCGCCAGCCAGGTGTGCATCGAGTGCCCCGCTTCGTGGGCCAGGGTGTAAACGTCGGAGAAGACGTCGGGCTTGTAGTTCATCAGGATGTAGGGCGGCGCGCCGTAGCTGCCGGAAGAAAATGCGCCGCTCCGTTTCCCCTTCGATTCATAGCGATCGCACCAGCGCCCGCGCAGCCCCGCGCCTAACGCCTCGACGTATTCCCCGCCTAACGGCGCCAGCGAAGCAAGGACATCGATGATCGCTTCGTCGAAGGAAATGTTGGTCTCGATTTCCGCCACCAGCGGCACATAGGTGTCGTAGGCGTGCAGCTCCGCCAGGCCGAGAACGCGCCGGCGCAATTCGTAGTAACGAAAGAGAGGCTGCAAATTCTGCCTAACGGATCCGATGAGCGCGTCGTAAACCGCGGGCGGGATATCGTCTTTGAAAAGCGACGCCTCCAGCGCGGAAGGATAATTCCGGGCGCGCGCGCGAAAGACATCCGCTTTCACCGAATAGGAAAGTGAACTCGCGAGAGTGAATTGGTGATCCTGAAATTCGGCGTAGAACTGGTGGAAAGCGCGCTTCCGCAGCGCGTGATCGCGCTTCACCAGGAAGCTGCTGTAGGAGCTTTGCGTGAGCGGGCGCTCCTCCCCTTTCTCGTCGAGCAGGGTGCCAAACTTCATGTCGACATCGGTCAGTTGCGAAAAAGCGTCGTCGTATCCGTCGAGCGCGGCGCTCCCGAGGGCGAGGAGCCGCTCTTCCTTTTCCGAGAGGACATGCGGCTTCATTCGACGGATCTTGCGCAGCCGGATTTGCCAGTCCGCGATCGCCGGATCCTCGAGAAATTCCGCAAACTCTTCGTCCTCGATCGCCTGGATTTCCGGGACGAAGAAGGAGGTCACTTCACCGATGGTGGTGAGCAGATTCTGGAGCTCTCCCATGCGCGCGAGAAAGGCGGCATTCGAGCTGTCCTCGGCCATTTGCAGCGAAGCGTAGTGGTAAACGCGCTCGATCTTCAGATCGAGCCCCTTGTCGAACTCGAGCATCTCCGCCAGGGTAAGCGGCGATTCGCCGACCCGTCCCTTCCAGGTCGTTAGGCGCGAATAGGTCGCCTGGATCCAGGCAAAGTCTTCACTCCATTTGTCGGTGCTGCTGAAAAGGTGTGAGAGATCCCACTTATCGGCCTCGGGCAATTCGTCGCGCGTCGGGATTTTCGTTTCGTCCATCGTGCCAAAATGCCGTTATCCCGCGCGAAGTCGAGAGACGAGGCGGAATCTACTTGGAGTGATCTGCGGGGTGATGCGCGAAATTGTAGACCGCGCAAGCCGCGAGGCAGAGCGGGCAAACGAACAACGTACCGGTCTTTTTTCCCGCGTCGATGCAGCCCCCCAGGATGTAGTCGCGATGATGCGGGAAGCGCCGATTGCACTCGTTCGACGCAAACATACCGTAACTCACTTCGGCCTCTTTCCTGATCATCTTGAGTCGGTGAATTTCACAGACCGAATAATCAAAGAGTGTTCCGATTCGATCCTGAATCCGCGCAAGAATGTAGACCTTGGAATCGTCAACGGCGTCGTGCCAGTCCTTGTGTTCCCGATCGCTCAAACAGGCAATTCTGGTGAAAGTGTCGACGTCGTCCTCGTCCAACAGAGTAATGCGATAGATTTGACCGGCTCTCAGATCAGCCGGCGCCGGATAATCAGATGCTCCCCAAGGAATTTCGAGCACGTAGCCACGATCGTTTAAGACTAGCCATTGATTCTCGCCGACCTGGCGAAATTTCACTTTGCCGGATAACCTTAATTCCTTTCTCGTCCGGACATAGCGGTTGGCGTCATACGGGATTGCTGCATGCTGTGAGGTTTCGAAATACAGACTTTCGACATCGCCCCGTTCGTCGTTCACGTCTGTTTTCACAGACTTATCTGGGAGCCAATATCCCCCCTCCTCGCGTTCCCACTGCTGTCCGAAAGAATTATTCTTGAGCAGCGTCTCAACTTCGGCCCCGCTTAGCGTTGGATGTCTGCCAGGAAGACCCGGGTGACGGTAGTGTTCGTACTGGCTGAATCCATCGAGAAAAGCCACGCGCACTCGGTAAGAGCCAACTTGATAAGTGTAAATCCTTGCATCCGGATAGCCGCTGATTTGGATCGGTTCGCCCCAGCGCTCTTCGATTTGTTCTTTGCTGTCCCAAATGTTGGCGAACGCCGACGACACTCCCGACAGGGCGATGCATCCGAGGAGGACCCACCTTTTCACTCATCCAGTAAATCAGACGTCAGTTCCATCGGGAAGGCGTATTCTTTCCAAGTTTCCGCCAGTTGCTGCTTGGTCTTCTGATCCCGAAAAAGCTAGTCTGCGCCGCATGACGCATCGATTATCGGTCTTCGGAAGTCTGCTCGGACTCTTACTGGGGATGGCCTGCACGTCGCTCGGGGCGGACATGCCGCCGACCGCGGAGGAGGTGGTAATCATCAAGGCAGGTCGCCTGCTCGACGGGCGCGGCGGCGCCGCTCTGGCGCCGGCGATGGTGCGAGTGGAAGGCGAAAAAATTTCCGAGGTCGGGGGCAATCTTGCCGTTCCCTCGGGGGCGAAGGTGATCGACCTCAGCGACGCGACGCTGCTTCCGGGCCTGATCGATCTGCACACGCATCTCACCGGCAAAATGGGCGTGCACTGGGAAGACGCGCTGGCCAAAACCACCCCCGGGCACGACGCGCTCTGGGGCGCGCGCAATGCGCTTGTGACTTTACGCGCGGGCTTCACCACCTGCCGCGACATGGGTCCGACCTGGCCTTACGTCGACGTCGATCTGCGCAACGCGATCAATGACGGCGCGGTCCCGGGTCCGCGGATGCTGGTGGCCGGGAATTATGTTTCATCCACCGGCGGCGCGGGCGATGCGAAACAATTCTCGATCTACCTCGATGCGCCTCTGGTGAAAAATCTCGCCGATGGTCCCGACGAAATCACGAAAGCGGTCCGGACCAATTTTAAGAACGGCGCGGATTTCATCAAGATCATGGCCACCGGCGCGGTCCTCTCCAAAGGGATCGAGCCCGGGCGCCAGCAATATTCCGATGAGGAAATCAAGGCAGCGGTGGTGGAAGCGACGCGCTGGGGCGGACAGGTGGCGGCGCACGCGCACGGCGCGGCCGGAATTAAGGCCGCGATTCGCGCCGGGGTGCGCACGGTCGATCACGGTTCCGATTTGGACGATGAAGCGATCGCGCTGATCAAAGCCTCGAATCGCAAAACCTTTTACGTCCCGACCCTGGAAGTGATCGATTCGATCGAACAGAACGGAATCAAGAACAACGTGCCCGAATCCGAGCGCGAGCGGAGCCGCAAGATGGGAGGCATCATGTTTGCCGGTTTCAAACGCGCCCTCGCAGCAAAAATTCCGATCGGTTTCGGGACCGATGCCGCCGTCATCGAGCACGGCGAGAACTGGAAAGAATTCGTCGTTCGCCACAAACTGGGCGAACCGGCCATGGCCTCGATTGTCGCGGCGACGAGCTTGAACGCGGAGATCATTGGCTGGCAGGATCGCGTCGGGAGCGTGGAAGCGGGGAAATTTGCCGATCTTATCGCGGTCCCGGGCGATCCGTTGCAGGACGTCGCGCTCCTCGGCCGCGTTGGTTTCGTGATGAAAGGCGGCACGGTTTATCGTAACGATCTCGCACCGCAATAAGTCTATGAAGCGATTGGCATTTTTGATCCTGCTCCTCGCCAGCGCGAGCGCGCGCGCCCAGACGCCTTCCCCTTCGCCCTCGCCCGCGCCGGAGTCGCGCCTGCCAATCTGGCGTTGCGAACTCCCGGGCGGCACTTACGAAGTCGCGATCCGCTCGATCGTTTCCGTCAGCAGCCACGAATACATCGTCGATGGCGCCGCGCGCGTGAACGAGGTCAATGTCGACACCGCGGGCAACATGGCGGTGCGCTTTTATTACATCGAACCGATCGCCGCCAAGTCGCCTGTCGGCGTCGGACAATCCGCCATCGATCGGATCAGCGATCTCGCGAAAGAAGCGGGGCAACGGGTCGACGCCGACAAGGTTTGGGAGCGAGTGGTGAAAAATTATCCGACTACGACGCACGCGCACTCGATCGAGTACCGCATCGAGAGCGAGGATCAGCTCAAACAGATTCTCAGCAGCGCGCAGGTTGCGTTTGAATCGGGCGAGTCTGCGACTTTCAAGCCGGGGGATCAGTGAGAAATCAAATCGAGCAGCGTCTTGGCCGCGTCTTCCAGATTGCCTTTGGAATTGTCCAATAGCTCGCTCGCCGCGGCCGCGAGCAGACGTTTCGTCAGGTCTTCGCGCGGATGGTCGACCGGCCCGCTCACCCGCACCGGTGTCCAAAAATAACCGTCGCGCGCCACCGTAAAAACGCGCGCCTGCGAGCCGGGCAGCCATTGCAAACTGGCGGAGGTCACCCCGACCTGGAACACGCCGTCGATCTTGTTCTGCGCGATCGTGCAGGCGCCTTCCACCCGCATCAGGCCTTCCGATTCGAGGACGAGATTCTTCACCACCGTTCGCTCGCCTTCGTTGCTAAAACTGATCGAGCCCCGCGTCAGCGCGACGCGGCGGAACCGGTCCGTGCGGGTGAAGGCCGCGATCTGATCGAGCAACGGCAATGCTTCCAGTTGGCCGTCGACCAGTTGCAGGTCGCCCTCGATTTGCACCGCACCTTCCGGCAGCGGCGCATGGATCTTCGCGGTCCCGGCCATTTTCCCATGCAGCTTTAGGCGCCAATCGGGCGGGAGAAAGGGAGAAAAATCGACCTTGTCCAGGCGCAGCTGGAGATCGGCGGCGCGATCGAATTCTATTTCGCCTTCGACATTAATCCGGCCGTCGCCCGCGCGGAGCGCGCTCTCGGTCACGAAAAGCGACGGGCCGGTGTAGCGCAGTTTGGCCGACTCGATCGTCAGGACGGGCCAGCCGCTTTGCGTGAGCGTGCCGCTATTGGCCTCGAGCAGCCACGCGCCTTCGCTCGGCCGGAGGGTAAAGCCACTTTTCGTTAGGCTGCCGGACCGCTCGGGCGTGCTTCCCCAATCCCAGGACGACTGTGCGATCTCGGCCTGGCGCAGATCGAGTTTCCAGGGTGAGCTGGGGTTTTCGGAACGCGGTTTTGCGGCGGTTGTTTCCGGAGAGGCTTCGCGCGGAGCCTGCCCGGCAAAATGGACTTCGAGCTTTTGGATGTTCAGCTCGTCAACTTCCCAGCGCCGATCGAGTAACCCGCGCCAGTTCACGACTGCGCGAATCTGATCTGCGCGCAGCTTGGAAAAAAAAGCGCGCCCCTTGCCTTCCGCGGCAAAGCCGTCGGAATAAAAAGTGCCGTCATTGAAATGCAGCGACTGAAAGCTGCCTTTCGCTTTCAATTCCTGCTCGACCGCCCGCGTAATCTGGTGGCGAAAACGCTCGCTCCCGAGATACCAGCCGGCCCCGACCCGGGCCAGGAGAGCGCCCGCCACGAGCAGGAGAAGGAGGAGAAAAACGGTCCAGGCCGCGCCTCGCTGGAATTTTGTCATAGCGCCTCGCCAAGCTACCGCAGTTGCGGCACGATCCCAACCACCATGCTCGAATTGCACGAGGTCAGCGTCGTTTCCACCCGGGCGGCGACGGAAAACCGGCTGCTCAACTCGATCACGGCCCATTTTGCACCGGGGCAGCTGCACGCCGTGGTCGGGCCGTCGGGCTGCGGCAAAAGCACTCTGCTCAAGGCGATCGCGGGGGTGCAACAGCCTAACGAGGGCGGCGTCTTCTGGGCCGGGCGCGATCTCGACCGGCACGACCTCGCGCCTAACGAAATCGGTTACGTCCCGCAGTTTGGCATCGCCTTCGATTTGCTCACGGTCGCGGAAAGCGTCGCCACCGCCCTGAGCCTGCGCGTCGGCGGTCTGAGCGAGGCGGAGCGGGCCGGGCGGACCGCGCGTTTCCTTTCTGAAGTCGGCCTGACCGAGACCGGCGAGCGGCGGGTAGGCGTCCTTTCCGGTGGACAAAAACGGCGGCTCGCCCTCGCTCTCGAGCTCGTGAGCGAGCCGCATTTTTTGCTCTGCGACGAAGTGACGAGCGGTCTCGACCCGAAATCGGAAGGCGAAATCGTGCACCTCCTGCATCACCTCGCAAAGGTCGAGCAGCGCACGGTCATTTCCGTGACGCACAGCCTGCGGCACCTCGAGCTGCACGACACCGTGACGGTTTTGTATGAAGGCCGGCTCGTTTACCAGGCTGCGCCTAGTTCGTTAGGCGATTATTTTCAGATCGACAACCCGGAGCTGCTCTTCCCCACCCTCGGCATGCGAACGGCCGAGGAATGGGAAACGCTCTGGCAGGCACAATCATCCCAGTACGCGCCGCGCGCAGCAATCTCGCCTGACGAAACGGAAGCGCCGCCGACGGAAGATCGCACACCGGATTTTCTGGCCCAGTTCTTCATCCTCCTCCGCCGCCGCTGGCTCCTTTTCTTTCGCAACCGCGGCCAGATCGCCCTTCAGCTCGCCCTCCTTTTCGGCTTTCCTTGTCTCGTCGTCATCTTTGCCTGGGGCGGCTTGCCCCAGATCCAAAATCTCGCCGGCAGCTCCGCCAACGCCTTGCAGCAACTGGTCGAGACGACCGCGTTTGCCCTGCAATCGGACCGGGTCGGCAGCCTCGTCTCCGGGCTGATCATGTTCCAAGTCATCCTCCTCACCCTCATGGGCTCGAACAACGCCGCACGCGAGATCGCGGGTGAGCGCGCCATTTTCGAGAAAGAGAAATTCGCCGGCATTCGCCCGGCCAGTTACATCGCGAGCAAGATCGTTTTCCTCAGCGTCCTGATCGTGGCGCAATCGGCCTGGATGGGATTTTTCGTCAGCCTGATCTGTCGTTTTCCCGGCGACCTCCTCGCGCAAATCCTGATTCTTTGCCTAACGAACGCGGCGATGACTTTTGTCTGTCTCGCCATCTCCAGCCTGAGTCGTTCGTCGGAGAATGCTTCGCTCCTGTCGGTCTATCTCGTCGGGCTGCAGCTGCCACTTTCCGGCGCAGTCCTCGCCCTGCCTCACGTGCTCGGGCTCGCGACCCGGCCGTTCATCGCCGCCTATTGGGGCTGGTCGGGTTATTGGCAGACGATGCGCGAGACCCGCTTCTACGATTTCGTCCAGAGCATGAGCGCGACGGAGCTGGTCGCGTTTGAACTCTGCGCCTGGGTGCTCCTGATGCACGTCGTCGGTGGAATCCTCGTCGCCTACCTCGGCGCGAAGAACAGCCGCTGGGAGTAAGCGCCCGCGGAGGATTGCAAAAGAAACGCGGGACGCTACTCTGGCGCTCGTGGTTCGCCGGGCAAGTTCTTCCGTTAATCCGTGGTGGCTCGGTGGAGTCGTTCTCCTCGTCATCGCGGCCATCGTCGGCGGCTGGATTCTCTTCCAGAATGTGAGCGATCCCTACCGCACCCTGACTTCGCTCGATGTGCCGACTTATCTCAAGAGCGCCGACAGTTTGCGCGGCAATGTTTACAAGCTCAACGCCACCGTCGCCGCGCAGCTCGCCTGGGCGCCGAGTGAAGGGCGCCTCTACTCGGTCGAAGTGCAGGACCGCGACGACATCCTGGCGCTCCTCATTCCAGCGCAGTTTAACAGCCTGAACATTCAAAAGGGGCAGCACTATTTTTTCAAAATCGAAGTGAGCGACAAAGGCATCCTCCGCGTCCGGGACATTCGCAAAGTATGAAGCGGCTGGCGCTTTTCGTTATGCTCGTCGGCGGCGCGACCTTGTCCGCGCAAGTGCCCGATACCGCACCTCTGCAAGCCGCGCCCGCGCCTCAGCCAGCGCCTGCGGCCAAACCGGCCGCTTCCGGTTCCCCCGCGCCGAAATTTCTCGGAGGCGACGTGCCAATTTTCGATCCGGCGAACGAGATCGTGACCTGGGACGGGCACAGCTGGAGCCTGAACAACAACCGTGTTTTCGAGGCGCGTTTTGAGAAATATCTCAACGCCCCGGCCGACACGAGCGCCGAGTCAAAAGCCTACCAAACCATCCTGAGCACGATCCTCGGCAAGCTCGGCCCCGGCCAGACTTCGGCCGACTCAGTCGACCAGGCTTTTCGTCTCTTGAAACGCGCGGCCAATTACGAGATGGACGCGCATCTTTGCGACGCCCTGGCCGATGCGGTTTACAGCGTCTGGCGCGCGCAGGATGCGAGCCAGCGTTTGGCCCAGGCCAATCTCGCGCTCGAGCAGGAGCGCAAGAATAACGAGTGGAACGCGCAAGTCGCCGCGCAGCAAAACAAGCTCGAGGGCGCGCCTACCTCCAGAAACAAAGATGCCGCTGCGCAGTGGGCCAAGGAACAGCAGCTCGCGCGCGACATGGCGATGCAGCCTTACACCACTCGCCTGGCCGAAATCCTCGCCTCGATCAAGGCCAACCAGGCGAAGAAAGAGCTCAGCACGCTCGAGGCAAAAATCGAATTCCAGGCGCTCTTTGTGCAGCTCTTTTTGCAACGGCGTTTCCAGCACGTCCTGATCGGCACTCGCTTTTATCGCGCCATTTTCAGCAGCGGCGAAAGCAAGCTCGAAGTCGGCAAGGACACGAAAGATCTTTTTGCCAAGAGCAGCGGTCTGCCGCCGACCGTCGGGACGCTCGACGCCCTCGCCCACGAGGCCATTCGGGACGTGAACGAAAGCATTCAGGCTTTCCGGTTTCTCCTGCAAAAGAACGAGCTGCAAAGCGCCTCCAAACGTTTGGCGGAGGCGTTCAGTGTCGGCGAATTCATGCCCGAAGTGCGCACTCTGCCGCGGGAGGAGAAACGCCAGGTGCTCGAATTCTCGCAAAAGAATTACCAGCTCATTTCCGCAATTGAGGTCAAGGACTACGAGCTCGCCGGCAAGCTGGTCAAGGAACTGGACAAGCTGGCAAAAGATTTCGACGACTCGAAACCGCTGGCCGCGATCGAAACCGCGCGCACGGTGAGCGCAATGCACCTGGCCAAGGCGCGCAACGCCGCGGTCAGTGGCGACAAGGCAACGCTCGAAACCGAACTCAAGGCCGCGACCGAGATTTGGCCCCGCAACCCCGCCCTGGCCGATGTCTCCGGGCTGATTTTTTCACAGGCCGATGTGCAACAAAAAGCGCTGGTCGATCTCGACCAGCTCATCAGCCAGCATAACTATCGCCAGATTTACAACGACAAGCTTCGCTTCATCGCGGCGGCGGCGTTATATCCCGATCGCCAGGAGCAGCTGAAGAAAATCCTCGACCAGATGCAGGTGGTCGAGACCGCTCTGATCCAGGCCGGCGAAATCCAAAAACACGGCGACTACGCCGGCGCCTGGGAAACAATCGAAAAGGCTTACCAAGATAACCCGGACGACAGCAAACTAAACCAAATGCGCGCCAGCCTAACGACTGAAGCCGCTGACTTCGTCCGCACCCTGCGCACTGCCGAACAGTTGGAAGCGAAAGAGGAGATCGGCTCCAGCCTGGCCTGGTATCTGAAAGCACAGAAGCTCTATCCCGCGAGCGAGTTCGCGCAGAGCGGGATCGATCGGCTGGTGAAGAAAGTCCTGCCCGAGCGCTAGAAGATCACAAAATCACAGGACCGCGCCGCAGCAAGATCCGGGGAGCGCACGCGAGTCGCGTGCGCTCCCCGGCATTTGCCGCGACTGTTGCTCGCAATTCCACTTGCCTAACGAAAACCAGCTTCGCCTTCTTTGTGCAGACATGGGCCTTTCGCGACCAGCTTTTCGCGCGCCTGCTCGATCGGAACGTTCGGGCAACTGTCGATCCACGGCTGCCCTTTCGGTGCGGCCCAGTGTACGGCGTTGCGCAACACTTGCCTAACGATCGGATGAAAATAGATCGGATAGGTCTCGTGCCCGGGCCGGAAATAGAAAATTTTCCCGTTGCCGCGTTTCCAGGTGCAGCCGCTACGAAAGACTTCGCCGCCTTCAAACCAGGAGAGAAAGACGATCTCGTCCGGCGCCGGGATGGCGAAAGGCTCGCCGTACATTTCGGTGTGCTCGATCTCGAAAGAGCGATCGATCCCGCGCGCAATCGGATGTCCCGGATTGCAAACCCAGAGCCGTTCGCGCTCGCCCGCTTCCCGCCAGGTGAGCGAGCAGCTCGTGCCCATGAGGCGTTTGAAGACTTTGGAATAATGCGCGGAATGGAGCGCGACAAAGCCCATTCCTTCCCAGATGCGGCCGAGCACGCGCTCAACGATCGCGTCCTCCACTTGTCCATGCGCGGCATGTCCCCACCAGACCAGCACGTCGGTTTGCGCAAGGACAGTTTTCGTTAGGCCATGCTCCGCTTCCTGCAGCGTTGCGCTGCCGACTTCCAGCTGCGCGTCTTCACGCAGGCCGTCGGCGATGCAGTGGTGCATTCCGTCGGGATAAATTTGCGCGACGACCTCATTCTTGCGCTCATGCACATTCTCGCCCCAGACCGTGACTCGGATGGGCTGCACCATTTAACGAGGGAGCTGCAACGCCCAGCGCCGCGCCAGCCACAATGGGATCACGCCGAGGGCGCCAAACGCGCAATCAACCAACCGCCACCAAAACGGCAACTGGCGCAGTCCGCCACAAATGAGCGCGGTCGGGATCACCAAGACACAGGCAATGATCCCGGCATCGATCACCCAAAGATTCCGGCGTGGATCGATGAGCGGTCCGATAAAAAAGATCGCGATGACGAAGTGTCCGAAGGCCAGCCAGTCGGTCCCGTAGGCGAGAAAGGGATAGGCCGCATAGGTTGTGCGGAGCCCATCGTGAATCTGCGTCATGAAAGCGGCCAAGTCGGGGAAGGAGCCGCTGCGTTGCAGCCACTCGCTCAGAAAACCGGATTCGACCTGGAGCGGCAGCGCGCTGATCCCGCTCGCCACGAGCCCGAGAATAACGATCCCGATCAAGACTCGAATTCGCGTGAGCATGCGCACTTCCTTCGCAGAATGACTGCACCCTTCTAGGCGGTCAACGCTGGATGCCGTTTGATCAATTTAAGTGCCTTTTGCAGGAGGTCGCGGCCCGGCGGAATGCGATGCCAGGGCGACGCGCCGGAAGGATGCGGCAGCGGAATGAGATCGAACTCTTGGCCAGCGCGTTCGATGCGAAAGCGGCGCCCAATGATCTGGTCGAGTTTCCCGACCGGCATGAATTGAGCGATGGCGAGTTTGCCGACTGGGATAACGAGGCGGGGCTGCAGAATTTCGATTTCGCGGTTCAGCCACGACGAACAATTCGCGATCTCCTGTGGATTGGGCACACGATCGCTTCCGCCCGGTGCTTTGCCGGGGAAACAACGGCAGACTGCTGCGAAGTAAATTTTTGTGCGCACCGCTTCTTCGTTGAGACCGGTCGTCTCTTCAAACCAGCGAAAAAGCGTCTTGCCCGCCGTCCAGGCAAAGGGCTTTCCCACCACGGGTTCACGGACTCCCGGCGCCTGCCCGACGAGCAGCACCTTGCTCAAAATTGCCCCACCGGAGACCGGCGGGGGGTGCATCAACGGACAGCGGCGGCAGTTGCGCAAACGTGCGACATGCCGCTCGAGGCGCGCCTGGCTCTCCGTTCGGACGGCCATTGCCTAACGACGGAAAAACGAGAGGAACAGGCTCACGACAATGCTGAGGATGATGCAGGTGACGATCGGAAAATAGAAAGCGGAGTGGCCGCGCTCGATCCGGATGTCGCCGGGCAGTCGCCCCAGCCAGCCCGCACCAAATCCGCTCCAGAGGGCGAGCCCGAGGACGACAATGACCGCGCCAAAGACGACCAGCATTTTCCCGATTTCCGGCATTCCTTAGTCTCGTGTTCGCGCGACGGACCGGCAACCGGCTCTTGCGGCCATCCGGAACGAATTGCACTCTTCTTGATGAAGCTTGGTCAACTCAGCGAAGCCGCTCTCTACACCAGCGATCTTGCCGCGGCGGGGCAATTTTATCACGAAGTCCTCGGGCTCGAGATCGTCTCCCGCTTCGAGGAGCGAGGCATGGCCCTCCGCTGCGGCGCCACCGTCCTGCTCCTTTTCGATCCGGCACGGACACGGATCGCCGACGCCGGCGTACCAATCCATGGCGCGACGGGCGAGGGGCACATTGCGTTCGTCATCGACGAATCCGAAATCGAGCCATGGCGCAGGCGCCTGCGGGAATTCGGCGTGACGATCGAATCGGAAGTGTCATGGCCGGAAGGTGGCCGCTCGCTTTATTTCCGCGACCCGGCCGGGAACGTCGTCGAGCTGGCGCCGCCAAGTCTCTGGCGCGGCAGGTAGACGCTTCGCTCTGCGAAGCGCGGGGAAAAATTTCGCTCGCAGAAAAAACCTTCCCCAAACGCGACTCGTTCACTCGCGTCGCCCAGAGGGCGACGTCTACAAACGCGACCCGACGGCGACAGCTCAGTCTTTGAACTCGGTCGCGACGAGGGTCGCGTTGTGCCCACCGAAACCGAACGAATTATTGACCGCCACCCGCACTCTTTTATCGCGCGCAACATTTGGGGTGTAATCGAGATCACACTCCGGATCGGGATTTTCGAGATTGATCGTGGGCGGGATCTTGCCGTCGCGAATGGCCAGCGCGCAGGCCGCCATCTCGATCGCCCCGGCCCCGCCTAACAAGTGCCCGGTCATCGATTTGGTCGAGCTGATGGCGAGCCCGTTTTTGGCATGTTCGCCGAAAACGGTCTTGATCGCACGCGTTTCGCAAATGTCGCCCAGACCGGTGGAAGTGGCGTGGGCGTTCACATAGTCCACCTCGCTCGGATTGATCCCGGCGTGATCAAGCGCCATCTTCATCGCGCGGGCCGCACCATCGCCATCGGGCGGCGGCGCCGTCATGTGATAGGCGTCGCTCGAGAGACCGTAGCCGGCCAGCTCGCACCAGATTTTCGCACCGCGGGCCTTGGCGTGTTCGAGTTCCTCGACCACCATTACACCCGCCCCTTCGCCCATAACGAAACCGTCGCGGTCGCGATCGAACGGTCGCGAGGCGCGCTGCGGTTCGTCGTTGCGCGTGCTCAACGCTTTCATCGCCGAAAATCCACCGAGGCCGATCGGGATGATGGCCGCTTCCGAGCCGCCGGCGAGGAAGATATCGGCGTCGCCAAATTTAATGATCCGCCAGGCTTCGCCGATGGCGTTGTTGGAAGTCGCGCAGGCGGTGACAATGCACATGTTCGGTCCGCGCAGACCGAACTCCATCGAGATCAGCCCGCTCGCCATGTTGCTGATCAGCATCGGAATGGTGAAGGCGGAAACGCGCCCCGGGCCCTTGGTCACAAGCGCGGTGTGCTGATCTTCGAGCGTCTTCAGTCCGCCGATGCCGCTGCTCACGAGGACGCCGAAGCGGTCGCGGTTCATCTTGTCGAGGTCGATCCCGGAATCGCGCATCGCGCTTTTCGTCGCGGCCATGGCGAGATGGGCGAAGCGATCGGTCCGCTTGTGTTCCTTTGGATTATTGAAAACCGTCTTCGGATCAAAGTCGCGAATCTCGCCCGCGATCCGACAATCGAAGGCGGTGGTATCGAAACGCGAGATCTCGACGATGCCGCTTTTGCCCTCGAGCAGATTTTGCCAATAGGGCTCCAGCTCCATGCCTAACGGCGTGGCCACGCCCATTCCAGTGATGACGACTCGTCGGTTCATTTTTAAAAAGTGACCAGTTACAAGTGACGAGTGACCAGATGCATGCGGACGGCCCTACTTGTCACTCATCACTTGTCACTTGTCACTTCACCTTCAGCTCGATCCCATTCCGACGCTTTGCACGGTCTGGAAGAGTTTGCCCTCCGTCCGGATGGAGGGCGCGATGATGATTTCGGTTTGCTGAAATTCCGGGAGCGAACTGGCGCCGACGTTGCCCATGCAGGTCGTGATTGCGCCGACGAGGTTTTGACTGCCGTCGTCGACCTCGGCCGGTCCGAATAAAATCTGTTTCAGGGAACCGGTCGCGCCGACCTTAATCCGCGTGCCGCGCGGGAGATTGGCGTGCGGCGTGGCCATTCCCCAATGATATCCACTCCCCGGGGCTTCGTGCGCCCTGGCAAATGCACTTCCCACCATGACGGCATCGGCGCCGCAGGCGAAAGCTTTGCAGACATCGCCGCCTTTGCTCATCCCGCCATCGGTGATGATCGAAACATAGCGCGCCGTTTTCTTGAAATAAGCGTCGCGCGCCGCCGCACAATCGACCGTCGCAGTGACCTGCGGGACGCCGAGGCCGAGCACGCCGCGCGAAGTGCAGGCCGCGCCCGGGCCGACGCCGATCAGGACCGCGGCCGGTCCGCACTCCATGATTTCATAAGTGGCATCGAAGCCGACGGTGTTGCCCACGATGACCGGGATGCGCATGTCGCTGCAAAATTTCGCAAGCTCGAGCGACTTATATTCCGAGGAAATGTGCCGCACGGTCGAGACGGTGCTTTGCACGACGAAAATATCCGCCCCGGCCTCCTGCGCAATCGCGCCGAAACGCTCCGCCCGCTGCGGGATCGAGCTGACCGCCGCCGGCACGCCCGAGTCCTTGATCTCGCGGATCCGGGCCGCGATCAAATCTTCCTGCACCGGCTCGGTATAAATTTTCTGGAGCAACGCCGTGACCTGTGATTTGTCGGCATCGACAATTTTTTGCAGAACTTCCTGTGGATTTTTGTAGCGCGTTTGCACGCCTTCGAGGTTGAGCACGGCGAGCCCGCCGAGTTTACCCATCGCGATGGCGAAACGGACGTCGACCACGCCATCCATCGCGCTGGCCAGGATGGGGATCTTGAATTCCAGCGGCGTTTCGCCCCCGCGCGCGAGGCGCCAGGTGGTGTCGACTTCGTTCGGGTTGATTGTGACGCGGCCCGGGACGAGAGCGATCTCGTCGAAGCCATAGGTCACGCGTGCTTTACGATTCCGGCCAATCCACATTCCCATGATTTAAATACGATCCAGTTTAAAACGTTCGTTCAAGCTGCCGCAGCGCGGACAGCGTGGCAGAAGCGTCGTCGTTCGGTCCTCGAACTCGAAAGCGCAAATCACACACCGCAGCCGGTGGCGCAGCGCCCGCTGCTCACGGCGTCGACGATTCAACTCGCCATATATCCAGAGGAGAAAAACCGCCGCAAGAAAAAGGAGCAGATAAATCGTGACCAGGGCCGCGAGGCTGACCCGAATCACGGCGCGCGCTCCGTCGCGCCCGGCGGCAAGGCGAGATCAGCGCCGAACTGGAAGGTGGCGAGCGCCCAGGTGAGCGCATCGCCCGGGCCCAGTTTTGGATTGGGCGCGAAGCGGCAGAGGGCGAGGTATTGCCGCGCCTGTTCGTCGAGCGCGGCGTCGCCGGAAGACTGTTCGAGCAGGCTGTAGCGGATCGTGCCTAACGAATCGACCGCGATGCGAAAACGCGCGCTTTCCGGGGCATCGCGCAGGCTGGCCTGAAATTTCAGCGCCGGATGCGTGACCGGGATTTCGCGCAGCGCCTCGGAGAAGATCAGGACCGTCGGCGCGGGCGAGACGGGAGCGGACGCGGGCGCAGGCGCAACCGGCACGGGCGCGGGCGGCATGGCGGATGGAGCGGGGGGCGCAGTTTTGCGGGTGGGCAATTCCTTCAGCTGCGGCGGGACGGCGAGATAAGAAGGAACGTGGGCCACCTTGGGCAACTGGAAGGCGCGCGCATCGGCCGGCCGCTGCGTTTGCGAAGCGAGCGCGGGATCTTCCGCTTCCAGCCAGGCCAGGAACGTCTGCGCCTCGGCCGAGTTCGGCGCGATCAGAGTCACCTGCGCCGGCGGCGGCAAAAGCGAGATGGCCGGCGGATAGACGACCTGGAAAAGATAAAAGCAAAGGGCGTGCAGCGCGGCCGACGCCACCAGGAAACCAGCGATCGCGACTTTGCGCCGGCGCGGCTTTTCCCAGTGAAAAAGCAAGCCGCCGGGAGCGGCGGAAGCGTAACTCTCCGCGTTCACTGTTGCGGAGTTGTGGCGAGCGCGACCGATTTGATCCCGCGTTCGAGGGCGGCATTCGTCACCGCCATGACTAAGTCGTAGGAAACGAGCCGGTCCGCCTTGATCACGATCGATCGGCCTTCGCGTTTCGTCAGGTCAAGCGCCGGGCCGAGCTGGTCGAGCGTGACCTTCTGGTCGCGCAAGTAAATCGCCGGATTCGGGCCGGCCGTGATGCTGATGATTTGCTGGTTCGGTTGCGGGCCGAGGGTGAAGCGCGAGAAGGGCACCGTCACCGCGATCCCGGGTTGGAGGACAAAGCTGGAGCTGAGGAGAAAGAAAAAGATGAGGAGAAAAACGACGTCGAGGAGCGGGAAGACATAAAGCCAGCCGAAACTGATGTTGCTCGTCCGGGAAAGCTTCATTTCTCGTTAGGCGCGAGAACGAAGGATCGCGCCACCTAGCGTTCGCCCCGCCGCAGCGCCGCTTTGTCCTGCGCCTGTTGAAAACTGATGATCTCAGCCGAAGGGGCGTGATCGGTCAGCATGTGCACGACCTCAATGCCGGCCCGCTCCATGTCGTGCAGCAGCGCATTCACCCGCGACGAGAGATAACTGTAGCCAACAAAAGTCGGGGTGGCGACGACGAGGCCGGCCGCAGTTGTAAGCAGACTCTTGTAAATCCCGGTCGATAATTCCGTCACTGTCGCATAGCCGCCGTTGGAAGAGACCATGCCAAAGGCCTCGATCATTCCCGTAACCGTGCCTAACAAACCAATGAGCGGAGTCAGGTAAGCGAGGGTCGCGAGCACGCCGAGAAAGCGCTCCAGCTTCGGCACCTCGAGCTGGCCGGCTTCCTGCACGATCTCGCGCAGCTCCGAGCGCGGCGCGTCGTGCCGAATAATGGCCGAGTGAATCACCCGCGCCACCGGCCCCGGAGTGCCGGCGCATTCATGCAACGCCTCGGCAAAGTTGCGGCGCTGCAAAAGATTGGAGAGCCCCTGGAGGAATTCCCCGACGTGGATCGTCGCGCGGTGAAAGTAGAAAAGCCGTTCCGCGAAGACGGCGATCGAGATGATGCTGCAGACCAGAATAGGCCACATGAGAAGACCACCCTTCTGGATGTAATCGATCATGCGAAGACCTGATAACTCCCTTTGCCCCTGCTGGCAAGTGAGACGGTTTTCCACCTAACGAGTGAACGAGCGCGCGGTCGCATTCAGGGTTTGGCACGGGCTGCGGGCTTTTTCGACGTCGTGCGCCCGAGTAACCGGTCATCGCCGTCGTAGACCGCGTAACCGGCGGAATGCCCGGACGCGTCATAACTGTAAACGATTCGGTTTTGCACCAAGTCGTCCTTGGCCAGTTGCGTCTCCTCCAACAGGTGCCCGGCCGTGTCGTAACGATAGCGGGTCTTGAAACGCAAGGTGCCGTTGGCCGCGAAAACTTCGCCGCTCTCGTAACGCCCGCTCGCATCCAGCTTGTAAATAATTTTCCCCTGCGCCTTGCCGTTGGCACCGGTGGTGGTCGCGGTCGAGCGGCGATTAGCCCCGTCGTTTTGGTAAACGGTCTTCGACCCGTCCGGATTCATCGTCACCGTCACCCGCACCGCATCGTCGGTCGCCTGTCCGAGTGCCGGCAGGGCGGTTCCGGCGAATGCAAAAGCGAAACTCAAAGTAAGAATCGAGCGAAACATGAGCGGGGCGGGAATTTACGGAGCCAAAGAAAAGCGTGCAAACCGGCATTTATTTTATTGACCCGGGAAATCCGCAGTGGTTTAAAGTGGGGGGAAGTGGATTAATTTGGATTAATTCTCCTGCGCATGGATTCGGTCTCTTCAAACTCAGCCTTTTACGCCGGAGAATTTCGTCATCAACTCGATGACAAACATCGCGTCACCATTCCCTCGCGCTGGCGGCGCAACGGCGCGGGCGAGGAATTCCTCATGGTCCCGGAGCCAAGCGGGCAATTTCTCCTGGTCATGCCACCTAACGAGTTCGAGCGGATCAGCGCGGCAGCGGAAAATTTCCCCGGCGTTTCCCCGCGCGATCTGCGCATCTATCTGCGCCAGCTCCACGCCCAGGCCCAGCACGGCGCCTCCGACAAACAGGGCCGTCTCGTCCTCCCGGATGATCTTTGCAAAAAACTCGATCTGAAACGCGAGATCGCGCTCGTCGGCGGGCGCGGGCGTTTCGAGATCTGGAACCTGAAACGGCGTGAGCTCGCCCACACCGAGGAGCATCCCACTTATCAACATGTGGCCAGCATGATCGGATTGTAGCGGCACGAGATTCAAATGTACGCCCTGTTATTTGAACGCCCAATCCGCTTCGTGACCGGCCCGCAGTTGCTCAAGGAGGAGGCGCAGGATATGGAAGATTTCACCTATCACCGCCCGGTCCTCGCGACCGAAGCGATCGAACTGCTCGCGCCGCGTCCCGGTTCGCTCATTCTCGACGGCACCTGCGGCGGCGGCGGTCACACCGAGGCGATCCTTCGCACCGGGGCCGACGTCCTCGCCCTCGACCAGGACCCGGACGCGCTCGAGTTCGCTGGCGCCCGGCTGACCAACTTCGGCGGACGCGTCACTCTTCATCGGGCAAATTTCCGCGACATTGGCCGGGTTCTCGATCAGCTCGGGATCGCGCAAATCGGCGGCGCCCTTCTTGATCTCGGAGTCTCTTCACGGCAGTTGGAGAATGCCGACCGCGGCTTCAGCCTCATGCGCAATGGGCCGCTCGACATGCGAATGGACCCGCGCCAGGAACTGACCGCGGCCGAAGTGGTCAACAGCTACACCGAAGAAGAGCTGACCAATATTTTCCGCGAGCTGGGCGAAGAGCCGGCGGCGCGCCGCATCGCCAGCCAGATCGTAAAACTGCGCAAGGAAACGCCTTTTCGCGAAACACTCACTCTGGCTAAGGCCGTTGAAAAGATCGTCGGCCGCCACGGGCGCCGTCACCCGGCGACGCAGGTCTTCCAGGCGTTGCGGATGGAAGTGAACGACGAATTGGGCGCACTCGAGGAAGGTTTGCTTGCCCTCATCACCCGGCTCGAGCCTGGCAGCCGCATTGCCGTGATCACCTTTCATTCGCTCGAGGATCGGATCGTGAAAAATTTCTTTCGCGACCGCAGCCGGGAATGGCTCGACCGGCCGGAGTGGCCGGAGCCGCGCCCGAATCCGGATTATTCCCTGCGCCTCATCACCTCGAAACCAATCGAGCCCGATGCGGTCGAGCAACGGGCCAACCCGCGTTCCCGCAGTGCCAAGCTGCGGGTCGCAGAAAGGATCGGATGAATCGGCGCCGGCGGAAAAATTTCAACCCGATCGACGCTCCCGCCCTCGCGCGCTGGATCGTGATCGTCGCTTTCCTCGCTGCGACCGGGCTGAGCTACGTCTACCTCACGGTCCAGCTCCATCACCAAGGCGTGCAACGTCGCGCGCTCGAGCAGGAATTGATCGCCACTCGCACCCAGAACGAGGACGCAAAGGTCCAGATCGCGGCGCTCACTTCCCGGACCGCCCTGCAACGGCGCCTGAAAGAGGGCTACCTCCAAATGATCCCGATCACGGAGCAGAGTATCGTTAGGCTAAATAGCTCGACCCGTCCCGGGGGCGAGGACGAGGTTCAGGCCGTCGTCAACCAGCGAGGCGGCCGCCCATGAAATGGAATGGACGAACCCGCTGCGCATTGGTCTGCGTTTTCTTCGCGCTCCTCTTCAGCATCTTTTCTTATCGGCTGATTTATCTCCAGCTGGTGATGCACGATTACTACAGCCAAAAGGCGGCGGAGAAAAATATTGGACGCACCGTCATCGCGGCAGAGCGCGGGGCGATCTATGACACCGGGAATGCGGTGCTCGCGCAAAATGTCCCGGTCGCGACGGTGGTGGCGGACGGCACTCTCATCACCAATCCCGAGGCCCTCGTCCCGATTCTCGCCCGCAGCCTGGAGCTTCCGCCTAACGAAGTGGCGGAAAAGATCGCGAGTCGCCGGCCTTATATCGTCCTGAAACGCGAAGTGCCCGACGCCGACGCCCGCGTGCTCGAGAAAACCTTGCAGCAAGAGAAACTGCGCGGCATCCGCTGCGAACGCGGGACGGTCCGGGTTTATCCCAACGGGCCGATGCTCTGCCACGTCATCGGTTTCTCCGATTTTCATCAGAAAGGGATCCAGGGCGTGGAGGCGTCGATGGACCAGTATCTGCGGGGGGAGGACGGTTATCGTTACATCGAGCACGACGCGAAAGGTGACGAAATCGTCCTCTACCGCGGGCTGGAGCGAGCCTCGCGCAACGGCTGCCAGGTCCACCTCACGATCGACATGGGATTGCAGACCATCGTGGAGAACGAACTCGACGCCGCCATGAAGGAGTACACCCCGGCCAAGGCCACCATCATCCTGATGCGGCCGCAGACGGGCGAGATTCTGGCCATGGCGAACCGGCCTAACTTTGACCTCAACCTCCGCTCCGAAGCGAAGCCGGAGCAGATGAAAAACCGCGCCATCATCGACATGATGGAGCCGGGCTCGACTTTCAAAATCGTGACCGCGGCCGCCGCGCTCAACGAAGGCAAGGTCAACCTCGACTCGATGGTCTTCTGCGAGAACGGGGTCTGGAACATCTTCGGCCGCCCGCTCCACGATCACGGCCACAAAGGTTACGGCGATCTCAGCGTGCAGAATGTTCTCATTCACTCGAGCAACATCGGCGCGGCCAAACTGGCGATGATGCTGGGCGAACAGAAGTTCTACGAATACATCCGCCGCTTCGGCTTTGGCGATCGCACTGGGATCGAGCTCCCGGGTGAAATTCGCGGGATGGTTCATCCGCCGCGGAGCTGGAGCAAGATTTCCATCACCCGCATCCCGATGGGCCAGGAAGTCGGGGTCACGCCTCTGCAAATGTTGATGGCAATGGCCACGATCGCGAACGGCGGCAAACTGGTTCAGCCCCGCATCGTCAAAACCGTCATCGACGAAAAGGGCAACGTCTCCGGCAACCTCAGGCCGACGATCGTTAGGCAAGTGATCTCGCCCGAGACCGCCTCTCAGATCGCCCTCGCCCTGCGCGGGGTGGTGAGAAAAGGCGGGACCGCGGTCGAGGCCGCCGTGCCTGGCTTTATTATTTCTGGCAAGACCGGCACGGCGCAAAAGGCCGCCCCGGGGGGCGGTTACGAGAAAAACAAATACGTCGTTTCCTTCAGCGGATTTCTTCCTGCGGAAAACCCGGCTTTTGTCGCCCTCGTCGTCCTCGACGACGCCCATACCAAGGACCCCAATCTCAATTACGGCGGCACCGTCGCCGGACCCATTTTTTCCCGCGTCGCGGAACAGGCGGCGCGCTATCTCGATCTTGAGCCGCATGAGGAAATTGAAACGCAAACCCCGGCCGGACGAGTCGCCTTAACTAATGCCCGTTAGCTTCCCCCGCCTCGCGTGTTCACGCCTCATGCAGCTCAAAATTCTCGCAGACTCCATTCCGGTGCAGGAAGTCCTCGGGCCGCTCGACCGCGAGGTCGACGGCATCTTTTACGACTCGCGCCGGGTGCAAAAAAACGGCCTCTACGTCGCGGTCCGCGGCGCCCATGTTGATGGCCACAAATTCACCGAACAGGCGATCGAGAGAGGCGCGTCGGCGATCGTGGTGGAACGCCCGGAGTCGCATTCCCGCGCCACCTCCATCGTGGTCGCGGATAGCCGGGTCGCGCTGGCCGACCTGGCGTTCACCTTTTTCAAAAATCCCGCGCTGCGCCTGAAGATGGCCGGGGTCACCGGGACCAACGGCAAGACCACCACCACCTTCCTGCTCAAGCACGTCTGTGAAAACGCCGGGCTCCGCAGCGGGCTGATCGGAACGGTGCGTTACGAAATCGGCGAGCGCATCCTGCCCGCCACCCGGACCACCCCGGAGTCGCTCGATCTCCAGGAAATGCTCGCGCAAATGGCCGGGGCCGGCTGCAAGGCGGCGATGATGGAGGTCTCGTCGCACGCCCTCGCGCAGCAGCGCACCCGCGGCCTGGAATGGGACGTCGCCGTCTTCACCAATCTCACCCAGGACCACCTCGATTTTCATCAGACGATGGAAAATTATTTCGAGTCGAAGGCGCAGCTTTTTACCGGCTTAAAAAACCAGCCGAACAAAAAAGAGGCGACGGCGGTCATCAACCTCGACGACCGCTACGGCGAGCAGCTCGTGAAACGCCTCGGCGACGACGTCCCGGTCATCACCTATGGCATGAGCGCGCGGGCCGATTTTCGCGCTTCCAATTACCGCGCCGAATTCAGCGGCACCTCTTTCCAGCTCGATGCCCGGGGCAAAATTTACCTCGTCCGCGTCCCGCTCATCGGCCGTTTCAACGTCATGAACGCGATGGCCGCGCTCGCCGCCGCCAACTCGTTAGGCGTGAGCCTGCGCGAAGCCGTTCTCAGCCTGGCCAAGTCGCCCCAGGTCCCCGGCCGTCTCGAGATGGTCCCGGCGAAACGCCAGTTCCAGGTCTTCGTCGATTACGCCCATACCGACGACGCGCTCCTCAACGTCCTCAAGACCCTGCGCGAGCTCGGACCGCGCCGCCTCATCGTCGTCTTCGGCGCGGGCGGCGATCGCGACAAGGCGAAGCGGCCGCTGATGGGCCGGGTGGCCGATCAAAACGCCGACTACAGCATCATCACCTCTGATAATCCGCGGAAGGAAGATCCTCTCGCCATCATCGCCGATGTGAAAAAAGGTTTTCGCTCGGAGAATTACGAGGCCGTGCCCGATCGCGCGGAAGCGATTGCCCACGCCATCGCCCTTGCTCAGCCGCGCGACATCATTCTGATCGCCGGGAAAGGGCACGAGACCTACCAGGAATTCGCCGATCACACGATCCCTTTCGACGACCGCCAGATGGCGATGCGCGCCCTGGAAAACCGGCCGCTGGAATTCTAATGCAGAGCCTGACGAGGACGCAGCCGTTTGTAGACGCCTCCCTCTGGGAGGCGCGAGTCTGCGCGTCGCCGGAATCCAATGTGCCAGCGTGTGCGCAAACTCGCGCTTCGCAGAGCGAAGCGTCTACAACATGAATCCGACGTCGCTTGCTCAGATCGCGCAGTTCGCCGGGGCGCAACCGCAAAACGGACAGGGCGACCGCCTCATCACGAGAGTCAGCACCGACTCGCGCACGGTGCAGCCGGGCGATTTCTTCGTCGCTCTCCGCGGCGATAATTTCGACGGGCACAAATTTGTCGAGCAGGCGATGCAGCGCGGCGCCTCTGGCGCGATCGTGGAAACGATATGGACCGGCAAACCAGGTCCTGACTTTTCACTCCTCCGGGTTGCCGACACCCTCGTGGCCTATCAGCAGATCGCGGCAAAATACCGTCGCTCGTTAGGCATGAAAGTCGTCGCCATCACCGGGAGCAACGGCAAGACGAGCACGAAGGATTTCACCGCCTCCGTCCTCGGGCACCGCTTCCGGGTCACGAAAACCGAAGGCAATTTCAACAACCACGTCGGCCTGCCCCGCACCATGCTCGAGGCCACCGCGGCCGACCAAATTGGCGTCTGGGAGATCGGGATGAATCATCCGGGCGAGATCGCGCCTCTCGCGCAATTGGCGCGCCCGGACGTGGCCATCATCACCAACATCGGCATCGCCCATCTCGAGTTCATGGGCACGCGCGAAGCGATCGCGCAGGAAAAAGGCGAGCTCGCGGCGGCGTTAGGCGCGGCGGGCACGCTGATTCTGAACCGAAGCGATGAATTTGCCGACGCCATCGCAAAACGCACCTCGGCCCGGGTCATCTTCGCCGGCATCGACTGCGGCGAAGTGCAGGCGCGGGGAATTGTTCAAACGGCGGAAGGCGCGGAGTTCACCATCCTGGAAGGCGCGCATCGTTGCCACGCCGTCTTGCCGGTGCCCGGTTTGCACATGGTGCAGAACGCCTTGCTCGCCATCGCCGCCGGTCGCGTTTTCGGATTGTCGCTCGAGCAATGCGCCGCCGGGCTCGCCGCCGCCCCCGTGACCAAGGCGCGGCTGCAAATCAAGAACATCCACGGCGTCCAGTTCATCGACGACAGCTACAACGCCAACCCCGACTCGACCAAGGCCGCCCTCCGCACCCTGGCCGAGCTCGAGACCGAGGGGCAGCGCATCGCCGTCCTCGGGCAAATGGCCGAGCTCGGAGCCGAATCCGCCCGCGGCCACCGCGAAGTCGGCGCCGCCGCGGCGTCGTTAGGCATCGATCATCTCATTTCGTTAGGCAAGGAATCGGCCGAGATCGCGGCCGGCGCGCGCGCGGCCGGGCTGGAGAAAAGCCAGGAGCTCGCTTCGGCCGAGGAGGTCGCCGACTTCCTCTGCAACGCCGCGCGCCCGGGCGATCTCGTTTTGATCAAGGGCAGCCGCGCCGCCCGGACCGAGCGCGTCCTGGAAGAATTCGCCAAACGCCAGCTGGAGAGCCACTGCGCGTCATGATGTTTTATCTGCATCGCCTGACGGAAGACTTCAAAGGCTTCAACGTTTTTTATTACGTCACCTTCCGTGCCGTCCTTGCGGCCATCACCGCCTTCGCGATCTCGCTTCTTTTCGGCAATTTCGTCATCCGCAAACTGATCTCGCTCAAAGTCGGGCAGCCGATTCGGACCGCCGCCGAAGTGCGGCACCTCGCGGAATTGCACGGCGGCAAACAGGGCACTCCCACGATGGGCGGCGTGCTAGTCATCGGCTCGGTCGTGGTTGCTTCCGTCGCCTGGGCGCGTCCCGATAACCCCTTCGTCTGGCTCGTTATTTTCTGCATGGTTTACCTCGGCATCCTCGGCTTCGTGGATGATTACCTGAAGGTCACCAGGAAAAAATCGGACGGAATCAGTGGGCGGTTGAAGCTTGTTTTCCAGATCGCTCTCGCCGGCATCGTCACCGCATTTTTTCTTCTCAACCCACTCATCGAAGTGCAGGCGCGCTCGCTCTACCTGCCCTTCTACAAGCTGCCCGTGATCGTGAACATGGGCATCTTCACCTTCTTCTTTTTCGCGCTCATCATCGTCGGCGCCTCGAACGCGGTGAACCTGACCGACGGCCTCGACGGGCTCGCCATCGGCTGCACGATCACGGTCGCGTTTGCCTACGCACTCCTCGCCTACGCCGCCGGAAATTTTCGCATCGCGCAGTATCTCCAGGTTCCGTTTTATCCCTTTTCCGGCGAGCTCGCGGTCGTCTGCGCGGCGATGGTCGGCGCCGGCCTCGGCTTTCTCTGGTTCAATTGCCACCCGGCCAAAGTCTTTATGGGCGACACCGGCTCGCTTGCGATCGGCGGCATGATTGGGGTGGTCGCGATTTGTTGTAAACAGGAGCTTCTCCTCGCCGTCGTGGGCGGCGTCTTCGTCATCGAAGCGGTCTCCGTTATCCTCCAAGTTTTGAGTTTCAAGCTGACCGGCAAACGGCTCTTCGCCATGTCGCCGATTCATCATCACTTCGAGCTCAGCGGCTGGAAGGAAAACACCGTCATCGTCCGCTTCTGGATTCTCTCGATCGTCTTCGCCCTCCTCGGCCTCGCCACCCTGAAACTGCGATGATCGATAGCACTACTATTCCGTTAGTCGAAGCACGCCCTGTAGACGTTTCGCTCTGCGAAACGTCTACAGCGCAACCCGATGAAACCCGACTACGGAAACAAAAAAGTCGCGGTCCTGGGCGCGGGGCGGAGCGGGAAAGCCGCCGCACTTCTGCTCGCGGAAGAGGGCGCGAAAGTGACGATGCTCGACAGCGCCCCCGAGGAAAAACTGGCCGGGCTCGATCCGTTGCGGGCGAAGGGCGTTTACATGCTTTGCGGTCCGGCGGCGGAAGAGGATCCGGCGGTTTACGATCTCGGTGTGCTCAGCCCGGGGATCGATCCCGAGTTGCCTTTAGGGCGAAATTTTTCCCGCAAGAACATCCCGACGATCGGGGAACTGGAGCTGGGCTGGCAATTCTGCGAAGTGCCGGTCATCGGCATCACCGGGACCAACGGCAAGACGACAACGACGGAATTGATCTCGCAAATGCTCAATGCCTGCGGCCAGCGCACCGTCGCCTGCGGCAACATCGGCAAGCCGCTCGTCGAAGCCGCGCGCGAGAAGGAGGACTACGTCGTCCTCACCGTCGAAGTCAGCTCCTTCCAGCTCGAGACGATCCGCGAATTTCACCCCGAGATCACGGTCTGGCTCAACTTTGCCCCCGACCACCTCGATCGTTACCCGTCGATCCGCGAATATCGCGCGGCCAAGCTGCGCATTTTCGAAAACCAGACCGCCGACGACACCGCGGTGATCAATGTCGCGGAAGATCTGCCGGGGCTAAAGGCGCGCGTCACCACTTTCAGCGCCTGGACGAACGACGGCGATTTTTCGTTAGGCGAGGGCTGGATCGTTTACCGGCAACAGCCGGTCCTTAACCTGGCCCAGGCGCAACTGCGCGGTCCGCACAACGCCGAGAACATGATGGCCGCGCTCGCGGTGGGGCGGGCGCGCGGTCTTTCCTTCGAAGCAATGGTGCCGCCGCTCTGCGCCTACCGCGCCCAGTTACACCGGCTCGAATTCATCCGCGCGATCGCGGGCGTCGATTACATCAACGATTCGAAAGCGACCAATCTCGATGCGCTCGAGAAAGCGCTCTTGAGCACAACCAAACCAATCGTCCTCATCGCCGGCGGCAAGGACAAAGGCTTTGCCTTCGATTCCATCGCTCCACTCGTCGCGCGCAAAGTGCGGCACGCCGTGCTCATTGGCGAGATCGGTGCCCGGATCGCGCACGACTGGCGCGAGGCGACCGAATGCGAGGTGGTGAGCTCGCTTAGTGCGGCCGTCGAGCGCGGTCAGGCCGCCGCCCGCGACGGCGAGATCGTCCTCTTTTCTCCCGGCACCTCCTCCTTCGACATGTTCAAGAGTTACGCCGACCGCGGCGACCAATTCCGCGCCATTGTGCGCGGCCTGCCCGACCCAATACTATGAAAATGCCATCCATCCTGAAACGAAAGAAACTCCAGGCCGCGACTGCGCGCCGCTCCCGCTCCCTCGGTCTGCCCGACGGAATGGATTACGAACAGATGGCGGAGCCGAACATGAAATTGTCGCGCGCGCTCCTCATCGTCCTTGTCCTCCACATCGTCGCCGTGGCCGGGATCATCGCCTTCAACACCATCAAGACACACGAAACGATGGCGACCGCCAATGCGCCGGAAGCGCTGGCGACGCCCGCCGCCGCTCCGGCGATTGCGACCGAGGAACCGGCAGCGGCCGAGCCTAACGAAGTAACGAAGGTGGCGGTGAAGAGCGAAGCCCAAGTGCCGGTCCGGACCGAAGCCAAGGCGCCAGCCAAAGCCGCCGAGCACAGCAAAGAAGTCATCACCACTCCGGCGGTGCTCGATTCCGGCAAAATCTACACCGTGGTAAAGGGCGACAACCCGGTCACGATCGCGCGCCACTTGAAAGTCTCGGAAGCCGATCTGCTCGAGCTCAATCAAATCACCGACCCGCGCAAACTGCAGATCGGACAAAAACTGCACCTCCCGGCCGCGGCCAGCAGCAAGGCGAAATCAGACTAACGAGAACGAACCCCGACGATGCAACGGAAGAGTGCCTACATCCTGTTTCTTGCGGTCCTGGGACTGTTGGCCATTGGCATCGTCATCCTTTTCAGCACCGGCGCCTTCGCCCGCGATAGTCACAACGACGTTTACTATTTCCTTCGCCGCCACGCGATGTGGCTCGGGATCGGTCTCGTCGCCTGCACCGCCGCCGCCCTGATCGATTACCATTTCTGGCAAAGAACCTGGGCGATCTGGTTTGCCCTCTCCCTCGTCGGGCTGGCGCTTTGTTTTCTCCCGCCCTTCCGGCACAAGATCAACGGCTCCTGGCGCTGGCTCGAGTTCCACGGCATCACCTGTCAGCCCTCCGAGTTCGCCAAACTCGCGGCCGTCTTCTTTCTCGCCTTTTGGTTTGCCCGCTATGAAAAGGAAAGCAGCAGGGTCTTGCGCGGATTCATCTTTCCGATGGCGATCGTCAGTCTGCTCCTCTCCCTCATCATCACCGAGGTCGATCTCGGGACGACGGTGCTGATCGGCGCGACCACCTTCGTCGTCATGTTCATCGCCGGGACGAACCTCGTCCTCCTCGGCACCCTGTCGTTAGGCGGAGTCGGCACCATTCTTTATCTCGCGACTCATATCGCGGAACGAAACGGCCGTCTCATGGCCTTTCTCCATCCCGAACAATACAAACTGACCGCCGGCCTGCAGCAGTTGCAGGCTCTGATCGCCTGGGGCAGCGGCGGGATCGAAGGTCTCGGGCTCGGGAATGGCCGGCAAAAAATGTCCTACCTGCCCTACGCCCACACCGATTTCATTTTCCCGATCGTGGGCGAGGAACTCGGCCTGCGCTTCAGCCTCCTCGTCGTTTTTCTTTTCGTTCTTATCATCATCTGCGGGCTGACGATTGCGCTCCACGCCCGCGACCGCTTCGGCATGCTCCTGGCGAGCGGGATCGTTTCGCTGATTGCGTTCCAGGCCGCGATCAACATCGGAGTTGTGACTTCGCTTTTGCCAAACAAAGGCCTGCCCCTGCCCTTCGTCAGTTACGGCGGCTCGAATCTTGTGGTGGCACTTTTCGCGGTTGGGCTTCTCTTGAATATCTACCGACAGGGCGTGCTCGAGCCCGCGCCGAGGCGGGAAATGGCGCTCCGCGCCCGGGGGACCCCACGAATCTGATGAAACTGGGAACGCAATCTCTGGGTAGCGCACACGTCTCGTGTGCTGGTCGCGGTGTCTCACCGCGACGAACTTTCTCTCGCAGCGAAATCGTTAGGGTGAACTCCCGCTCTGTCGGAAAGTCCGCGACGGCGAGACGCCGTCGCCAGCACGCGAGACGCGTGCGCTACCCGGAGTCAGCCGCCGAGCGTAATGGGGGGCTCGCCTCATGAATGCCGTGATCGCATGTGGAGGAACAGGCGGGCATCTCTTTCCTGGTCTCGCCGTTGCCGAAGTGCTGCGGGAACACGGGCACGAGGTGCTGCTCTTCATTTCCGAGAAGGAGATCGACACCCTCGCGGCCGAAGGCCGAATCGAGTTTCGTTTCGAGAAACTTCCGACCGTCGCTCTCCCCTCGCCTTTTTCCCCGGCCATTCTCGCGTTCGTTAGGCGATTCAACGAGAGTCTTTCTCTTTGCCGCGAGATTTTTCGCAAGTTCAAGCCGGACGTCGTGCTCGGGATGGGCGGTTTCACTTCGACCGCGCCGGTCATTGCCGGGCGGATGCGCGGGATCCCGACCTTCATCCACGAATCGAACGCCTTCCCCGGTAAGGCCAACCGCCACACCGCGCGCTTTGTCCGCGCCGTCCTCCTCGGTTTCCAGGAATGCGCCGCTTTTTTCCCCAAGGCCCGGACGGAATTTACCGGCACGCCGATTCGTTCCACTCTGCGCCGGATCGGTCACCAGGAAGCGCTCGCGAAACTCGGCCTCGAGCCGGGCAAACCCACGTTGCTCGTGATGGGCGGGAGCCAGGGCGCGAGCGGGATCAACCAGGCGCTGATCAAGGCCATGCCCGCGCTCCAAGGTGTCGCGCTCCAGGTCATTCATCTCGCCGGGAGCCGCGATGCGCGCCTGCTGGAGGATAATTACCGGCGCGAAAATATCCCGGCTTTCGTCGCCGCCTTTCACCACCAGATGGAGGACGTTTACAGCGCGGCCGATTTCGCCATCGCCCGGAGCGGCGCGGCCAGTCTGGCCGAACTGGCAACCTTCGGCCTGCCCGCACTCCTCGTTCCCTATCGCTACGCAGCGGACGATCACCAGACGCGCAACGCCGAGATTTTCGCCAGGGCAAAAGCCGCGCTTCTGGTCAGGGAAGCGGAGCTGACCGGCGACACTCTCGCGCAGAAGATCCGCGACCTCCTGATTGATCCCGTCACCCTTCGCAGCATGTCGGCCAACGCCGAAGGGCTCGCGCCGAAAAACGCGGCCGCTTTGGTCGTCGAAACGATGGAAAAATATAGCCAGCCGAATGATGCCGTTGCTGCCTGATCTGCCTAAATTCCTGACCGCGGAACGTCACGCGATCCACCTCATCGGTGTCGCCGGCAGCGGGATGAGCGGCATCGCTGCGCTCCTCCTCGAGCTCGGGCACGAGGTCCGCGGCTCGGACAAAGCGCAAACCCAGGAAACGCAACGTCTGGCCCAGCTCGGCCTGCGTTTTTCCTCGCCGCACCGGGCCGAGGATGCGGAAGGCGCTGAGCTGATCGTTTTCTCTTCCGCCATCAAGAACGACAACCCGATCCTGGTCGCGGCCCGGGAGCGGAAGATCCCGACCATTCGCCGGGCCGAGGCGCTCGCCGCCATCATGCTTGGCAAACGCGGCATCATCATCGGCGGGATGCATGGCAAGACGACCACGACCGCGATGGCGGCGCACGTCCTGCGCGGCGGCGGCCTGCATCCGTCGCATTACGTCGGCGCGGAAATCCCGATTCTCGGGAGCAATGCGCATTGGGATGAGCGCGGCGAATATTTTGTCGCGGAAGGCGACGAGAGCGACGGCACCCTCCAGCTTTTTCAACCGGAGCACGCTCTCATCCTCAACGTTGAGGAAGAACATCTCGATTACTACAAGGACATGGCGGCGATCGAAGAGGTCTTCGACAAGTTGCTGCGTCAGACCAAGGGCACTGTCTTTTATTGCGCCGACGATCTGCATGCCCCGCGAGTTTGCGGGAAACACGCGCGAACCGTTTCCTATGGGTTCGGTGAGAAGGCGCGCTACCGCGCGACCGGGATCGAACTGCACGACTTCGCCGCCACTTTCTGCGTGCAGCGAGGCGAAGAAAAACTGGGCGACGCCACCCTCAGCGTGCCCGGCAAACACAATGTCAGCAATGCGCTCGGCGTCATCGCGCTCGCGACCGAGCTCGGAATTCCTTTCGCGAAAATCGCCAAGTCGTTAGGCACTTTTCGCCACGCCCGACGCCGTTTTGAGATCAAATATCAAAGCGACCGCTTTCTTTTGGTCGACGATTACGCGCATCACCCAACCGAAATCCGGGCCACCCTCGCGACCGCCCGCTCGGCCGGGCGCAAACGCGTCCTGACCATGTTTCAGCCGCATCGCTATTCCCGCACGAAAGCGTTGCAGCATGATTTCGGCGCGGCCTTTGATGACGCCGACCAGGTCGTGATCACTGACGTCTACGCGGCGAGCGAAGCCCCTTTGCCGGGGGTGAGCGGGCAAACGATTGCGGACGCGATCTCGCAGCACGGTCATCGGGCCGTCTCCTATCAGCCGCGGCTCGACCGGTTGCATGGCGATCTCGGGCAGATGCTGCTCGAGGGCGATCTCGTCCTTAGCCTCGGCGCAGGCAACGTGCATGAGCAGTTGGCCAAGCTTGCAGCCGAGCTGGTCATCGCGGAACGATTGAAGGAAATCGTCGGACCGAAGGGCGAAGTCCGCCTGGCCGAGCCACTCGCGAAACACACCACCTTGCGGGTGGGCGGTCCGGCGCAGTTCTGGGTCGAACCGAGAACCGAGGAAGCTTTCGCGAAACTGATCCGGTTTTGCCGACGCGAAAATCTGCCGCTCTTCGTCATCGGCCGTGGCTCGAATTTACTCGTGCGCGAGGGTGGGATTCGCGGTGTCGTGGTTCATCCGAGCGGCGCCGAGTTCGACAAAGTTGAAACGAATGGTCTCGAAGTCACGGCCGGCGTAGGAGCGAAGCTGAAGCAGATTGCCTTTGCCGGAAAGGCGGCCGGGATCGGCGGCTTTGAATGGATGGAAGGAATCCCCGGCTCGGTCGGCGGCGGCCTGCGCATGAACGCCGGGGCGATGGGCGTACAGACCTTCGACCAGGTCGTTAGGGTGCGTTATCTCGACCGCGAAGGTATCGCGCACGAAAGAACTCCGGCCGAGCTGGAGGTGCATTACCGCCACGTTCCCTCGCTCGAGCAGAATTTCGCCGTCTCCGCCGTTTTCCGCGGCGAGAAATCAACCCCCGAAGAGATCGTTAGGCGATTGGACGCCTCGCAGGAAAAACGGCGCACGACTCAGCCGCCGGCGAAGAGTGCCGGCTGCATTTTCAAGAACCCAGCCGTCTGCCCGGCCGGCAAACTGGTCGATGAACTCGGCTTGAAAGGTTCTCGCGTCGGCGATGCGCGGGTCTCGGAAGTGCACGGAAATTTTATCGTCAACGAAGGCGCCGCCACCGCCGACGAAGTCCTGGAACTAATCGGACAAATCCAGGCGACGGCGCGGAAAGAGCGAGGCGTCGAGCTCGAAACCGAAGTGCAAATCGTGGGAGAGAATTCATGAAAGATGCGGCGAGCATTCTTCCGGGGAGCACGGGGTGCCACCCCGTCGTGCCCGGGAGTCTCCCGGGCACCTGCCTTGGCTGGAGTCCGCGCCCGCCGGAAAATTTCGAGCACGCGAATTGCCGAGAAGCTGCCGGGAAACTCCCGGCAGCCGACGGGCTGACAGCCCGTGCTCCCCGGAGGGATTTATGACCACGTTGCTCAGGAAAAAAATCGCCGTCCTCATGGGCGGCCCGGGCGCGGAGCGCAAGGTCTCTCTCGCCACCGGCGCGGGCGTGGCCAAGGCTCTCCGCTCGTTAGGCGCAGAGGTCACGGAAATCGACGTCGAGAATGCCGATGTCGTTCTGCCTAACGACATCGAGCTGGCCTTCATCGCCCTCCACGGCACCTTCGGCGAGGACGGCCAGGTGCAGAAAATCCTGCAGGATCGCGGAGTCGCCTACACCGGCGAAGGCGTCGAAGAAAGCTGGTTCGCGTTCGACAAAATCTCTTCCAAACAAAAGTTCAGCCAACACGGGGTCGCCACTCCGGCGTGGGAGATCATCCGCGCCGGTGAGCAGCCGAACCTGCCGCTGCCTTACGTGATCAAGGCGCCCCGCCAGGGCTCGACTGTGGGCGTTTACATCGTCAAGGAAGAAGCCGCCGTCGCCGCCGCCCTCGCCGCCGCCGCCAGATACGACAACGAACTCCTGATCGAGCAATTCATCCCCGGACGCGAGCTCACCATCGGCGTGCTCGGCGATCTCGCCCTGCCCGTGCTCGAGATCATCCCGAAGAGCGGCTTTTACGATTTCAACGACAAGTATCCCTTCCTCAATCCGCAGGGCGGCGGCGGCGCGCAGCATGTCTGCCCGGCCGAGATCCCGGGCGATCTCACGAGTAAAATCCAGGACCTCGCTTTGCTCGCCACCCGTTCGTTAGGCCTGAAGGTTTATTGCCGGGTCGACATCATGCTCTCGCCGCGGAACGAGCCGTCCGTCCTCGAGATCAACACCATTCCAGGGATGACCGAGACCAGCCTGCTCCCCGATGCCGCGGCCGTCGCCGGCATCTCCTATCCGCAGCTCTGCGTCCGCATCATCGAACTTTCACTGGCCGCCCGGCCTCCGAAAAAATGAGAACGAAACCGGGCGAGAACCAACCGCGCGTCGG
>JBBPZS010000075.1:0-13168 GCA_038198605.1 Chthoniobacterales bacterium | reverse complement strand
TTCGAGATGATGTGCATCATGTCCTCGGCGGTCACGAGCACTTCTTTTTCTTCCCGCTGCTCGCGCCATTCGCCGAGGATGCGTTCCAATTTTTCCTTGGCCTGCTTCTCCTTGTCGCGGAGGGCGGCGGCTTTTTCAAAATCTTGCGCCTTGATCGCGGCTTCCTTCTCGACCCGGATCTCTTCGATTTGTTTCTCGATTTCCTTCACGTCGGGCGGACGGGTCATGGCGTTGATCCGGGCGCGGGCGCCGGCTTCGTCCATGACGTCGATCGCCTTATCCGGCAAAAACCGGCCGGTGATGTAACGCTCGGAAAGTTTGACCGCCTGTTCGAGGGCTTCGTCGGTGAGTTTGGCCTTGTGGTGCGCTTCGTATTTCGGGCGCAGACCTTTCAAAATGAGGATCGCTTCATCAACCGTCGGCGCCTCGACCTTGACCGTCTGGAACCGGCGTTCAAGGGCGGCATCTTTTTCGATGTATTTGCGATACTCGTTGAGCGTAGTCGCGCCGACGCACTGCAACTCGCCCCGGCTGAGCGCGGGCTTGATGATGTTGGAGGCATCCATCGCACCTTCCGCGGAACCGGCGCCGACGATGGTGTGCAGCTCGTCGATGAAGAGGATGACGTTCTTGGAACGCCGAATCTCGTCCATCACCGCCTTGATTCGCTCTTCGAACTGACCGCGATATTTCGTGCCCGCGACCATCAAAGCGAGGTCAAGAGTAATGACTTTTTTGTCGCGCAGGAGCTCCGGCACATTGCCGCTGGCAATTTCCTGGGCGAGACCTTCGACGATGGCGGTTTTGCCGACGCCGGCTTCGCCTAACAATACCGGATTGTTTTTCGTCCGGCGGCAGAGCACCTGGATGACGCGCTCGATTTCGTTGTGCCGGCCAATGACGGGGTCGAGCTCGCTCTTTTTCGCGAGATCGGTCAGGTCGCGCCCAAAGGCGCGCAGCGCGGGAGTTTTGACATCTTTTTTACCCGAGGACGGCTCCCCGGTGGCGCCCATCTCGGGATCGTTTTCCGGCGGGGTGAAGTTCGGGTCGAGTTCCTTGAGGATCTCGTTGCGGGTGCGTTCGATATCGACTTCGAGACTTTTGAGGACGCGGGCGGCGACGCCTTCTCCCTCGCGGAGGAGGCCGAGCAGAATGTGCTCGGTGCCGACGTAGGAATGATTGAGAGCGCGGGCCTCTTTACCGGCCAGCGCGAGAACTTTCTTGACCCGCGGAGTGTAAGGGATGTTGCCGACCATCTTCGTCTCCGGACCGGAGCCGACCTGTTTCTCGACTTCCATCCGGACGGTCTCGAGATCGAGCCCCATTTTCTGGAGCACGTTGACGGCGACGCCCTGGCCGAGCTTGATCAGCCCGAGCAGGAGATGTTCGGTGCCGACGTAATTATGGTTGAAGCGGTCCGCTTCTTTCCGGGCCAGCGCCAGAACCTGCTGTGCCCGCGGTGTAAAATTATTCATTGTGGTTGGACTCGGAAGGCGTGTCGTCGGGCTCCCGCGCCACTTTACCCATATCAGGTTTGGGAAAGAGTTTCAAACGACCGCGGATAATTTCGGCGCGCAGGAAGTCGCGTTCTTCTGCGTTGAGTTTCTGCTGCGATGTCTTCTGGAGGTGGGCCGGTTGCGTCTCGATGAAGAGCTCGTCGATCGGGAGACGGCGCTCCTCCGGGAAGGCACCGAGATCTACGCCGAGTTTCATAACGGAAAGCAAGTTAAGCGCCTCCTTCGAGGTCATCGCATGTGCATAGGTAAGCACACCGTATGCCCGCCCGATTTGGTCCCAGAGAGTATCGGGTTTTTTCTGAATCAACATCTGGCGAGCGTCGTGCTCTTTTTCGATGATGGTCTCGATCACCTTCGTTAGGCGGGAAATGATCTCGTCTTCTTTTTCGCCCAGGGTGGTCTGGTTCGAGATTTGGAAGAGGTTGCCCATCGCTTCTGTTCCCTCCCCGTAGAGACCGCGAACGGCGAGGCCGATCTTGTTTACCGCCTGGATGACCTGGTTAATCAGGTCGCTCAGAACGAGGCCAGGCAAATGGAGCATGGCGGAGGCGCGCATCCCGGTGCCGACATTGGTCGGGCAGGCGGTGAGGTAGCCGAGGCGCTCGTCGTAGGCGATGTCGAGTTTGCCTTCGAGGGTGCTGTCGACTTTGTCGACCAGTTTAAAAGCGCTCTTCAATTGCAGCCCGGAGCGAATCGACTGCATGCGCAGATGATCCTCTTCGTTGATCATGATGCTGAGGGTCTGCTTGCGATTCATCGTGACCGCGCTGCCGATGCCCTTGGCGGCATGCTCGCGGCTGATGAGATGGCGCTCGACCAGGACTTGTTTCTCGAGCGCAGAGAGATCCTGGAGCAGCTCGGAAAATGAATCCTGCATTTCCGGCAGCTCTTCGACGCGCGGCTTGATTTGCTCGAGAATCAGGGTGCGCTCCGCCTTTTTCGCCCAGCCCGGAAAGGAACGGTGGCGCAGATTGCGCGCGAGGCGCACCCGGCTGCTGACCACGACCTGGTGATGCGGGCCTTCGCCGCGGAGCCATTCTCCAGCGCTCGACATGACTTGGGCAAATTTCATCGTTAGCTCGCCATCTCGTGTTCGAGTTGCTTGATCTGGTCGCGCAGGGTCGCGGCCGTCTCGTAATTTTCTTCCGCGACCGCCTTCTCCAGGTGATCATTCAGGGTGCGCATTTTATCGCTCAGCTTCACCTGACGCGCCGCCCGTTCCGGCAACTTGCCGACATGCTCCGTGCCCTTGTGCATCGCCTTGAGCAAAGTGCCGAGGCCTTCCGAAAAAGTTTTGTAACACTCGCTGCAGCCGAGCCGTCCGGTCTTTTTGAAATCGGCCTGGGTAAAACCACAGACCGGACATTTCTGGGTCGGCGCGCCTTTTTCGATCTCCTCGGCGGCGCCGATGCCTAACAATAAGTCGGCCAGGGCGAAGCCGGTCGGATCCTGCACCCCTTTTTCTTTGGAGCAGGCGTCGCACAGGTTCACCTTCTGCATTTTTCCCTCAAGAATCTGAGTCAGAAAAACCGTCGCATCATTGCATTTACAAACGTCGCAGAGCATGACTGATCAATTAGACCACAAAGTGGCGAAAAAATTCAACCGGCAGCTGGAGCGCGATGCTCGTCCGATCTCCTTGCGACGCGCGCTGGTCACTCCGAAAAAATCGGGGTCCCGCTCTCGCGTGTCAACTCACGGAAGCGCGCAATCGTGCGGTTGGTGATCTCACCCGGCTTGCCATCTCCAATCGTGCGGCCGTCGACCTTGATCATCGGGATGACTTCCGCGGCGGTGCCGGTAAGGAACGCTTCATCCGCGATGTAGATATCGTGGCGGGTCAGTTCGGGCTCGGAGATCGGAATCCCGAGCTCCTGCGCGATATCGAAAACGACCGAACGGGTGATCCCGCGCAACGCGCCGGCGGTAATTGGCGGCGTCATGATCTGCCCGCGTTTCACGATGAAAACATTATCGGCGGTGCACTCGGCGACGTTGCCGGCATCATTCAGCATCAGCGCCTCATCGGCATTCGCCAAATTGGCTTCGATGCGAGCGAGAACATTGTTCAGATAATTGAGCGACTTGATCGCGGGGTTCAGAGTCGCCGGACCCATCCGCCGGGTCGCAACCGTCACCACGGTGAGGCCGCGCTTGTAAACTTCTTCCGGATAGAGCGCGATCGTCGAGGCGATAATGATGACGCTCGGTTGCTTACATTGCGCCGGATTGAGGCCGAGGTTGCCGACGCCGCGGGTAACGATGAGCCGCACGTAACCGTCGCGCAGGTCGTTTTGGCGGATGGTCTCGAGCAAGGCTTCGTCCATTTCCTGACGCGAAATAGGGATCTCGAGGCAGATGGAGCGGGCTGATTCCCAGAGGCGATCCATATGCTCCTGCATCCGGAAAACCCGGCCGTTGTAAAAGCGAATGCCCTCGAAAATTCCGTCGCCATAGAGCAGACCGTGATCGAAGACCGAGACCTTGGCGTCAGCCTGATCGTAGAATTCTCCGTCGATATAAATCTGAAGTGATTTTGCAGCCGAAGTTTTGGCCGCGGCCGCTGTCTGGGCGGAATCCGGTTTCATCGGCGGCGTCGCGACGGCGGAGGCTGCAGCATCTTTGGTAAGCATGGAAAAACTTCCGGTCATTCAGAAGGCAATTCAAGCGAAGAAAACGAACTGTGACTGCTCCGCTGCGCGAAGACGAGGAGCTGATTATGAAGCCGAATGATTTCCGATGTAGCCGTCGCCCTGTGGGCGACACGGGAAAAGATTTGCTTCAGGAGAAACGGTGCCCACTCCCGCGCTTCGCATAGCGAAGCGGCTACAGCAGCATGGCGGGAAATGTGATAGAAAGCTGTCGTGCAGGGCGAGGGGTTCGTCCAAGGGCACCCCATCCGGCTCAAGCAGTTCCAACCGGCGAAAGAAGCCTAAACCGCGTTAGGCTGCCAGGAGGCCGGATCGGACGACCTCCTGGCGAAGATGGCCTAACTTTATTGGCCGCTACCGGGGACTTTGACCTTTACTTCGTTCGAGCAGGTACCCGTGTCTGTCTCGCAGACTTGATAAACGTGGACTTCCCTAGGGCCGCTCCCGAGACGGTCCTGAGCGCGGCCGTCGTCCGCTACCGTCCGGATTACCACACCGTCACGCAGGATGTTTATGGTGCCGCCATCCGCCGGGGTCCAGCTAAGCTGCACCAGACGCTGGCCTCTTTGGACTTGCTTCTTCACGGTCGCGGAGAGCGTAATTTCACCGCCGCCGCCATCGCAAGGACCGGGGCCGACGCCATTCCCGACCAAGCCGGAGACCTCCACGGTGTAAGGTGCGCCCGGAGTCTGGGCAGCGTTCGCTTCCTCCACCACGACCAGGAGGGTTTCCATGGCGGGCACATCCACCGAGAAGCTGTTCACGGTGTTCGGGCTGCCACCTGGATCGCCCAGATAGTTCGTGCAGATCGTTCCAGTGTTTCCCACCGTCGGCGGGATATAGTTATTCAGGTAGGCCACCGGAATGATTGGCTGAGTAGTCGATCCATTTGGTGCCGTGGTCGTAATGGTCACGCAAGCCGCACCCGGTCCATTTGCAAAGCTCAGGACATCGTAGCGCCGATCGCCGGTTCCGAAGATACCCGGGCAGACTTTCGCCGTGCCGCAAACGCTCGCCACGGCATTGCGTCCTAAACGACCTTCCTGGACGGGATCCCCCGCATCCAGGGAGCCGTTCACTGTCTGAGTCGGCGCCGTGCAGGTTCCGACGCTGAAGTTCAAGACAGCCGACCCGCCTGCGAATGAGACGGTGAGGGTGAAGTCGATGGGGGTGCCGCAGACGAACGCCGCCGAGGTGCTGACCTGGAACGGATCTGTGTTCGTCGAGGTGGACCCTTCAGCCGTGTCCGGATAAGCCGAATTTGGCTGACTAATGGTCACCTCCGGCGTGGTCGTGGAAAGCACGGCCGTGATCCCGGCGGCGAGCAGGCAACCATCGTTCAGAATAGACACGTCCAGGTTGTTACACTCGTTCGGTTCGATGATTCCATTGCCATTGCCGCCACTGACGGAGACCTCACTGGAGGCAAACTCGAAGCGGGCGACGCCAGTGAGGCATTTGTCCAAGGTTGTGGTGCCGCCGTTTGTGATCGTGACCGGAAACGGTCCGATCGCGACGCAATTGTGGGCCGGATCGACGACCGTGGCCGAGTAGCTCCCAGGGGACAAGTTCATCGAGTAAGTGCCATCCGCTTTCGTCGCGGAAGAGAAGCCCGTCGAAGGACCACCTGTCACCTGCACGAGAGCGTCCATGAGCGGGACGCCAGTGTCGCAGGCGGTAATCGTTCCACTCAGCGTGCCTTGGGCGGGCGCGGTTGTGCCGGGGAACTTGAAGGCGCCAACCTTAGTCTTCCAAGCGAATGTCGCGTCGGTACTGTAGTATTCGGTCGTATACCAAAATGTCGCGTCGTCGATGGGATCCAAGCACATGGCGCTGTAATCGCCCCAGCGGCTACTCGTGTCGAGTTGCACGCCGGTGCCGGCAAACAGCAACGCCTCGCCTTGCGCCAGCATGCCGGGCGGATCGCCTAACAATCTTCCGGCATAGTTGATGGACGGGATTACACTCAAGCTGGACGTAGAGTAGCCGACGGCCAGATTCCCCGCGTTGTCGACCGCCGAGCTGCCCATCCACCGTTCCGTCGAATCGGGCGAATAGGTTCCCTGGTCCTGAACCGACCAGTTAGCGCCCGGGCTGGTCTTTTCCAGCACATACCAACGGGTGCCGGCTCTATACTCCGCCACGGTGGGGGCTTGGCCGGGAGGAGGAATAATGCCCGAGTTCACGGTCTGGACAGTCGTCAGTGTCTCGGTGCCTCCTCGGTTGAAATACTGCAGGCGAAGCATCAAGCGGTCGCCGATCGCATTTAGGTAATCCGCCTCAACGGCCGGCGGGGGTTCTTCGATCTCGTTACGCGCGCCAGTCAAGACACCTGGACTCCGCGAATCGAACGAGGCCACCGGGAGGGGGCTCTCGGGGCGCTCGATGAAAGTCGAGTTCCCCGGAACCGCGAAGTCTGCGTGGAAGTCGAATAAGCGCAGTGCGTCGACGGAGTCGAAGGCATCATCCAGATAGACCGAAAAGACGTTCGGAGCGCCGGCCGGCGGTGGCGTCAGACCATTGTAATCCGTCGGAATCATACCCGAGGACGAATCGCTCAGAGTCGGACCGGCATTGAAATAAACAAAGGTGGCCGTGGAATCGCCGACCAACATTTTGGCCCGGTCGAAGGCAAAAACGCCGAAGCCGTTGTAAGTCACGCCATTCGTGAACTGGCGATCCGTGAAGTAATAACCGTCCGGCCAGGCTCCGATCTTACCGTAATCCGGAAATTCATCCCCCGGCGTGATGAAATCATAGGCCCAGTACTCGCCCGTCGGGTCGCCGGTTTTGGAAACAGCGATCGGCTGGTGGTAGGGCGGCGTGGCCGAGCTGGTAAAGGCAAATTGCGAGAGAACCCAACGATTTGCCATCCGATCGTAGAGAACGAGCCCGTCTCCATTATTGGTGTTCGCGGCGACGCCGCCGAGCGGGGCAAAGAGCGTGTTCAGATTAAACGCCGGACCGCGGGCCACACCGTTTTTGTCAAAGATCTGGACTCTTGTGTTATTCACAATCTGCACGTAATCGTTTGGACCGACCGCCCCCATCGTATCAGGCGGCGCGGACCCGTTAGCACCCAGGCCCTCGAAGACGACGATCGGACTCGGGATGTTCAACTTGAAGTGGCCGTCCGGGCCGAACGAACTCTGCAAGCCACCGTCTCTTTGGGCCGGCGCATTCGGATTTGGTCTGCGCACGAAGACCGTATTCAATTCATTGATCTCTTCGCCTTCCTTCTGAAGTTCGCGGTCGACCTGGTCAACCTGCGCCATGATCTCTCGCACCGGCCGCGTTTCGGCGAATGCGACCGCGCGTCCGACGACTGCCTTACCGCTCGCAAGCCGCGCGTGCTGGCCTGCAGGAGCTTTGGTTGAAGTTGGTTTTTGCGCCTGCCCGACTCGCACGAGACAGGCGACCCCGAGCAGCGCCACGGTGGAAACGATAAACAATCCTCTTCGACGACTAAACATTCTGACCTCCTAGATTTTGCCGATTAAACGGCTTCGTTGTTGTTGATCTGACAGTCATCTCGCTGAGACGGCTAAGAGCGAGGCAATCGGTTTTTGCGCGCGCCGTCAATAACATTCGCGTGTTGCACACCTTGCAAATATGTAATCTTTTGACAAAAGAAGATCCTCTTTGCCTAACGAGTATGAGTCGATAACAAGGCTCAGCCTAACCCTCTAAAGCTCTGGACGGCGCCTTTTCTTTGTGTGTTAGACTAAGCGGTAGATTTATCACACTTACGTCTATCCTATCACCGTGAATCACCATCACTCGCTCCAACTAATTCTGATCCTATGCGCTTTTTCTTGTTGCCTCGCGGGTGGCGAGACACAGACCACACCCGCTCCCGGGGCGGACACCGGTCTCGAAGGATCGATTTCTCTGCACAACATTTCGGGAGGGCCGGTGAGGCAGGGCGTTCCCGATTCAAGACCGCTGGGCGATATGACCTTCGAAGTGAAAAAGGGAGATCAGACAGTTGCATCTTTCACCACGGATGAGCGAGGCCAGTTTTGGGTGTCGCTGCCTCCTGGGCATTACCGTATCTTAAGGAAAGACTGGAAGAGTCGAGTGGGCTTCTTCGGGCCTTTCGAGGTGAAGATCCTCGTGGGGCAGATCAAGAAGGTGCAGTGGAATTGCAGAACCGGCATGCAGTGAGGACCACACGTTCCGCCTCGCGAGTCTAAGCCAGCAAACCGTCGACGATGCGCAGAGTGCGGTCGCCCCGCTGCGCGAGATTATTATCGTGCGTCACGACGACGAGCGTTTTGTTGCGCTCGCGCGCCAGCCCGAGAAGCAGGTCCATGATCGTGTCACCAGTCTTGGAGTCGAGGTTCCCGGTCGGCTCATCGGCAAAAATAATGTCCGGGTCGTTCGTGAGGGCGCGCGCGATCGCGACTCGCTGCTGTTCGCCGCCGGAGAGCTCTGGCGGAAGATGATGCAAGCGATCGCCGAGGCCGACCGCTTCCAGACTCTTCGCACACGCTTCCCGCGTGATGTGCCGCCCGATCATTCCCGGGAGCATGACATTTTCCAGCGCGGTTAACTCCGGCAGCAAAAAATAGCCCTGAAAAACGAATCCCATTTTCTGGTTGCGCAACCTGGCCAGGGACGACTCGCCGCCGCGATAGAGTTTGCGACCCTCAAATTCCACCTCGCCTGATTCCGGTCGTTCGAGGCCGGCAAGGGTGTAAAGCAGCGTCGTTTTCCCCGCGCCCGAAGCGCCACAAAGAAAGATTGATTCTCCATGCAGAACCTCGAGCGACACTCCGCGCAAGACCTCGATCCGGCGCGGACCGATCTGGAAAGAGCGGCGCAAATCTCGCGCGATAAGTTGTGGACTGGACATCGGGCTGCAAGCATTCGCCAAGTTGCCGCAGGTCGCAAGGATCCTGCCGGCCGCAGATCGCCGCGCAAAGGCGGCTCCCACATTCGGTAAACAAAAACGCCGCGTGGGACCGAAGTCTCCACGCGGCGAATGTCAAATCTCAATATTGTTAGGCGAGACCGAGTGTGACCAGGGTCGGCTCGTCGACCGCTTCGGTGATGACCAAGCCGTGATCCTGCTGGTAGGCCCCGAGGGCGGCGCGGGTCTGCGGACCGACCAAGCCGTCGATCGCGCCCGCATAATATCCCTCGTCGCGCAGGGCGAGCTGGACGTTCTCGATCACTTGCCCCGGAGCGAGGTTGTCATATCCGTAGATCGGCTCGCTGTAGAGGTAGGTATTGTAATAGGAGCTGTAGCCGAAGGCCGGGTACCAATAGTCGTTCCACCAGTAATAATAGCCGCCTCCGAAGAGAACGAAGGTGGTGTTGTAATGACTGTGCCACCAATTCCGATTGTGCGAGGTGCGAATGACGTTGCCCCGCGCCACGTTGAAACTGTTGCGATTAAAGTTGCGGTTGCCACCGCGATTCACGTTCCGATTGCCGCGATTGCCCTGGGCCGAAACCTGCGGGGTATTGCGGTCGGGATTCCGGTTTTGCGTGACGGCCTGATTCGAAACCTGGCTGCGATTCCGGTTGCGGCCTTCTAATTGGGCTTCGCTCCGGACTGCCTGCCGCTGGTTCGGCACTATGGTGCGCGGCGCGCGGGATAAGTTCCGCTGGGTTGGCGCTACTCTTCGCTGGGCCTGCTGCTGGACCGGCTGTCTGAATGATGGGCGCACCGCTTGTCTCGCCTGGCCGTCCTGTTGAGAGCGCGCTTCCGCGGCCGAGTCCGCCTGACGTTTGTGCCGCTTTCTGTCGTTGTCGTTTTCTGCTCTCATCACCTGTGCGACCGAGAGCGAGAGAGCGAGCGTGGCTAATAGTAGTTTTTTCATATTTCTTGCCTCGCTACTTTCGACAGGATCCGCGTCCCGATTATTCAAAAGAAGCTTCGCCTGGCCGGCACTCCTGCTGGCGCACGGCTTCGAAAAGAACGATCGCCACCGCGGTCGCGAGATTGAGGCTGCGCGTGCCCTGCATCGGGATGGTGAGCAGGCGCTCGCGGTTTTTCTCCAGGAGGCTTTCGCGCAACCCCTTGGTTTCGCGCCCGAAAACGAGAAAATCGCCCAGGCGAAACCGGACCGCGTGATACGGCCTTTCAGCTTTGGTCGTGAGATAAAAGTAACGTGCGGCCGAATCCTGAGCGGCCTGGAGCGCGCCTAACGACTCCCACAATTGGACCCTGACCTCCGCCCAATAATCGAGACCGGCCCGCTTCAAGGTGCGGTCATCAATCGAAAATCCGAGCGGCCCAACAAGATGCAGGGTTGAGCCAGTCGCGAGACAAAGCCGCCCAATGTTGCCAGTGTTGGGCGGAATCTCCGGCTCGACCAGGACGACGTTAAACATTGTTGGCGCCCCTGTAGCGGCGGTCTATGACCGCCGAAAACGTTGCACGCAAGCCGATCGTCGGCGGTCATAGACCGCCGCTACAGCTACAACTTGCTCGCGACGAACTGCTCCAGCTTCACGATATCGGCCGCAAACTTGCGGATTCCTTCCGCGGTTTTCTCGGTCGCCATGGCGTCGTCGTTCAGCAGATAGCGGAAGGTCTTTTCGTCGAGCTTCATCCGTTTGATGTCGGCATCCTTGGCCTTGGCCGGGTCGAGTTTCCGCTCGACCGGCTCGTGCGAAGTCGAGAGTTTTTCGAGCAACTCCGGACTGATCGTGAGCAAGTCGCAACCGGCCAGCTCGATGATCTGCCCCACATTGCGGAAACTCGCGCCCATCACTTCGGTCGGGTAACCGAACTTCTTGTAGTAGTTGTAAATCTCCTCTACCGACTGCACCCCGGGATCCTCCGCGCCGGCATAGTCGCGTTTGTTCGCGGCCTTAAACCAATCGTAAATCCGGCCGACAAAAGGCGAGATAAGCTGCACCTTTGCTTCCGCGCAGCGCACCGCCTGCGGCAGCGAAAAGAGCAGCGTCAGGTTGCAATTGATTCCTTCCTTTTGCAGCTCCTCGGCAGCGTTGATGCCCTCCCAGGTAGAAGCGATTTTGATCAGGATGCGTTTGCGGTCGATCCCGCGCTTCTCGTAAAGTTCGATCAATTGCCGGCCCTTCTTGATCGATCCCTCGGTATTAAAGGAAAGGCGCGCATCGGTCTCGGTCGAGACGCGGCCGGGAACGATCTCGAGAATCTGGGCCCCAAAAGCGACGAGCAGATTGTCAATGACGTCCTCGATCTGCGCCGTGCCGCTCAATCCGCTGCTCTTGCGCTCCGCGATCACCTCTTCGAGCAGGTGCGAATACTGTTCCTTTTGGGTCGCGGCAAAGATCAGGCTCGGATTGGTTGTCGCATCCTGCGGTTTGAAATCCTTGATCGTCTCGAAGTCGCCCGTGTCTGCGACGACTTTGGTGAATTTTTTAAGCTGATCGAGCTGGCTCGGTTTGGTCTCGGCTTTTTTTTCGGCGGCGATGACAGTGCTCATGCGAAAAATTAACGCCCAACCGCGTCCTTCACAATGGCAAAAGTGTTCGGCGCAGGCTGGCGCCCTGCGATGGGCGATTGTCAGGCGACGTTTTCCCGCTACTATCGGCCCGCGATCATGAGCACCGCGCCAACCGAATTGATCATCGAAGCCGGGCACACCGAGCGGAATTACTGGCGCGACCTCTTCCGTTACCGCGAGCTGTTTTATTTTCTCGCCTGGCGCGACGTGCTGGTGCGCTACAAGCAAACCGTCATCGGCATTCTTTGGGCGGTCCTGCGGCCGCTTCTCACCATGCTCGTCTTCACCTTCGTCTTCAGCCGAATCGCGAAGCTGCCTTCCGACGGCATCCCCTATCCCGTGATGGTCTTCGCGGCGATGCTCCCGTGGCAACTCTTCGCCACCTCGCTCAGCGAAGGCAGCGGCAGCCTGATCAATAACGCCAACCTCATCTCGAAAGTATATTTCCCGCGCCTCATCGTCCCGGCCAGCGCGGTCATTGTTTCCTTTGTCGATTTCGCGATCTCGATGGTCCTGCTCGGAGTCCTGATGGCGATCTATCAAGTCTGGCCGGGTTGGCCGGTGCTGATGCTGCCAGTTTTCACGCTCCTGGCGCTCCTCGCCTCCGCCGGCGCAGGAATATGGCTCGCCGCGCTGAATGTAAAATATCGCGACTTCCGTTACGTCGTGCCCTTCATCGTGCAATTCGGATTGTACCTTTCGCCGGTCGGTTTCAGCAGCGCGATCGTGCCCCAGAAATGGAGGCTGCTTTACGACTTCAACCCAATGGTCGGCGTGATCGACGGCTTCCGTTGGTCGATCTCCCGCGGCCACGCGCCGTTCCCGTCGCAGAGCCTCGCGCTCTCGCTCCTCACCGTCGCGTTCCTGCTCATCTCCGGCATTTGGTATTTCCGCAAAACGGAACGCACTTTTGCGGATGTGATCTGAGTAGCATTTTCCTTCAACCCGACGCCGCGCTTTGAAGTTCACTCTGGTCTTGTTCCGAGCATGCGCCTGCTGGGCATTGCTCTCTTCCACCGCGCAGGCGACGCAGTGGGTGGTCGACCAAAAAAGTGCAGCCGCCTCCGACAAGAACCCCGGCACGGAGCAAAACCCGCTCAAAACGATCGGTGCCGCTGCCGCGAAAGTGCAGGCCGGCGACAAGGTGATCATCCACGGCGGTGAATATCGGGAGACGGTTGTCATCACGACCTCCGGCACCGCGGCGGCTCCGATCGTTTTTGAAGCAGCGTCCCGTGAAACACCGGTCATCAAAGGCTCCGATCGCATCTCCCAGTGGACCTCCGACGGAGGCGCCATTTGGAAAACCATACTCCGCGTCCCGCCGCCGCGTGGAGCATCCGACAATGGACCGGCTTACTGGGACACCAACGATGTCCGGCAAGTTTTCACCGACGACGGCGCGGTTTTCGACGCGCGACACTTGCTGCGCGTCACCACCAGGGGCGCAATCAAAGAAGGGAGCTTCTTTTGCGACAAAGCCGCCTCGACGCTTTACGTCTGGCTGCCCGCTTCGGCATCGCCGATTGCACATCCTCCCGAAGCATCCGTC
>JBBPZS010000074.1:0-40595 GCA_038198605.1 Chthoniobacterales bacterium | reverse complement strand
CATATGTAGACGCTTCGCTCTGCGAAGCGCGGCGGAGAAACCGCGCTACTCAAAGCCGAAATCAATAGATCGGCAATGCGAATACCCGCGCCTCCCAGAGGGAGGCGTCTACCGAGGGAGGCGGCCTCACCCGTGTTTGCGGTTGAAGCGCGCCACCTCCCGCGCCGTCTCGCGATCGGTCGCCCGCTTTTTCAGGTCGAGCCGCTTGTCGCGCGCCTCTTTCCCGGTCGCCACCCCGACCTCGGCTTTGATCCGGCCGTTCTTCCAATAAAGCTTCAGGATGACGAGGGTGCGGCCCGCGATATTCGTTAGGCCATAGAGTTTGTCGATTTCGCGGCGGTGCAGGAGAAGCTTGCGCACCCGCTTCGAGGCCGGCACTTCGTGGCTGGCCTGGAGGTAGGGCTGAATGTCGGCGCCATAGAGAAAGGCCTCGCCTTTTTCGATCCGGGCAAAGGCATCGCCGATGTTGGCTTTGCCGGCGCGGATCGATTTGACCTCGCTCCCCTTCAGCTCGACCCCGGCCTCGAAGCGCTCGAGGATGTGGAAATCGCGCAGCGCTTTGCGATTGAGAATGGTCTCAGCGGGCATTGCTGAAGTGATGAGTGATCAGTGAAAAGTGACGAGTAGGAAACCCAGCGTCTCTCCGCTCGTCACTCGCCACTTATCACTAGTCACTTCCCTTCCGCGGCGGCGTCGTCCTTCAGTTCTTCGAAGGTGAGCTTGCCGGCGATGATTTCTTTTAAAGCAATATCGGTGAGGGAGGACTTGGGGGTGGCTTCGACGAGCGGACGATGGCCGATCCCGAGTTGCCGCACCCGCTTGGAGACGACGTTGATCAGCAACTGCTGGTTTGGAATCACTTTGGCTGCTTCTAGCAGGAGTTGAGCGGTCATATTTCTCAAGGAACGGACGGAAGGGCTGGGCTCCGACGGAAATTGGAGGATGGTCGAGGAACCATTCGTTAGGGCTGAAGCGGTGGAAATCGAAGCAAGCATCGTCGGGGCAAGCGGATTCGGATAATGCGTGCACCGACCCGGTTGTCAATGGATTTTCTCCGCGCGATTGAATCACTTGCCATGGCGGGGGAAGTGCGCGAAATAGACGCGCTGCGCGACCCCGGGGGAAGACCCACCGGGTGCGTCGGCGAGAAAAGTTCGGGCTGTGGCTCAGCTTGGTAGAGCGCCTGCCTCGGGTGCAGGAGGTCCAGGGTTCAAATCCCTGCAGCCCGATTTTTTTTTATCTCTTCTTCTTTTCTTGGATGGCGGTGAATTGAAGCCCACACTCCCGCTTCACCTGCTTCGATGAACGACTCCGTTCTCACCACGATCGCGATCACCGGCTTTACCATCGCGTTTTTCCACGCCGCCATCCCGACCCACTGGTTGCCTTTTGTCCTGGCCGCGCGGATGCAGCGCTGGAGTCGCGCCAAAACGCTTCTCATTACTTCCCTGGCGGCAACGGGCCACGCCGCGTTTACCGCCACCCTCGGTCTCCTCGTCGCCTGGCTCGGGATTGCCCTGAGCGCGCGCATCGGGGCGCTTTTCCCCTGGATTGCCGGCGGCGCGCTCATCGCCGTCGGTCTCTTTTACGTCTTCCGGCAACTGACGGGGCATACGCACACCCATCTTCACTTCGGTCGCGGGCATGCCGATGCGCACGAGCATGACCACGAGCGCGGGCACGATCATCATCCGGAACCGAAGCTTTCATTTTCCAAATCCGACATCGCCGCCATCGCCAGCCTGCTCGCGCTCCTCACCTTTTCGCCTTGCGAAGCCTTCGTCCCGGTCTACGTCTCGGGGGTGCGTTATGGCTGGCACGGTTTTGCCTTGCTCACGATCATTCTCACCATCGGCACAATCGCCGGCATGGTCGCTTTCACTGCCCTCGCCCTCGTCGGCATCAGACAGGTAAAACTGCGCTCCTTCGAAAAATACGAAGCCGGCGTGATCGGCCTGCTCTTGTGCGCGGTCGGGCTGCTGATTATTTTCTTCGAGAAATGACGAACGATTCGGCCAATCTAAACGTGGGAGATGTGGCGCCTGATTTCACGGCCGAGGCGGTCGGTGGAAAATACGGCGCCGGAAAAGTCGTTAGGCTAAAGGATTTCCGCGGCGGACCGGTCGTTCTTTATTTTTATCCCAAGGACGACACTCCAGGCTGCACCGCGCAGGCCTGCGGATTGCGCGACCGCTGGAGCGATTTCGATGGGCAGGCCGATATTTTTGGCGTCAGTGTCGATTCCGCGGCCAGCCACGAAAAATTCATCGCCAAATACGATCTCCCTTTCCCGCTTCTCTCCGATCCCGAGAAAAAAATCGTCAGCGCCTACGGCGTCTGGGTCGAGAAAAGCATGTACGGCAAGAAATACATGGGCGCGGAACGGACCACGTTTGTGATCGACGCCGCGGGCCGAATCGCCGCGATCCTGCGGAGGGTGAAACCAGCCGAGCACGTGGAGCAGTTAGCGGCGGCGCTCTCCTCCTAATCTTGCTCCTGCTCCTAATCCTCCGATTTAACTCCGCGAATGGGAGCAGGATTAGGAGCAAGAGCAGGAGAAGGATTGAGCGGGGGCGCAAAAGGAGTTGCCAAGCGCCGCAATCCCTTTACTTTCGCTGCGCGCGACCGGGTTCGGTCGCTTTGTGGTTTCAGAGGCTGACCTTCGGCGCTCCGAAATCGGCTGATTGAAATCTTCCCTATGGGCTCGCTGAAAAAACGACGAAAAGCAAAAATCTCCAAGCACAAGCGCCGCAAGCGGATGAAAGAAAACCGCCACAAGAAGCGCTTGCGTTACAAGTCGTAGTTTCAGCCCGTCGTTAGGCAGGCGCTTGCTACGCTGTGCCCGCACTCCGGCGCCGCGCGGCGTCCGCGATTGTCGCCGCTGCAGGCCGGGCGCGGGAACCGATCTTGCTCAGACACCGGACGGAATGGTCGTCGCCCTTTCGATCCGGCCGGTCTTGATCGCGGATCGCATGTCCGGGAGAATCGGCGCCGCGCTCCCACCCGCTGTCGCGCATTGCGCGAGCGGGGCAGCACTGTGGCGATAGCTTGAGCGCCGAGAGGACCCGCGAGAACCGAACCCGGTCAGCGGAGATCCAGCTACAAGACTGGCTCCCCGACCCTCAACATTTCATCCACTGGGTGAGCCGGCTTGACCGGTGTCATCGGGATATTGCTGATAGGTTGGCCGGTGGCGGTGAGGTTTATCTTCGCCCAGATCCCGTGGAAGATTCCCGCCGCGTCCAGGTAATAGCCAGAGAGGAATCCCCCTCCGTTAACTCCCGTGAGTGAAGTAAAGGTGGAGCCCGGGTAATCGTAGGTCAGGATATTATCGGGCGTGATGAAGAAGAGCCCATGGGTCAAGCCTGCCGCATCCGTATATCTACCAACCCCATAGCCAAGATCATTATTTCCTAGCAGCATCGTTTCGGTCGATCCAGGCACGTCGATCGGGAAGGTCAGAATACCCCGCTGATCGCGGGTGTAGCCATGCGCGATCCCACTGCCATCGACGTAGTAGCCGATGATCTGGTTACCTCTATTGAGCTGATAGGCAAAGGTCTGGGTTGCGTTTGGCACTGCGAACATTGAGACCACTCCGCCCAAGTTCACAAATGCCGGCTGCGTCCCGTCACTGAGAATCACCGTCCCCACAAAGTTATCGCCATTGTTAATTCCCAATGGAATCGTGTCCACGGCCCCAGTGACATCGAAGGGAATAAAATCGGGATGCTCAAAGATATACCCGTGAAAAGTGCCATCGCTTCCGTTTTTGTATTCACCGCAGGTATGGCGCTGGTTGTTGATCCCTCGGCCCCGGGTTACGCCGCCGGTGTCGTTAGGGTCACTAAAGGCAGTGTCGCTGAACCTCATGATGCGCGGCTTGTAGAAAAAACCTTGTTCGACCCCGGTGACGCCAATCACCGTTCCCACCATGACTCCCTGGTCGCTAATTTTCTGGGGCAAAGTGGAGTTTCCTACTCCCGGAAAATCGAACGTCTGCAGCACCTCGATCGTTGCCGCGGGGGCAACAGTTCCAACAAGCGGTAGTGTGAGAACCGCGAGAATACAAACCAACCTGTTTTTTAGTTTCATTATGGGGATTTATCTTTATACCGAATCATTTAAAATTTGTCCACGGATGCTTGGAGCGCTCGAAACGCATCGTTTTAGGTCGTTCACAGCGGCACGATCCCAGCGCGTCCATTATTGCCCGTCACAAGATACTACGGTGAAATCAGCTCAAAGTTTTAAAAAACTTTTCGAAAAGTGCAAATGGCGCCACCGCTCGCCGTAATCGGCCAGCGTCGCTCCGCCAGGCCGGGCACATATTCCAGCCGCGGTGGTCGAAGTTTACCATGCAGCGCCAGCCGGGAGCCTTCGCTTCTTTCTTCTGGCTGCAGAGCTTTGAGCGAGGACTTCGTGGATTGCGGCCGACACGGCCGCCTCTACACTGGCGAGAAAGAGGACGTTCATGTCTCCGACATTTTTCGCTAACCCGGCAGCATTCCGGCGCTGGCTCCAGAAACATTATGCGACCGCGCCCGAGCTTTGGGTGGGGTTTTACAAAAAGCACACGGGCAGGCCGAGTATCACATGGCCGGAGTCGGTCGACGAAGCGCTTTGCGTTGGCTGGATCGATGGCCTCCGCAAGACGATCGACGAGGAGAGCTACCGGATCCGTTTTACCCCGCGCCGGCGCGGCAGCATCTGGAGCGCGGTAAATATCAAACGCGTCGCGGTTTTGACTAACGAGAAGCGAATGCTCCCTGCCGGACTAGCCGCTTTCGCCCGGCGCACGGAAAACAGGTCCGGCATCTACGCCTACGAGCAACGGAGCGAGCACCTGCCCGAGCCCTATGCCGCGTGCTCCGCCAGAACAAAAAAGCCTGGGAATTCTTCCAGGCTCAGCCGCCTTTCTACCGGAAAATGATCGTCTGGTGGATCGTGAGCGCGAAACAGGAAGAAACACGCCGCTTACGCAGCGCGAAACTGCTCGACGCCTCCGCCCGCGGCGAGCGCCTATAATTTTTTTCGGCCCTCTCGCCGCAAGGGGGAGCCTCTCCCGTTCCAAAGTATTTAGCCTGGTCGTCCACGTGCCGGACTTGGGACAGATTTATCGCGGCAACCAAGGAAGCGATTCTGTAGCCGCGGCACTGTGTTGCCGCGCCGAGCGGAGTGCCCCAACGCAGTGGGGCGGCTACAACGTGGCTGGCACCAGCGCGCGGCAAGAGGAGCTGCGCAAGGATAAACAAATACTTCCAAAGAGGCCTTATCCTGGAAGACAGGTTTCCTCCCTGCGCGGCTGGCGGTTCAATCAAAAGCCGACGCCTTCGTCGTACAGTTCCGCGCTGCTCAAATAGGCACTGATCCCCAATCCGCCCGCCGCCAACACTCTGCCTGAGGGCAGCAAGGTCGCGGTGTGAAAAAAGCGTGCATCGTTCATGCTGCCGGTTGCTGTCCATATACCGGTTGCCGGATCAAATAATTCCGCGCTGTTCAAGAGGCCGCCACCCTGTCCCCCGGTCGCCAGGACCTTGCCAGAGAGGAGAAGCGTCGCTGTGAACTGGTAGCGCACGGTGGTCATGCTGCCGGTCGTCCTCCACCTCTCTCTGGTCGGATCATATAGTTCGGCGGAACTGACAGTGGGGTATCCACCCGCCACCAGCACTCTGCCCGAGGGCAGCAAGGTCGCAGTGTGCTGGTCGCGTGCGGTCTTAAGGCTGCCGGTTGTGGTCCACGCCCCTGCAGCCGGATCATATAATTCCGCGCTGCTCGAGAGTCCGGTTCTAGTGGATCCGCCGGTGACCAGCACCTTGCCTGAGCGGAGCAGGGTCGCAGTGTGCAAATTACGACCGATCTGCAAACTGCCGGTCGCCGTCCACGCACCGGTGGCCGGATCATAAAGCTCTGAGCTGCTCAGGAAATTAGTTCGGCTAGTGGTGCCCGCCGCCACCAGCACCTTGCCGGAAAGCAAGAGTGTCGCGGTATGACCAATGCGGTCGGCGCTCATGTTGCCGGCCGGCATCCACGCTCCCGTGGCCGGGTCATACAGTTCCGCGCTGCTCGAGAGCCCAGCGGTGTCGGCTCCGCCCGCGACCAGTACCTTGCCCGAGGAGAGCAGCACCGCGGTGTGGCCGTAGCGTGCGGTGCCGAGGCTGCTGGTCGCCGTCCACGTCCCGGTCGCCGGGTCATACAGTTCCGCGCTGCTGGTGGGATTCCAGCCATCGTAGCCGCCCGCCACCAGCACCTTGCCTGATTGTAGCAATGTCGCGCTGTACTCGATGCGCGCGGTGCTCATGCTGCCGGTCGGCGTCCAACTTCCCCGTGCGGCTTCATACAGTTCCGCACTGCTCAAGTAACCAACGTTGTTGTTGTATCCTCCCGTCACCAGTACCGTGCCTGAGGGCAGCAGCGTCGCGGTGTGACCGTACCGTTTGGTGCCTAGGCTGTCGGTCGCCGTCCACGTCCCGGTCACCGGATCATACAGTTCTGCGCTGCCCAGGGAGGAGCCATGGCTACCGTATCCCGCCGCCACCAGCACCTTGCCGGAAGGCAGCAGCGTCGCAGCGTCGGTGTGGCGTGCGGTGCGGAGGCTGCCGGTTGCCGTCCACGTCCCGGTCACCGGATCATACAGTTCCGCGCTCCTCACGGAACCACTAATACCATTGTGTCCGCCCGCCACGAGTACCTCGCCGCAGGGCAGCAGCGTCGCCGCGTGGCTGTTGCGTGGGTTGCCGAGGCTACCGGTCGCCGTCCACGTCCCGGTCGCCGGATCATACAGTTCCGCGCTACTGAAGGCACCATGGCGATGGGTGTATCCTCCCGCCACCAGCACCTTGCCCGAGGGCAGCAGCGTCGCGGTGTGATTGGAGCGGGCGTCGCCCATGTTGCCAGTCACCGTCCACGTTCCGGTCACCGGATCATACAATTCCGCGCTCCTCGGGTAGCTACCATTGTATCCTCCCGCCACGAGCACCTTGCCTGAGGGCAGCAAAGTCGCCGTGTGGAGATAGCGTGCGATGTTGAGGCTGCCAGTGCTGCTCCAGCTTCCCGTCGCCGGATCGTAGAGCTCCGCGCTGCTCAAGGAATCACCGACACCCAATCCGCCAGCTACCAGCACCTTGCCGGAGGGCAGCAGCGTCGCCGTGTGAAGTTGGCGTGCGGTGCCTATGCTGCCGGTCGCCGTCCACGTCCCGGTCACCGGGTCATACAGTTCCGCGCTACTCGGGTAACCACCATTGTATCCCCCCGCCACCAGCACCTTGCCCGAAGGCAGCAGCGTTGCCGTGTGATATTCGCGTGCGGCGCCCATGCTGCCGGTCGCTGTCCAACTCAGATCAGCCGGCTTCTTCTCGAGTTGGTTTCGTGCAGGCGCACCGGTCAGCGTAAGCAAGACCGCCGCTAGCGAGATGAATGTGATTTTAAGCGCCGAAGCATGGAGAGAATTATTCGCGTTCATTTTCATAGTGAGTTTTAAGGAGCTGGGTGCTGAGCCAGTGCGCCTGTGATTTTCGCCGGGGCCGGACATCAATGCACGACGTGCATCGAATCAGAGCTCTTCGAAAATAGAAAGCACAAACGCGGAGTCCGCGCTGGCACCTGGACGGGAGGGGCGACCACATTCCAGTTGAAGGGAAACGGAACCGTTCCAAACTACGCAAATGTTTCCATATTCTAGGCACGCCTTGCGCGTGCTGCTGGGGAGTCTGCTCGCCGGCATTCTCATTCTTGGCCTAACGACCGCGGCGGAATCGCAATCCTCCAAGGCAAAGCCAAAGAAACCCGAGGCGACGCCATCGTCCCCCGTCTTTTCGAACGCGAGCCCCTCGCCTTCGCCGAGCGCGGCGCCGGAGAAGAAGGGCCAGTTCGACGAAAAACTCTGGAGCGAAATGAAGTGGCGTGAGGTCGGGCCCTACCGCGGCGGGCGCGCGATCGCGATCGCGGGCGTGCCGGATGAACCGAACACTTATTATTTCGGCGGCGTGGCGGGCGGGGTCTGGAAAACAACCGACGGCGGCGCGAACTGGAAGCCGATGTTCGACAAGCAGCACGGGACCTCGTCGATCGGGGCCATCGCCGTCTCTCCGAGCGATCACAACACGATTTACGCCGGCGCGGGCGAATCCGCCCTCCGCGGCAACATTACCTACGGCGACGGCGTATATAAATCGGTCGATGGCGGCCGCAACTGGCGCAACGTCGGACTGAAAGACACCCGCCACATTGGCGCCCTCATCGTTCACCCCGAAACCCCCGACATCGTTTTTGTCGCGGCGGTCGGCCACGCCTACGGACCAAATGCGGAACGCGGAGTCTTCCGCACGACCGACGGCGGCAAAAGCTGGACGAAAGTCTTGTTCAAGGATGAAAACACCGGCGCGATCGACGTCGTCTTCGATCCGCATAATCCGAACACGCTTTTCGCGGCGATGTGGCAGGTGCGACGCCAGCCGTGGTTTCTTTCCAGCGGCGGCGCCGGGAGCGGACTCTATCGCTCGACCGATAGCGGAAATACCTGGCAGGAATTAAAGGGACACGGTTTGCCGGAAGGCATCCTCGGCCGCATCGGAGTGACCGTTTCGGGCGCAGACTCCAATCGCATCTACGCAATCATCGAGGCCAAGGAAGGCGGCATCTTCCGCTCCGAAGACGGCGGCGACACCTGGGAAAAAATTAACGACGACCTCCGTTTTCGCCAGCGCGCCTGGTATTTCAGCCAAGTCTACGCCGACCCGCGTTCGGTCGATACGCTCTATGTTCTGAACACCGGACTCTTCCGTTCGGTCGATGGCGGCAAAACCTTCAAGCTCCTCCCGGCGCGTCACGGCGATCATCACGGTCTCTGGATTGATCCAAAAAATCCCAGCCGGATCGGCAACGCCAATGACGGCGGCGCCAGCGTCTCGATCGACGGCGGCGAGACTTGGTCGACCTTGAACAATCAGCCGACGGCGCAGTTCTATCACGTCGCGGTCGACAACGCGTTTCCGTATCACATCTACGGCGCGCAGCAGGACAACTCGAACGTCGGCATCGCGAGTCGCAGCCCGGATGGAGTGATCGGGCGGGAGGATTGGTTCCAGGCCGGCGGCGGCGAGTGCGGTTTCGTTGTGCCCGATCCGCGCGACTGGCACATCATCTATTCCAACAACGAGGGCTTCATCACCCGCTACGACAAAACGAAGGAGCAATACCAGGACGTGAGCGTCTGGCCGCTCGATCATTCCGGGCACGGCGCGGAGGATTTAAAGCATCGTTTCCAGTGGGTCTCGCCGCTGCTGCTTTCGCCGCATAATCCCGACACCATCTACACCGCCGGGGAAGCTGTTTTCAAATCGACCGACCAGGGGCACAGCTGGACGGCGATCAGCGAAGACCTCACCCGCAACGACAAGAGCAAACAAAAACCGAGCGGCGGCCCGATCCAGAACGACATCACCAGCGTCGAATATTACGACACCGTCTTCGCGCTGGCCGAGTCGCCTTTGAAAAAAGGAATGCTTTGGGCCGGGACGGATGACGGATTGTTACACGTCACGACCGACGACGGCGCGACATGGCAACGCGTCACCCCGAACATGCCGGAGTGGAGCCACGTCAGTCTGATCGATCCCTCGCATTTTGATGCCGGCATCGCTTACGTCGCGGTCGATCGCCATCGCCTCGATGACTTCAAGCCCTACATTTTCAAAACAACCGACACCGGCCGGAACTGGACCGCGATCACCAACGGCATTCCGGAAGGCGCCTACGTCCGCGCAGTGCGCGAAGACCCAACACGGCGCGGGCTCCTCTACGCCGGGACCGAGCTCGGCGTCTATGTCTCCTTCGACGACGGCGCGCATTGGCAATCGCTGCAGATGAATCTGCCGACCTCGCCGGTTCGCGATCTTGTGGTGAAAGATGACGACCTCGTGGTTGCGACCCACGGCCGCTCTTTCTGGGTGCTGGACAACCTTACCCCGCTTCGCCAGGTCAACGATCAGGTGACGCAGTCCGAGATGAAACTCTACGCGCCGCAAACCGCGTATCGCCTCCATTATCCCGAGGAGGTCGATTCCCGGCAGCCGGTCGGGACCAATCCGCCCTCCGGCGCGATGATCGATTATTACTTCAAGGACGCGCCGAAAGGCGAAGTGACGATAGAAATCCTCGACGCCCAGGGCAAGACCATTCGGCATCTCTCGAGCAAGGAGAAAAAGGAAGATGAACAGCCTCCGGAATGGCCCGACCAGATCGAAGCGCCCAAGACCCTCCCGGCCAAAGCCGGCATGAACCGCTTCCCCTGGGATCTGCGCTACGATCACCCGGTCCTTACGCCCGGCACGTTTTATTACGGGAGCGGCCCGCGCGGGACCCTCGCCTTGCCCGGCACTTATCAGGTCCGCCTAACGACTAACGGCAAAAGCGAAACCGCACCGCTCCAGCTCGCGATGGATCCGCGCCTGAAAGGGGCCGAGGAAGGGATCGGGAAATCGTTTGAGCTGGCGATGAAGGTGAATGAGCGCTTCTCGCAGTTGCACCAGGCGATCAACGAAATCCGCGAAACCAAGTCGCAGCTCGATTCTTTCCGCAAACATGCGGCGGAAGAGGCGCGCCTGAAACCCGCGCTCGACGCCGCGGACGAGATGGAAAAGAAAATGTCGGCCGTCGAAGAGCAGCTGCTCCAGGTCAACATGAAGAGTTCGGAGGGCAATCTCGTTTACCCGAACCAGTTGAACGAAGAGTTCTACACCTTCAGCAAGGTGGTCGAAGCGGACGCCGCGCCGACCCAGCCACAGCTTGAAGTCTTCCAGATGCTGGATGGCCGGCTCGAGGAGCAGTTAAAAGCCTGGACTCAGATCAAGAGCGAAGAGGTGCCGAAAGTGAATGGCTTGATCAAGCAGGCCGACCTCCCAGCGCTGACCGTGGTGGAAACGGCCAAAGCTTCGCCGCCGGCCCCCGCGTCGAGTGCTTCTCCCACGCCGGCGATCCCGGTTCCGCCTAACGAACAGCGGCCCCCGGCCAAACCGACGGCCAGCCCGCCTCGTTAGCCAGTCGCCACCTCGACGCTCATAGAGCGCCGCTACAATTCGTCGCCCGTGAGACCGTCCGCTGGACAAAAACTCGCGCTGCGTTTGTGAATAGCGCTTATCGTGAGAAGAGCATTTTAACCGATGAGTCATAGCCACAACCACGAAACCGATTTCGGGCGCGCCTTTGCCATCGGCGTCGTGCTCAACACCGGCTTCATCATCGCCGAAGTCGTTTTCGGTCTCTTCAGCCATTCGCTCTCGCTCCTCGCCGATGCGGGTCACAACCTGAGCGACGTCATGGGCCTGCTCATGGCCTGGGCCGCGAGCAATCTCGCCCGGCGCAGCCCGACCGAGCGTTTCACCTACGGCCTCCGCCGCACCTCCGTCCTCGCGGCGCTTTTTAACGCCATCCTGCTTCTCGTCAGCATCGGCGCCATCGCCTGGGAAGCGATCCGCCGCATTCGTCAACCAGAGCCAGTCCTCGGCCAGACCATGATCTGGGTCGCGGCCGCCGGCGTGGTCATCAACGGCATTACCGCCTGGATGTTTGCCCGCGGCCGGAAAGGCGATCTCAACATCCGCGGCGCATTCCTTCACATGACGGCGGACGCGGGGGTCTCGGCCGGCGTAGCCGTCGCGGGCGTGGTTATTCTGCAAACGGGCTGGTCGCTGATCGATCCGATCAGCAGTCTCGTCATTGTCGTCATTATTCTCATCGGCACCTGGGGCTTGTTGCGCGACTCGATCAACCTCGTGCTCGACGCCGTCCCGCGCGGGATCGATCCCGGCGCAGTGAAAGAATTCCTCGAGCAACTCCCCGGCGTCACAGCCATTCATCACCTCCATGTCTGGGGCCTGAGCACGACCGAGACGGCCTGCACCGCGCATGTGGTGAAACAGGAGCCGCAGCTTGATGACAAATTGCTCAAGACGATCGCGCACGAGTTGCACGAACGTTTCGGGATCGAGCACACCACGATCCAATTCGAGCTTTGCGTCGGCGAGGATTGTCCGACCGAACACGAGGTGCACGCCCCCGAGGAGCACGCGCACCAGTGAGCATCTTCATTACCAAAGCCGTCCTGCTCGCCGCCGGTCGCGGCACCCGCATGCGCGACCTCACGAATGAACTTCCCAAGCCAATGATCGCCGTTCGCGGCAAACCGATCCTGCAACACATCATCGAGGGCCTGCGTGGCGCGGGCGTGCGGCAGTTTTTCATTGTCGTCGGCTGGCGCGCCGAAGTCGTTAGGGAAACGTTCCGCGATGGCGCGAGCCTCGGTGTGGCGATCGACTACGCCACCCAGGTCGTGCAGGACGGGACGGGCCGAGTGGTGGAGCTGGCGCGAGACTTTGCCGGAGAAGATCCGTTCGTCCTGAGCTACGGCGACATCATCGTCGAACCCTCGAATTATTCCCGCCTAACGAGCCTGGAAAACGGCACCGAGGCTATCGTCACGGTCAAGCAGAGCGAAGACGTGAGCAAAGGCGGCGCAGTCTTCGTCAACGAGCATTTCGAGCTAATCGACCTGCGCGAAAAACCCCAGCCCGGAGAGCCGACCAGCCCGTGGTATAACGCCGGAATCTACGCTTTTCGCCCGAGCATTTTCGATTTCGCCGCCCGGCTCGAGCGGTCGTCCCGGGGCGAGTTTGAGCTCACCGATGCCATCCGCGCCCTCGCCCAATCGGGCAAAAAAGTGCAGGCGCTCGAGCTGAGCGGCGATTGGGCCGACGTGCGCGACCCGGAGATTCTCGCCCAGCTCAATCGTTAGGTAATCTCGTCGAGCGTTTCGTCCTCGGGCGCTTCCTCTCCGATTTCCTCCTCGATCACCCGCCGGCGTTTGGGCGAGAGGAACGGGCGGAGAAATCCGTAGAGCAGGTAGCTGATGAAAATCACCGCCGCCATCCAGTGATAGAACTTCACCGTCAAGGCGAGGAGCGCGATCACGAAAAAGAAGCGCGGGATCGATTGCGTCGTCCGCCAGTTCACCGCCTTGAAACTCGGGTAGCGGAATTTGCTGAACATCATGAAGGACAGGAAAATCATCAGAACCGGCAGGGCGTACTTCCAGCGGCCGATCGTGCGCTGGCCTTCATCCAGCCAGAGCATGAACAACGTGAGTGAGGCAATCACCCCGGCCGCGGCCGGGATGGGAAATCCGGTAAAGTTTTTATCCGGGCTATTCGGCGGGCCGGCCGCCGCGACGCAATTGAAGCGCGCGAGACGAAGGGCGCCGCAGGCCAGGTAAACAAACGCGATCATCCAGCCGAGATTCTGGAATTCGCCGAGCACGATCTGGTAAACGAGCAGTGCTGGCGCCATCCCGAAGGAAACGATGTCGGCTAACGAATCGAACTCGCGGCCAAAAGGGCTCTCGTGGCCACCCAGCCGCGCCAGCCGCCCGTCGAGCAGATCGAAAATGCAGGCCGCGAGAATGAACCAGATCGCATCGTGAAAATAGGCCGCCGCCTTTAGGAAATCGTTCTCCTGCGCGCCATCATAAATGCGCAGGACCGCGGCAAACCCGCAGAAGAGGTTGCCCGCCGTCATCAGGTTCGGCAGCAGGTAAATCTTTGGCTGGCGTGTCTCGGACATGACTCTAAGAGAGGCGCGCAATCGGGCTCGAGCCGCCGGCCACGCGGTCGCCCACTTTTACGAGCACGGTCGCGTTCAGCGGCAGGTAAACTTCCGTTCGCGAGCCGAAACGGATCATCCCAAAGCGTTCGCCTTTCGCCAAAGTATCACCCACCCGCGACCAGCCGACAATGCGCCGCGCGATCGCGCCGGTAATTTGCCTAACGACTAGAGTAGCGCGCGGATTCTCGAAGGCCCAGGTCATGGCCTCGTTTTTCTCCGAGCACTCCGGGTTGCGCGCGTCGAGACACATCCCCTGGTGATGCTCGCGATAAATCACCCGTCCATCGATCGGGGCGCGGTTCGTGTGCACGTCAAAGACCGAGAGAAAAATCGCCACCCGGCGCATCTGCCCCTTCACCACTTCGTTTTCCTCGAGCTCGGCGATTTCCACCACCACGCCATCCGCCGCCGCCACCACCACTTCCGGTTCCGCGGGCGAGACCCGTTCCGGATCGCGGAAGAAAGCAAAGGTGTAACCGATCAAAGCGACGAAGAGCAGCGCCAGCCACGGGAAGACCAGCAGGCTCACGAGCGCGAGGACGACGAGCGCGGCAAAAATCCAGCGGGCTTCGAAGAGGGTTTGCAAACGCATGAGAGTAAGGAGTGTCGGGTTCCCCGCGAGACCGGTCAAGCTCCCCGGTCCCCTCCCAATCCTGCTCCTGCTCCTGCTCCTGCTCCTACTCCTACTCGTGATCGTGATCGTGATCGTGCTCGTGATCGAAACCCGTCCGCGATTTTCATAATGACAAAGCCCGAGTCCACGCCATCATCCCGAAAGATGAGCGCCACCACGGCAAACGCTTCCGAGCTGCACGTCCTCGATCATCCCCTCGCCGCGGCTCAGCTTTCCATCCTGCGCGCGCAGAGCACCTCGCCTAACGACTTCCGCCGCGCCATGCAAAAGCTCGCTCTCCTCCTGCTGGTCGAGGCCGCGCGCCGCTGGGAAATGAACGGTGTGCCGATGGAAAGTCCGCTCCGCTCTTTCACCGGCCAGGTCCTGTCGCGGCCGATCGCGCTCGTCCCGATCTTGCGCGCCGGACTCGGGTTGCAGGAAGGCATGATGCAGTTAATCCCGGAGGCGAGTACGGGACACGTCGGCCTTTACCGCGATCCGGCCACCCTCCTGCCGGTGAAATATTATTCCCGTCTCCCCGAGGATCTGGCCGCCGCCGAAGTGCTCGTGCTCGACCCGATGCTCGCCACCGGCCACAGCGCGGTCGAGGCCCTCTCGATCGTGAAAGCCGCCGGCGCGACCCGGCTGCAATTCATTTGCGTTCTCGCCTGTCCGCCCGGGGTCGCGACCCTGCAAAGCGCGCATCCCGATGTTCCGATTGTCGCCGCCGCGGTCGATCCGGAATTGAACGACGTCGGCTACATCGTGCCCGGGCTGGGCGACGCCGGCGACCGCTACTTCGGGACTGGATAGTCTCCTACTCCTACTCCTGCTCTCCAATCCCTGCGACGATGCGAGGTGAGTGGGATTAAGATTAGGATTAAGAGCAGGAGCAGGAGAAGGATTATGAGGGGGAGCAAGCCATCCGGGCTTGCTTCGCCCGCACAAACCTGATCAGGATTTCCCATGGAACCCAGCGAATCCCGCATCGAGATCTTCGCCCCTTTCGGCGAAGCCTTTGAGACCACGAGAAAAATTCTCTTCCAGCCCTTCGACCTCGGGAAGTGGTTCGTCATCGGCTTCGCCGCCTGGCTCGCCACCATGTTCAGCGGCGGCGGCTTCAATTACCGGCGCGGCTACGGCGGCAATGATTGGAATTGGAAAGGTCATACCAGTGGCACCCCCTTCTCTTTCCACGACGCACCTCCGTGGCTCATCCCCGTCGTGATTGGCGGCGGCCTGCTCGTCCTCGCCATCGTTATCCTGCTCCTTTGGCTTAACTCGCGCGGCCGCTTCATGTTCACCGATTGCATCGTGCGCAACCGCGGCGCCATCGCCGAGCCCTGGCGCGAATTCCGCCCCGAAGGCAACCGCTATTTCGTCCTCCAGCTCATCATCACGATTTGCAGCATGCTCATCTTCGGCGGGCTCGCTCTCATCTTCGTCCTCGGCTGGCATTGGAAATATTCCCTCCTGCCCCTGCCCATCATCATCCTTCTCGCAGTGAGCTTCTTTCTCGTCGCCATCGTCGTCGGGCTCATCATGAAATTCGTCGTGCCGGTGATGTATCGCCAGCGCTGCCCGACGCTCGACGCTTTCCGCGCCGTCTGGCAACTCATCGCCGCCCATCCCGGCGTCTTCATCCTTTTCGGCCTCTTTTACATTCTCCTCTACATCGCTGCCGCCATGATCGGCTGCCTCGCCGCCTGCGCCACCTGTTGCCTCGCCGCCCTGCCCTATCTCGGCACCGTCATCCTTCTCCCGTTAGTCATGTTCCTCTTCACCTATCCGCTTTGTTTCATCCGCCAATTCGGCGATCCCTACGACGTCTGGGACGGCGTCCGCCCGGCCGAACTCCCGCCCGCCGTCCCTTCCGTCCCACCGAGCCCTACGATTCCCCCCCTCCAGGAACCTCCCCCGCCGCTGCCCGTCGTATGAACCTTCCTTCTACCGCGCCCCTCCTTCCGTCCGCCCGCCGCTGGCGCGCGCTCTACCTTTTCGCCCTGCCCGCAGCCTTGCTCGCGCTTGTCCCGCCGGGTGCAGTCCCATCCTGGTTTCCCTTTGCCACTTCCTGCGGCGCCGTAACCGGATTGCCCTGCATCTTTTGCGGCACCACCCGCGCCCTCCAGCACTTGCTGCACGGCGATTTTAGCAGCGCCCTTTACTACAACTGGCTCTCTTATCCCCTCCTCGCCGCCGCCTGCGCCTTCTATCTTTGCAGCGCCCTCGAGCTTTGCTTCCGTCGTAACCTTCTTGCCGCGCTCCCCCGGCCGCGCCTGGGCGGCCGCTCCCTCGGCGCCCTCGCCGCCGGCTTCCTTCTCCTCTGGTGCTTCCAGGTTTACCTCGCCGTCTCCCAGCACAAGACCGAGCTGCTCAACCCGCGCGGACCGCTTTACTCGTTAGTCGTGCGCTAGAAAACAGAAAGCCCGCGTCGCCCCTCAGCATTCCCCCCTGTAGCGGCGGTCTATGACCGCCGACCATCGAGCGGTTTTACCCGGCCAGCCTTGACGTCCTCCAACGGCTCCTGCCAGAGAAAGTCGAGCCGTCCGGCCTTGGCGTCTGCATCGGCACCGTCAGACGCCGTGAGCTTCGCTTGCTCGCTCCACGATGTGCCATCGAAGGTGAAAACATAAAAGGCTTCCGCACCGGAACCAATCAGGGCGGTATCCCCTGAAAGGGCAATCGAGGCGCCAAAAATAGTATTCTGCTCTGTGTCAGAGGCAAACAGTTGTGCCGGCTGCGTCCAAGCTGTCCCGTCGAAGGTAAAAACATAGACTGCGCCACCGAGCGAGGCGAGGGTGCTATCATGTGGCGCTCCGACGAGCGCCATATTTCCCGAAATAGCAACGGCCGAACCAAACACATCTAAAGCCGCTTCATCGGAAGCGGTCAGTTTGGCTTGCAAATTCCAACTCGCCCCATCGAACGCGAAGATGGAGGCCGAGCCACTAAAGAAGCCTTTGATGGATCGAATCTGTTGCCAACGATGGCCGAATTGCCCGAGATGGAGACTGCAGACCCAAAACTACCGTCCGATCCTCCATCTGGGTCCGTGAGCTTCTGCGTTTCCAGGATGGTCTTGATCATTTGCGCCGCGGGCGCGACGCGGGCGGTTGAGATAGCCATGAGCAGGCTGACGCTGAGCGTGACGGCGAAGGAACAGATTTTCATTTTCATGGTAGTTAGTTTGTACTTTTGCGTGTCCTGGGGCTTTTAGTAAATCCGAATTTCCGCCACCACTGGTGAGCGGGATGAACGGTTGGTTTTAACGCCTCGAGAGTACCAACGCGAGGACGTTCGTGACAAGAAAAAAAGCGTCCGGCCACGGCCACACACGGCCGCGAGGCTCCATCAACCAATCCTATAAAACCAAACCGAAGCGGTTGAGGGCGTAGCTAAGGGCTTACCCGTTGGCCTCCGCCGCCGCGACATTGGCTTCCGGCACGCACGCCTTGACTTTTTTGCCGCAGTTTGAAGATAATCCTGAACTGCGCCCTCTAGTTTCCGTAGTGATAAGGAAGAGGACGACATTTCCCAGACGCATCTCAACCTTCGGCAACCCTCTGCACACGAATATCAACCAGCCAAATCGACTCCTATGAAAACAACATCCCACTCAAGAGAAACAGAATTGAATCAATCCCACGCTTGCCCGCATCGGGTGCGCGGCAGCATGGCCCCCGCCCGCTGGCGGCTGGGCCCGGCCGGCGTTTCGGGTGGCTGCTCGATCTTTTGGGTTTAAAGCGCATAATTTGATTCGGTAGAATGCCTCATTCAACGAAAGGAATAATCATGCTGCGCTTTCTTTACTCTACCCTCTTTCTCTCCGCCCTGACTCTCGTGACCGCCTTCGCCGGCGCTCCCGTCTTTCAGTTGGTGTCAACCTACGACTACCGTTATCCCAATTACCCCGCGACCACGACCTTTGGCGGTGCCATTGCCAATAATGGCAACCTGGTGGGGACGTTTTCTTCACCGAACTTGAGCGGCACCCAGAGCTACGAGCGATTTGCGAATGGCCGGTTCAGTGCTCCGATCATTTATCCCGCCGGTCCCGGTTCGATCACTTACGCGGAGGGGATCAACAGTGCCGGGCTCATCTGCGGCTACTACTCGCCCCCCAATGAGATCCACGGCTTCTTCTACGATGGCGCGACTTACACCCGATATGATGTCCCGGGCGCTGATGACACTTTGCTGTTCGGCCTGAACGACGCCGGAGACTTTATCGGCTACTACTATGCCGGCAACCCCCGGGTGCAGACGGCGTTTGTCAGCGTCTCCGGCACGATCATACCGATCCAGATCCCCGGGGTGAGCATCGTCTCCCCGAGCGGGATCAACAATCTCGGGCAGATCGTGGGTTATTATCTCGATCCGGTCGATCCGGCTCTCACGCACGGCTTTTTCCGGGATGCGGACGGCACTCTCATTTACCCGCTGGATTACCCGGGCTCCAGGACCAGCGCCCTCTTCGGCTTGAATGACAAGGGGCAGATTGTCGGCGCGTGGGATGACTCGAACTACACCCAGCATGGCCTTTACCTTACTTTGCCGAACCATTTCTCGTCCTACGACTCTCCCGGCGGAGTCACAGTCTTTCACAGTATTAATAAACTGGGGAAAATTTCCGGATACACCTATGACAGTGGTGATCACGGGCTCATTGTTCAGGTGAAGCGCTAGCAGAGCGCGGCTCTGTCCGCACGCGGTCAGTTGCCGACGGATTTATCGGTATCAACCGCCGCTCGCGCTACTGGCCGCCTTCCCGATCAGCGGGACGCCATCCGGCTGCGCGGAGCAGCGACGCTCTCGGCCGTCGATCGGGATGGTCTGCTCGATGACGCTGCCGGCGTCGTCGTAGACATGGACCTCTCCGGCGCGGCCGCCGAAGCGCTCTCGCGCGTAGCTGAGGGCTTTTTCTTTGGCCTCCGCCGCCGCGACATTGCTTCCGGCACGCGCGCCTTGACTTTTTTGCCGCAATTTGAAGATAATCCCGAACCACGCCCTCTGGTTTCCGTAGCAGTAAGGAAGAGGGTGGCGTTTTTTGCAGACGCGTGCCAGCCTTCGACAAGCCTCTGCACATGAACACGGACCAACCAAATCGACTCCTATGAAAAACAACATCTTGCTCGAGAGAAACAGAATTGAATCAATCCCACGCTCGCCCGCAGCTGGCGCGCCGCCGCATTCCTCCCGCCCGCTGGCGGCGTGGCCTGGCCGGCGCCTGGCTTGGTGCTTGGCACTCCTATGTGCCGCGCTCCTGGCGCGGCCGTGCGGGGCCAGTCCCGGCCAGTGGGATTTCACCGGCAACCTCAATCACGCGCGGAGCTATTTTACGGCGACTTTGCTCACCGATGGGAGAGTGCTGGTCGTGGGCGGCGACGATGAGACGGCTACCGTCGAGCTCTACGACCGAACGACCGAAACCTGGACGCTTACCGGCAGCCTCAATATCGGGCGCGCTGGGCACACTGCGACCTTGCTCCCCGATGGCAGGGTGCTGGTGGCGGGGGGCATTGACTCAGGGTTCAACAATCTGACCAGTGTCGAACTCTACGATCCGGCGACCGGGTCGTGGACGATCACCGGCAGCCTGCATACGGCCCGTGACCTCCATACTGCGGCGCTGTTGCCCAGCGGCAAGGTGTTAATCGCAGGCGGCACCATGGGCGGGGAATCCAGACTGGCGAGCGCGGAGCTTTACGATCCAGCGACAGGAACCTGGGCCATCACCGGCAGCCTCGGAGTTGGGCGCATTTACCATACGGCGACGCTGCTGGGCAACGGGCTCGTGCTCGTGGCCGGAGGAACCACCAATGGTACCGGCGATGAGTTGAAAACGGAACTCTACAATCCAGCGACGGGAACGTGGACTTACACTGGGAGCCTCAACGTGGGACGGGCGAGGATTGTCACGACGTCGCTACAGAGTGGAAAAGTGCTCGCGACTGGCAGTGACACCACCGCGGAGCTCTACGATCCGGCAACGGGAATCTGGACGTTTACCGGCAGCCCCAATTATTTCCTTCTTTCTCACACCGCAACTTTGTTGCCCGATGGTCAGGTCCTGGTCGCGGGCGGTTATCTTTTCCCCGAGACGGCAGAACTCTACGATCCGGCGACCGGGATCTGGACGAACACGGACAACCTGAACAAGCAGCGCTTCTTTCACACCGCGACCTTACTCACCACCGGCGAGGTGCTGGTCGCGGGCGGGACCACGAAGAGTAACCGTGTCCTCAACAGTGCAGAAATCTATGGCTCCTCCCAGACAACGACAGCGGCAAGCGGGCGCGGCTCTATCGCCGGCCAAGGGGATACGGCGACCTTTAGCTTTCATGCCAGTGAGTCGGCAGACCAACCTACCGGATCGCTGACCTTTAGCGATCCGGCGGCAGGCATCGCGATCAGCCGCGCCAAGGTTCGGACCCTGACCTTTACCGGCAGCAGCGCCGACCTGGGCGGCACGGCGCGGCTGGGTGACGGAACGAAAGTCACCTACAGCGTCAGTGTAATGGATAACAGTAGCGACGGAAGCACGGATACCTTTTCCATTAGCCTGAGTAATGGCTATTCCGCGGGGGGCACACTGACTAGCGGAGACATTTCGATTCAATAGCCTAACTCCCCCCAGAACCGATAAAGAGGACAAAACTACAATGAACAAAACAACTCACCTATTGAAGGGCTCTCCAACTAAGACTGACGGACGTGCCAGACCACGATTTCACGCGAATCTTCCAGGGCTCCCGGCATGCCTGCTTCTTATGCTGGGCGCCGCGCTCCTGGCGCAGCCGTGTGCCGCTATTCCCTTTCAATGGGAGTATACCGGCAGCCTCAATACTCAACGGTCTGGGCACACGGCGACGTTGCTGCGCGATGGCAACGTTTTGGCTGCAGGCGGTTTTCCCGGTCTCGCGAGCGCGGAGCTCTACGACCCGGCCACCGGAACTTGGACCTTCACTGGCAATCTCAATGCACCGAACTGGCTCCACACCGCAACTTTGCTGGCCGATGGGAGGGTGCTCGTCGCAGGTGGCCAGAACTCGGGCGGCCTCATCGCGAGCTCAGAACTCTACGATCCTGCCACACAAAGTTGGGTCGTCACCGGCAGCCTCAATACTCCTCGTTATGGGCACACGGCGACGCTGTTGACCGACGGCAAGGTATTGGTCGCAGGTGGTGGCGACCAAACTCAGCTCGCGAGCGCTGAGCTCTATGATCCAACCACCGGAGCTTGGACCGTCACCGGAAGCCTCAATGCTGTCCACTTTAACCACACGGCGACGTTGCTGGCCGACGGCAGGGTGCTGGTCGCAGGCGGTAACGCAGGCGGCTCTTACCCGAGCGCGGAACTCTACGATCCAGCCACTGGAAGTTGGAGCGTCACCGGCAGCCTCAATATTCCTCGGTCGGACCACACGGCGGAATTGCTCTCCGAAGGCAAGGTGCTCGTCGCAGGTGGCGTTAATGACGCCATGGACTATCTCGCGAGTGCGGAGCTATACGATCCAGCCACGGGAACTTGGACCGCCACCGGTAGCCTCAACACCGGTCGGAAAAACCATGGGTCGACATTGCTACGCACCGGCGAGGTGCTGGTCGAAGGTGGCTACGACGCCGCAGGTCTGCGCAAGAGCGCGGAATTGTATCTTCCAGCGACGGGTACTTGGATGGTCACTGGCAGCCTGAATGAGCAGCGGGCTGAGCACACGGCGACCTTGCTCTCCGATGGCAGGGTGCTCGCCGCGGGTAGCACTTTGAATGAAACCGCAGAGCTGTATGATCCCGGAATCGTAGCGGCGGCCACCACGGTCGAGGGCCGCGGGGCCATCGACCACCAGGGGAACGAAGTCACGTTCCAGTTTCGCGCTACCCAGGCCGAGGACAGCAGTATCCTTGGTCAGTTATCTTTTTGCGATCCTGCGGCCGATGTTTGTCCAAAGAAGGGCAGGGTTAGGAGTCTCACCATCAGTGGGAACAGCGCCAACTTGGGCGGCTCTGTGCAATTGAACGGGAGCTCGGTCAGATTCAATGTCAGTGTGACTGATAACGGGGTGCCGGGGACCTCGGATACGATTTCGATCAGCCTGAGCAATGGCTATTCTGCCAGCGGCACGCTGACCAGCGGAGAGATACGGATCTATTGAGTCGGAGAAGCTATAGCTAGCGCTCGACATCAATTTCAATCAACGCAGCACACTATTATGAACAACAACATCCAACTCGAGAGAAACAGCATCGAATCAATCCCCCGCTCGCCCGTATCGAGCGCCGCTCCGCATGTCCCCCGCCCGCGGACGGACTGGCGGGGCCGGCGCCTGGCCTGGGGCTTGACCCTCTTGTCTGCCGCGCTCTTCGCGCAACCGTCTCCCGCCGCTCCTGGCGAATGGGATTTCACCAACAGCCTCAACGCAGGGCGACAGGAGCATACGGCGACTCTCCTGCCAAACGGCATGGTCCTGGCCGCCGGCGGAGATGGTTCGGGCGGCTCCCTCGTGGGCTCCGAGCTTTACGACCCGAGCACCGGTCTCTGGTCAACAACCGGCAGCCTCACTGGCCGGCGGAAGGAGCATACCGCAACGCTCCTGCCCAATGGCATGGTCCTCGCCGCTGGCGGCTATGATAGCCTTACGAGCATGTCTGTCGCGACTGCGGAACTTTACAATCCCGCCACCGGCACCTGGTCAACCACCGGCAGCCTCCAAGAGGCCCTATCCCTTCATACCGCAACCCTCCTTAAGAATGGCAAGGTGCTCGTGGCCGCTGGAGTGCATGCTGGCAGCGCAGTCGCGACGGCGGAACTCTACGATCCGGCCACTGGCACTTGGGCAACTACCGGCAGCCTTAATGCCGCGCGGGTCGGTCATACGGCTACTCTTTTGCCTGACGGCAAGGTGCTCGTCGCGGGCGGAGCCAACCTCTTCGGCGCGCTCGCCAGCGCCGAACTCTACGATCCGGACACCGGCGCCTGGACATTTATCGGCAACCTCAGTGTCGCGCGAAGCGGTCCTAAGGCAACGCTGCTGCAAAACGGCAAGGTGCTCGTCGCGGGTGGATTTAACACTGGCTATCTCGCGAGCGCCGAACTCTATGATCCGGCAACCGGGACTTGGGCAACCACCGGCAGCCTTAATATCGCGCGGGCCGGTCATACGGCTACTCTTTTACCTGACGGCAAGGTGCTCTTGGCGGGTGGAATTTCCACCCAGGGCTATCTCGCGAGCGCGGAACTCTATGACCCAGCCACGGGGACCTGGTCCGTTACCGGCAGCCTTAACCAATACCGAGACAACCATACGGCCACTCTGCTGCCCGACGGCACTGTGCTGGCCGCTGGTGGCGGGCATGGCGGGCCCGCGCTCGCGAGCGCGGAACTTTATGGTTCTCCCGTCGCGCTTCCCACCAACATCCAGGGCCGGGGCGCGTTCGACAATCAGGGGAATCAAGTCACCTTCCAGTTTCACGCGACTCAGAGCGACGACACTTACCTCGGCAATTTCGCCTTTTGCGATGCCGCCGCCGATGTCTGCACGAAACGGGGGCGGGTTCAAAGTCTCACGATCACCGGCAACAGCGCCAACTTTAGCGGTTATGTGCAGTTGAACGGGAGGCCGGTCACCTTCAATGCCACTGTGACGGATAATGGCACTGGCGGGACCATGGACACGATCTCGATCAGCCTGGCTAACGGCTATTCCGCCAGCGGCACAGTCACCATTGGCGACCTTCGGATTTACTAACAACTCAGCCAAATCCAAGAAAGAAACAAAAGCCCATGAAAACTGCGACACGTCTAACCTTTTGCCTGTTACTAACATGCGCCGCGCTCCTGCCGCGCCCATGTGCTGCCGCTCCCGGGGAATGGGATTATACCAACAGTCTCACCTCCCCACGCGAAAACCATACGGCGACACTCCTGCCCAGCGGGCAGGTGCTCGTCGCTGTCGGGGGCTCAGACGAAGATAGTTCGTCCGCCACGGCCGAACTTTACGATCCGGCTGCCGGTGTTTGGTCGGCGACGGGTAGCTTGAGTGGCGTTCGAAGAAATCATACCGCGACGCTCCTGCCTAATGGAATGGTCCTCGCGGCAGGAGGAGCGGGTGTGCCTCTCGCCGCTCTTGTTACGTCCGAATTATACAATCCGGCCACCGGCGCCTGGACGGGCACGGGGAGTCTTAGCGACGGCCGATACGATCATACCGCAACTCTCCTGCTTAGCGGCAAGGTACTCGTTGCCGGAGGAGCTACCCCTAGCAGCTACCTCGCGAGCGCGGAACTCTACGACCCGGCGACGGGAAAATGGTCAACCACCGGAAGCCTCAAAGCGGAGCGAGGCTTTCACACCGCCACGCTTCTGCCCAGTGGAAAGGTTCTTGTTGCGGGCGGTTACGACCTGTTCGGCGCTATCGCGAGCGCGGAACTCTACGACCCGACCACCGGAAAATGGTCCTCGACCGGAAGCCTTAATGCAGCCCGGTTCGGGCATACGGCGACTCTTCTGCAGGACGGCACGGTTCTCGTCGTCGCTGGCGGGACAAATTCGGGCGTTGCGCTTCAGACCGCGGAGCTCTATAACCCTACCACCGGTCTTTGGACCTTTACCGGCAGTCTCAGCACCGCGCGGGACCTGCACACCGCGACTCTCTTACCGAACGGCCAGGTGCTCGCCGCGGCGGGAGTTGGCACCAGTAAGCTGGTCAGCGCCGAACTTTATGACCCCGCGACCGGCACCTGGTCGAACACCGGCAGCCTTAATCAGGCTCGGTACCGTTATACGGCAACTCTTTTGCCAGATGGGAGTGTGCTGGCGGCAGGTGGTCAGGGCTCTAGCGTTTTCGCCCTTTCCACTGCGGAAATTTATGGCTCCGCGGTCGCACTTCCGAGCAACGTGCAGGGTCGAGGCGACATCGACAACATGGGCAACGACGTCACCTTCCAGTTCCATGCCACCCAAAGCGACATGGATATCATTGGCACTTTTGGCTTTTGCGACGAGGCCGCCGGTTACTGCACGAAAAAGGGCCGGGTGCAGAGTCTTAGCTTCAATGGCGACAGTGCTGACTTTAGTGGATATGTGCAGCTTAATGGGAAGAGGGTCACATTCGATGTGAGTATCACTGACGGCAGCTCAACCGGCACTCCGGACACGTTCTCGATGACTCTGAGTAACGGCTATTCTGCCAGCGGCGCGCTGACCAGCGGCGAAATTCGGATTTACTAAAAAGCCAGGATCTGCATAATAAAAAAATAATATGAAAAAGTCTCGTCTCACTTTGGCAGGAACCCTGTCGGTTTTTGTCTTGCTCGTCGGCCTTCAGCTCAACGTCCGCGCCGCCTGGACCGCGTCGCCGCCGGAGATGCAGTCCTGGTTCACCGGCAACGATACGGTGAAGAATCACATATGGCAGTCGGTGGGTGCGCTCGACAGCGGCGCCACTTACGCCATGGCCACTGTCGCTACGCCGTCTCAGTCAAGGCAACTCTACTTTGAGGATCGGGTCGCTTCCCAACGAGCAATTGAAGAAGTTTACTGGCGCCATCGCATCTGGCCGAAGGAACGTCACGATTCCAAGCCACCGCTCGATGCGGTGATGTCGCAGGCAACGGTTGAGCAGAAGGTTCGGGATTACCTGAGCCATTCGGAGTTACTCGAACAAGAGTCGGAAAAGCCGATCACGCCCGAGCAATTGCAGGCTGAAATGGATCGCATGGCGCAGCACACCAAACAACCCGAGGTGTTGCGCGAACTCTTTGCCACACTTGGCAACGATCCCTTTGTCATTGCGGAGTGTCTGGCCAGGCCCGTGCTGGTAGGGCGTTTGGAGTTCTCGACCGGTGAACAGCGCAAAGAGCCGTCGGAGCCTTGGAGTGCCACGGGGCAAGGGCAGATGCCGAAAATAATGGCAGCGGCGACTGCCAGTTATACGCTGCCGGCGGTATCAGACCAGCCCAGCGAATGCATGGATAATTGGGCCGACACCAACACGACCGACGCGCCCCTGGGCCGCAAGAGTCACACGGCAGTCTGGACTGGCAGCGAAATGATCGTCTGGGGAGGGCAAACGGTAACCGACACGCCCTTAAACACTGGGGGAAGATACACTCCCAGCACGGATAGCTGGACGGCCACCACCACGACCAACGCGCCCACTGGCCGATTCCAGCACACGGCAGTGTGGACTGGCAGCGAAATGATCGTCTGGGGAGGATTTCCGGGGACTATATCCACCGGGGGAAAATACAACCCTGGCACGGATACCTGGACGGCCACCAGCACGACCAACGCGCCCGGCGGCCGAGCGAATCACGTCGCCGTGTGGACTGGCAGCGAAATGATAGTTTGGGGAGGCTACCCCGATTTGAACACCGGCGGGAGATACAATCCCGATACGGATAGCTGGGCGACCACCAGCACGATCAACGCGCCCAGCGCTCGAAGGCTTCCCAAAGGAGTGTGGACTGGCAGTGAAATGATCGTCTGGGGAGGATATGATGGCAGCACCAGCAAGGCTTTGAGAACCGGCGGTAGATATGATCCCACTATGGATAGCTGGACAGCCACCACCAAGACCAACGCACCCACTCCCCGATACTATCACACCGCAGTGTGGACTGGCAGCGAAATGATCGTCTGGGGAGGCTACGCCGCATCGAACACCGGCTGGAGATACAATCCCGCTACGGATAACTGGACGGCCACCACCACGTCCCACGCACCCACGGCCCGATCCCAGCACACCGCAGTGTGGACTGGCACCGAAATGATCGTCTGGGGCGGGGATTTCGTGAACACCGGGGGGAACTACAATCCGAGCACGAATAGTTGGACGGCCACCGCCACGAGCCGCGCGCCAACGGGCACATTCGATCACACGGCAGTGTGGACGGAGAGCGAAATGATCGTCTGGGGCGGATATGATTTTCCACAATACTTGAACACCGGCGGGAGATACTGCCCGTCAGCCAGTATGCCGATCGCGCTCGAGGCGGCGACGAGCAAGGTGGGGGATATAAATACGGTGCTTCTCACCTGGAGCGGAGCGACCTCAACCGACATCGACGTCTACCGCGATGGCATGCTGATCGCGACGACGGCCAACAACGGTTCCTATACTGATTCCACCGGCGACACTGGCCGGGCTCGCTACAGTTATAAAGTGTGTGAAGCTGGCACCTCGAACTGCTCTAACAAGACGACAGCGAAGTTTCCAGAGTAGAGAAACAGCCAGGCAACTTGATGTCCGGTTAGCACAGTACGCGCGTCCGCGCGAGCCGAAGCGATCAGGGGCGAAAGTTGGGGATTCGCGCGCCTGACCCGTGAGCTTCCTGTCTAGCTCCAGCTTTAGAGGCTCTTGGATTCTTTCAATCAACTTTAAGCTACCACGCTCGCGGCCGTCGAGCGGGATGGTCTGCTCGATGACGGTGCGGGATTCTGCAGGCTCATGTGCTGGTGGCAGCCGCCGCGGCTGTGTCGCCCGAACCATCACCGCGTAATGATGGGAAGGTCTTGCTTCGGCCCCAACCCGACTGCCAGCGGGTAATTCACGCCGCCGATCTGCAGGATGTATTGCCCAGGATACACTCCGGAGAGATAATACATCCCATCCATGCCCGTGAGGGCCTGGCGGACTGCTTGATAGGTTCCATTTGGATAGACGACGAAGAGCGCTACGCCGATGCCGGGCAAAGGCCCGCCCATTTGCGTGTAGGGGTTATAGCCATCGACCCGGCCGCGCAGGTCGGTCGCGTTGGCGTCGAGCGGTAACCAGGCGAGGATCGCGAGCAGGATGAGGAGGATGAGTCTCATAGGTAATTTACCGGGTGGAGGCGATGGCGGGTGGCCCCTGGCCGCTCTCGAGCGGCTTCGGCGCAGGAACCGAGGCATCAGGCGGCGGGAGACGCCGCAATGTGATCAAAGGGATCTCGATCTTCCCGCCGGCCGCGATCATTCCCTTTAATGGAACGGTCTCGTCGTTGTAACCGTTGAGCTTTACCTGCAGCCGCTCGGGTGGGTCGAGGGTGGGCGAAAACAGGGTGATGGTGGCGTGTCGGCCCCAAATCTCGACGATGGGCGGCTTGACGACGAGGTCGTGAATCGCGGCGCTGACCTCGCGGCCCTGTTCATCGACGAGCTTCAAATCGGAGTCCACCTTCCAGACGGAGGCTCCGCCGACTGCTTTGATGAGGGGAATGGCGGTGGAATTGATGGCCCAAAAGCCGAGAAGGAAGGCGGTGACGTAGGCGCCCCAGGCGCCAACGGCTTTGATCTTCCAGCCGCCGACGTTGCCTTCGACGGTGCTGTTCTTGACTTTGCCTTCCGGGAAGAGCCAATAGATGAGGACCGCGGGGATGGCGGGGACGATGAGGTTAAGGACGTAGAAGCCGAAGGAGAGCCAGACGGCATGTTCTTGCGGACTCATGCGATCCGCCGGTCACCAACCACCAGGGCCGCGGCACTTTCGTTTCCTGGTGGATTTCGAAACCGGCCAGGTAACCGATGTGCAGATCGTTCGACCAACCGGGCGCCCAAGCTTCGACCAGGCGGTAGTGAAGGCTTACCGGCAATGGCGCTTCCTTCCGCACAAGGTGCGCTCGATCGATACGACAGTCTCGTTTGCGCCCTGAATCGCCGGCGAGCGGTGACCGGAGCACGCGCTGGCTCCTGTATTCGTTAGGCGAACTCGGTCACGGCCCAGAACTTCCGGAAGGCGCTGGGCCAGCTCCGATCTTCCACGCTGCGGCGGGCGGCGGCGCTCATTTCCTTGCGCAGCGATTCGTCCTCGACAAGGCGCCGGATGGCGGCGGTGAAGTCGGCCACGTCGAGAGCCCGGGTGACGAGGCCATTCACGCCATCGGTCACGAGCTCGCGCGGTCCGCCAACGTCGGAGACGATGACGGGTAACCCAGCGGCCTGGGCTTCGATAATGACATTGCCAAAGGTGTCGGTAGTGCTGGGGAAAACGAAGATGTCGGAGGAAGCATAGGCTCTGGCCAGCTCGGTGCCGTTTAGATATCCGCTGTAGCAGGCCTCGGGCATGATCCTGGCCAGAGTGGCGGAGTAAGGTCCGTGGCCGACGATCGATAACTGCACTGGCACGTTTTTCTCGCGTAGCTTGCGAAAGGCCTGGACGAGGACGTCGAGGTCTTTCTCCTTCGAGACGCGCCCAACGAATAAAAGACGCACCCCGGCGCCGTCGCTGCCGAATCTTTTCCAGAAAGCGGGCTCGCTCCGGGAGGGGGTAAAGAGCTTGGTGTCCAATCCGCGCGGTAGGATCTTGAGTTTGACGGGGTCGATCCCGCGGTCGATCCAGCTCTGGCGGTATTGCTCGGAGTTTACGAAGATGGTGTCGAGCTGCCCGTAGAACCAGTGCATGAATTTCCAGGCCAGGCTCTCGAGAAAGCTATCCTCGGTCAGGATGCGGATGTATTGCGGGAAATCGGTGTGATAGATGCCGCTCGTCTCGAGGTTGAGCATCTTGCCGGCGAGGAGCGCGGTGAGACCGATCGGGCCGGGGGTGCTGATGATGATCTCGGAAAAGTTTTCGCGCTGGATGTAATCGAGCATCTGGAGAATGGGCGGGAAGCTGAGCTTTTGCAGCTCGTATTCGGGGAGCTCGAATTCGCCGATCGGTTTGAAGTTCTTGATCGGCAGGCCATCGAGCGTGAGCGCGCCGCGCGAGGTGATGACGACCAGGTCTTTCCCGGCGTCGCGCGCTTCCGCGGCCATCTTGCGGATGGTGGTGGAGACGCCGTTGACGTCTTCCAGCGTGTCGGTGAACCAGGCGCGCTTGTTATTCTGCAGAACGAGCGGGATGGCGCCGGTAAAGTCACGGCAAATCTCGCGCAACCAGCGGCGGGAGGGGGCCTGGCTGTGGAAAGCATAGATGTAGGGCGCGAGCACGACCAGAATGGGCGCGATGCTGGAGAGGGCCTGGATGCTTTCGATCACGTTCCCGGCGCGAATCTGCTGGACGAATTTCTCGAAGCAACGAAAGGCGAGCTGTTCGCAAGCGGCGTTGGCCATGAGGAAGGTGCGACGCTCGGGCTCGGTCACATCCGCGATCTCGCGCGCGAGCTGGGCTTTCACTTCCGGCTGCGCGAAGTAGCCGGAGAGCTCGCGCCAGAGGGAAATGTTGCCGGGCTTCGCGAGGTCGAAGATTTTGCCGGAGAGGACGCCTTGGGTGATGAAGCCGGCCTTTTCCTTGAGGGTGAACTCGGTCGGGTCGCGTCCTTCCATGAAGCGCGAGAACATTTTCTCTACCAAGCCGGCGCTCGGACCGAGCTTGGTGGTGAAGCGGTCCTGGATGAAACTGGCGAGGGTGTTGTAGAAGCCGTGGGAGAGCGCGAGTGGCGTGCCGCCTTCGCCGTGCGCAGTGCAGTTGCCGGCCCGAATCTGCTCAAGGAATTGCGCGGGCGTCTTGGCCGCGGGCGTCTCGGTGAAAACGGAACCGACGAAAATCCCACCGTGATCGTCGGAGCCGCCGACGAAGATTTTTTTCCATGGCTCGGGATGGGTCGGCGCGAGGTCGTGGCGATTGGCAAACTCCTCCAACTTTGCCGGGGTAAGCTGCCCTAGGATGTGCCGGGCGAGCTCGCTCAGGAGCGCGTCGCGCAGGCCGTTGATGCCTTCAAAATTCCGGAAAAGCAGGATGAGCCGCTCAAGATGAGAGGTCGTGAGTCTGCCGTTGATGCTGTAGAGCGGGTGTGCGACGGCGTGGGCGATCGACTCTTTCTGCAGAAAGGCCTGGAGGTCGAAAATGTTCTCGCGCAGCCGGACAATTTCGGCGTGTTGAGCCTCCGTGAGACCCCAAGCGAGCAGATTTATTTTGCATGGGTCCTGCGGAAAATAAGTCGTAATTTGTTCGCTGATAAAAGTATCGCGATAAGCCGCAATCGCGAGGCAACCCTCGATCGTGTCGTGGTCGGTGATGGTGACAAAATCCATCCCGGCTTTCTTGGCCTGCGCATAAAGCTCCTGCGGATCGGTGTAGCTATCGGGGAAATCGAACCGGCGAAAGATCCAATCCTCCGATCGATCGCTGTACTTCGAATGCAGATGCAGATCGCAACGGCTCATGTCGTCAGGATCGGTTCGGAGGCGAGCCAGCCGTGATAGGTCATGGGCTGGCGATCGATCAAGGCCTCATCAATCAGCATCGTGATTTGTTCCCAAATCGCCGGGTGCTCGAGATCGGGCGGATGAATCCCGAGCCGGAGAAGCGGATTGCCGGCTAGCCGCCGAAAGAGGGAGCGATTCCAGGCCAGGCTCATCGTTCGGCGCCAGCCGCTGCGCACGCTGTAAACGAGCGATTGCGAGAGAACGGTGCGGTCGCGGGCGAAATCCCGCACCGTGCGCAAGGTGGTGGTGTAGCTCATGCCGGCGTCAATCGCCGCCCGCGCCGCTTCCGCCCCGATCAGCCAGGCTGGCGCGATGAATCCGTGCAGATGAAATCCATGACTTTCGAAATCTTCGCGCGCCTCGGTGATCAGGCGCCGCGCTTCGTCATACCCGAGATCGTAGAACTCGCCCTCGTCCGCCGTATAAAAGCGAGTCACGACCTTGGAGCGCGCGCCTTCTTTCGCGCGCCGGGCGCGCTGGTGGAAGAAGCCGTGAATCACAATCTCATGTCCCCTCGCCTCTTGTTCCCGCAGCCAGTCACTGAAATCGGGATCTTCCATAGAGCGGCCCTGCCGATGGTGATCGGGCACGACCAGGAGCGAAGTGGTGTCGACCCGGTGCCGCGCGAGATGCGTGAGAATGCGCTCGGTTTTCTCGCGGGTGGAGGGCGCGACATCGTGAATGGAAACCACCAGAGCGCGTTGCACGCCGCTATCCTCGCGGTGACCGGAAAGCGGACAAGCTGAAATTCTGCACGGGCGCCTGTAGACGCCTCCCTCTGGGAGGCGCGGGTCTGCGTGCTGCTCGGAAACCCGGCGCGGGTTACACAACTCTCGCGCTTCGCAGAGCGAAGCGTCTACAACCGGCAGATCAACTCAAACTCCGCTTTGCCCAGCGGCTGGACCGAGAGCCGCGAATTGCGCAGGAGCGCAATCTCGCGCAATTTCGGCTCAGCCTTGATCTGCTCGAGGGTGACCGGCCGCTTCAGCGGTTTGACTGGCTTCAATTCCACCGCGCTCCAATCGCCTTCCTTCGCGGTCGGGTCGGGAAAGGCCTCGCCCGTGACCTGGGCGATTCCGACCACCGCCTTCTCGCTCACGCTGTGATAAAAGAAGACGGCGTCGCCTTTGCGCATTGCGCGGAGGTTGTTGCGCGCCTGGAAATTTCGCACCCCGGTCCATGTCGTTAGGCCGTCGCGCACGAAATCATCCCAGGAGTAGGCTTCCGGTTCCTGTTTCACCAGCCAGTGATTTTTCATCGCTTCGTTCGATAACACAGAGGCGACGCCGGCAAAAGTTACGATATGTTCCGGCAATGAATCTTCGCCGTGGCGTGATCCTTCTCTCCGTTGCGGTCGTGCTGCCGATTGTGCTGCGGGCGGCCGAGTATCCCGCGCCCAAGGAAAGCGAATTTGTCCTGCGCGATTTCCATTTCACCTCCAGTGAGACGTTGCCGGAAATGCGCCTTCATTACCGCACGCTTGGCCACGCGGTGAAAGATGCGCAGGGCGCGACGCAGAATGCTGTGCTCATCATGCATGGCACGACTGGGAGCGGCGCGCAGTTCATCCGCCCGGAGTTTGCCGGCGAGCTTTTCGGTCCCGGCCAGCCGCTCGATGCTTCGAAATATTTCATCATCCTGCCGGACGACATCGGCCACGGTAAATCGAGCAAGCCGAGCGACGGGCTGCACGCGAAATTCCCGCGCTACGGTTATCGCGACATGGTCGAGGTCGAGTACCGCCTCCTGACCGACGGGCTGGGCGTAAACCACGCGCGGCTCGTCATGGGCACCTCGATGGGCGGCATGCACACCTGGCTCTGGGGCGAGAGCCATCCCGAGTTCATGGATGCACTCCTGCCCCTGGCGAGTCTGCCGACGCAGATCTCCGGGCGGAACCGCGCCTGGCGCCGAATCATCGCCGACGCCATCCGCCACGATCCGGCATGGGAGAACGGCGACTACAAGAACCAGCCGCCCAGCCTGCGCACCGCCGCCGAGATGCTCTGGCTCATGAGCAGTAATCCGGTCGTGCGGCAAAAGGAGGCGCCCAGCCTAACGAAATCGGACGAGGTCCTGGACAAGTTCGTCAACGACTACATGAAGACGGGCGACGCCAACGACGTGCTCTACGCGGTCGAGGCCTCGCACGATTACGATCCGGGCCCGGCCCTGGAAAAAATCCGCGCGCCCTTGCTCGCGATCAATTTTGCCGACGACCTGATCAATCCGCCCGAGCTCGGCATTCTCGAGCGCGAGATCAAACGCGTGTCGAAAGGCCGCGCCCTCGTCATTCCGCGGAGCGACAAGACGCGCGGGCACGGCAGCCACACGATCGCGGCGCTCTGGAAAGATCAATTGCTCGAACTGCTAAAGCGCTCCGCTCGATAAGCCACGCGACGCGGCATCCTCTCCGGGGAGCACAGGCCGCTGGCCTGTCGCATTCGGCCGCTGGCCGAATGCAGTGCGCGAAGCGCCAACCACACCGTCACCCCCAACCTGGCGACAGCCTGCGCGCCCCTAATTTTGCCGCCGCGCGAGAAGATTCGACAATCGCTCCGATCTGCTTCAAAATCGCCGCATGCCGCGCCTGCCATTCATCACTTTCGAGGGTTCGGAGGGCTGCGGAAAATCGACTCAGGTCAGTCTGCTCGCCTCGCGGCTAACGAATGCGGGCGTCCCCCTCCTCGTCACGCGCGAACCAGGCGGGACCGCGATTGGCGAAAAGATCCGGCACCTCCTCCAATTCGCCCCCGAGAGTGTCGCAATGACGCCCGAGACCGAGCTGCTCCTTTTTGAAGCGAGCCGCAGCCAGCTCGTTAGGGAAGTCATTCAGCCCGCGCTCGACCGCGGGACGGTAGTCATTTCCGATCGCTTCGCCGATTCCACCACCGTCTACCAGGGCGTGGCCCGCCGTCTCGACCAGGAAATGGTCGGTCACCTCAATCGCTTCGCGGTCGGCAACTGCTGGCCGGATCTCACATTCCTGCTCGACATCGATGTCGAAACCGCGCGCGCCCGCATGATGCGCCGGGTTCGCCCGGCCGCCGGGATCGATCGGATGGAACAGGAGCCGCTCAACTTTTACGAAGCAGTCTGCGTCGCCTACCGCGAATTGGCCGCGCGTGAGCCGTATCGCATCCGGGTGATCGACGCGACGCGGCCGATCGAGGAGATCGAAACCGAAATCTGGGAAGTCATTTCGACCCGCTTCGGGCACCTCGCCCGGATGATCCCGGCACGACGCCAATCGCGGCGTTCCTGAATCGTGGCTTTCACTCCGCAAGTCGCGCTCGACTATCTGGAGGGCGCGCAGAAACGCAACCGCCTCGCCCACGCCTATCTCATCACCGGCGCGCCCGGGAGCGGGAAGCGCGCGCTCGCCGCCGAGCTGGCGCATCGGGTCAACGGCGCGCCCGCGGATGAGATCTTTGCCGGCACCGCACCCGACGTGCATCTGGCCAGCCCGGAATCCAGATCGCGCCGGATCGTGATCGAACAAATCCGCAATCTCGAACACGCCCTGCAGATGCGGGCGAGCGACGGCCGGCGCAAAGTCGCGGTCATTTCCGAGGCGGACCGGATGATGACGCAGGCGGCCAATGCCTTTCTCAAAACCCTGGAGGAACCGCCTAACAACTCTCTGCTTCTTCTCCTCAGCTCGATCCCGGAAGTCCTGCCGGAGACAATTCTTTCGCGCTGCATCGAGATTCCCCTCACCTCCTCCGGCGACAATTCTCTTTCCGCGGAAGAGGAGGAACTGGTCGACCTGCTCCATCGCCTAACGACTGCGACGGAGGGCAGCCTACACGATGCTTATCAGCTAGCGCAGGGAGTGCACGGCCTGCTCGCGCAGATAAAGGAGACTATCCAGGGCGAAACGGCGGCGGCGTTGAAGCGCGAAGAAGCGCACTACAAAAACACCACCGACGGTGGGGACTGGCTGGATACGCGCGAGGACCATTACAAGGCCCTAACGGAAAGCCGCTACCTGCAACAACGCGCGCAGCTAATCGAAACTCTCTTCCTTTGGTGGGGCGACGTTCTGCGCGCCAGCGCCGGAGTACCCGCGCGCGAACTGCCGCAAGCGACAACAACCACGGAAACGATCGCGGCCCGCCTAACGACGCCGGAAATTCTCCGTCGCATCCGCCGTCTGGAGGAACTGCGCGACCATCTCGGCCGCAACATCCAGGAAGCGCTCGCGCTCGAGGTCGCTTTCCTCAGCGTTTTTCGCTTCTAAAAACCCGCGCCCCGGCGGAGGGCGAACGCTCCGTTCGCGGACGGAAGTTGAGCATGAGCGGGAGGCCGGGGAAGGGCTGCACCTCGCGCAGTTGCGCCTCGAGGTAACGGGCATAGGTCTCGCCTAACAACTTGGGATTATTCACGAAAAGAACGAACTCGGGCGTGGCCAGAGTGTGATCCTCGCTCCGCGGCTGGGTGGCGTAGAAAAGTTTGAGCCGCTGATTGCTCACCATCGGCGGCGGATTAGCGGCGAAAGCATCGCGCAGAAGGCGATTCAAGACCCCGGTGCCGATGCGTTCCTCCGCGCCCCGCCGAATCTTGCGGATGGCGCTAAACAGCCGCTCGACATTTTCCCCGGTGAGGGCGGAGGCGACGAGGACCGGAGCGTAGGGCAGAAAGAAAAGACGTTCGCGAGTTTCGTTGATTAGCTTGGCGAGGACGTCCTTGGCGCCGCGCTCGGGCTTGAGCAGGTCCCATTTGTTCACCAGCACGATCGAAGGCTTGTGCGCCTTCTGCATGAGCGCCGCGATCTTCTTGTCCTGCGCCGTCACTCCCATCGTGGCATCGACCACGAGCACGCACACGTCAGCCCGGCGAATGGTGCGCTCCGAGCGCATGACGCTGAAAACCTCGACCGAGCTGGCGTGCTTGCCCCGCGGCCGAATGCCAGCGGTGTCGATCAGGAGATAACGCTCGCTCCCGCGACGGTAGGCGATGTCGACTGCGTCTCGCGTCGTCCCGGGGATGTTGCTCACGATCGTGCGGCGATCGCTCAGGACGGCGTTAATGAGGGAAGACTTGCCCACGTTAGGCCGGCCAACGATGGCGAGAGAAAGCGGCGCCTTCTCCGGAATGTCTGCACTTTCTTCCCAGGCCGGAAGCCGCTGCTCGATCGCTTTGACTAACGAATCAATGCCGAGCCCGTGCGCGGCGCTGATGGCGAAGCTGTCGAACCCGAGCCGCTGAAACTCGAGATCAAAATCTTCGTGCTTGGGATGATCGATCTTGTTCACCACCAGCACGACCGGCCGCTTCGAGCGGCGCAAGAGCCGGGCCAGTTCCTGGTCGATCGGGGTCAGGCCCTGTTGCGCATCGACGACGAAGAGAATGACGTCAGCCTCGCGCATGGCGGCGTCGGCTGCGTTCCGCACATCGGTCAGCAATTCGGTTTCGCCGTGGCCGCCGATGCCGCCGGTATCCCAGATGGTGAAGGGCGAGTCGCCGCGTTTGCTCGGGGCGGAGATGCGATCGCGAGTAATTCCCGGCTGATCATGGACGATGGCAATGTTGCGCCCGGCGAGACGGTTGAAGAGGGCGGACTTCCCGACGTTAGGCCGGCCCACGATCGCGACTTGGCGGATGGTTTCTGCTTCCATTACCTAACGTTTCGAGGGCTCGTCGCTGGCGTTGGCGTGCCCTTGCGCGCCGAGCTGCCGGAAGCCATCCATGACGTAGATGACGCCGGAGACAAAAGTGAAAAAGCCCGCCGCCGCGACGACGTAGATGAGTGGAATAAACATGAGTTGCAACATGACCCAGGCGATTGCGGCCATCTGCAAGAAGGTCGCGACTTTCCCGGTCCAGGCGGGCCGCACCTGCACCTTCCCGTTGAGCAAATGCAGGACCGCGCTGCCGATCAGGATAACCGCATCGCGGCTAATGACGAGGACGGGAAACCAGGTGGGAAATTGCCCGTACTGCGGATCGATTTCGCTCCAGTTGCTAATGCTGAGGGTGATGATGGCGCTCAGGAGCAGGCCCTTATCCGCAATCGGGTCGAGGATGACGCCGAGCGCACTTTTTTGATTGTAGCGGCGCGCGATATAACCATCGAGTCCGTCACTCGCGGCCGCGACGAGAAAGATGACGATGGCAGTGTAACGCTGCCACTCCACCGGTTCGCCTTGTCTGACGCTCGCTCCGTAATAGAGCGCCATCAGGACGAAGGCCGGGATCATCAGGATCCGGATGAGAGTGATCTTGTTAGCCGTAGTCATGGCGGGACCTGCAATATGCGCGCTGCCCGGCAAAAACAAACCGCGCGCCACCTGCTGCCTCGCAGGCGTGACGCGCGGTCTGAAAGATTGCCTAACGCCTAACGATCAGGTCTCGAGCGCGACCGGGGCCGCGACCTCGGACGGTCGATTCATCCCCTCATGCTTCCCTTCGGCGAATTCCTCGATCATCTTGCGATTGAAAGCCGGGATGTCGTCCGGGTTGCGGCTCGAGACGAGCCCATTATCGACCACGACTTCCTCGTCGACCCAGTTGGCGCCGGCGTTCCTGAGGTCCACCTCGAGGGCCGGCCAGGAGGTCAGGGTGCGGCCACGGACAAGGCCGGCGTTGATCAGGACCTGCGGCCCGTGACAAATCACCGCGACCGGTTTGTCCGCTTCGAAAAAGCCGCGGACGAAATCGAGCGCGCTCTCCTCCTGCCGCATCGCGTCCGGGTTGAGCAGGCCGCCCGGCATAAGCAGAGCGTCAAAGTCTTCCGCCTGCGCATTCTCGAGGGTAAGATCGACCTCGAACTTATCGCCCTTCTCATCGTGATTCATTCCCTGTACTTTGCCGGATTTGATCGAAACGATTTTTGTTTCCGCTCCGGCCTCTTGCAAGGCCTCGCGTGGCTTGGTCATCTCGACCTGTTCAAATCCATGGGCGACCAGAATCGCCACTTTTTTCCCGTTTAATTTCTCAGACATCTTGTCTCCTTGGTTGCAGTTTCTCGGGCGATGCGTTGCGTCCGCCCTCTGCTCTCCTTTCGATCTTGCCCCTGCTCTCGGACGCAAATTTCGCGGCCAGCCAAAAGCGTTTGCCGCAACGCTCCGCTCACGCGTAAGCTGCGCCCGCAGCCGCCGATGTGGCGAAATGGCAGACGCAACGGACTTAAAATCCGTTGGGCTTAACGGCCCGTGCCGGTTCGAGTCCGGCCATCGGCAGGCTGGATTAAGAATCGGCCCAAGCTGCATTTCGACAAATCCACCCGACGCACAGGGGAGCAAGGCACGCTTTCGCGCTTCTCCGGGCGGTTGCTGATGTGCGCTGCCGCACCTGGAAGGTAGCGCCGGCGGTGGATTTTTTGCCGAGCTTCAAAAGGCTCCCGGCGTGATCTGGTCCGAGGCCGGGAAAAAGCTTCGTGAGGAGCATTTGCTCTCCTATTCTAAGAGGGCTTCCAGACGCCGGGCCATGATCGAGGCCGAAGCACCTCGCAGGATTCCTTTGTGATCACCAGGAATATGGCACACTTCAAACTCTCCAGTCGCTAAAGGCTTCCACCCCAGATCGGGCGAATTCTCGCTGAAGAAACCCTGATCCATGGCGCGGAACAATACCAGCTTGCCAGAATAAGGCTCAGGAGCATATGACCGTTCGATCTCGTTACTTACTTCATCCAACAGTTTCTCCAGGTCTTCCGAGCTGATTATCTGAGAACTTCCTTCCCCAGGACGAAGGTGCTTATTCAGCTTGTAAGTCATAATACCGATGCGACGGCCCAATCTTTCCAAGCGGTGCCCTATCCTGTTTATTAGATAAGTCATGCCATGTTTAGAGAACCAGTCCCAATGAAACTTTAGGCGTTGATGGAGCGGGATCTTTTTTATCATCCAGGAGTCGAACATCGCGACCAGAGCCACCTCTTCTCCCGCCGCGCGTAACTGGTGACCCATCTCAAAAGCGATCAGCCCCCCGAAGGAAGAACCAGCGAGGTAATAGGGACCCTGCGGTTGAACAGCGCGCATTGACTCGAGATAGTGGCCGGCAATCTTCGGAATGCTGGAAAAGAGCGAATTCACGGGATCGAATTTCCCCGTCTTAAGCAGCTCGACTTCCTCCTGCAGGAAGACGCCGTAGACAGGTTGCTCTGCGTCGAAACACTGGGCTAACTCCTGGTAGAGCAAAACACCGTGCAGACAGAAGAGCGGCGGCTTGGATCCACCGATGCGCAACGGGACCACATCGCTCTTCACGCTTGCCTCAGCGATCGTCTTTTCCCCTTCTCCTTGGCGCACCACCACAGCAAGTGCCTCGATGGATTGGGCCTCCATCAACACGGTAATGGGAAATGTCTTATGCCAGCGCGCCTCGATTTGGATCAGGATCTGGACGGCCTGCAAGGAATCTCCGCCCAGGTCGAAAAAGCTGTTTTGAATCCCGATCGGGCTTATCCCAAAGGTTTCCTCCCAAATCTCAACCAGTTGCTTTTCCCAATCGTTCCGAGCCTGAACGGGGGTCCTTAAAACCGCCAGGTTATCGGCGCCAGGCGCCGGTAAAGCTCGACGATCCACCTTCTGATTTGAATTGACCGGCAGCGCCGCGAGAACAACAAATCCAGCCGGCAACATATAGTTCGGCAGCCTCGCTTTGAGAAATTCCCGAATAGCTTCCACATCCAGTTTCGCGGTTTCATTCAGCACGACGTAGGCGATGAGGCTTTTGTCGCTGTGACCCAGTTCCCCGACCGCCACGACCGCGTCACCCACACCCGGAGCCTGACGCAGATGGGCCTCGATCTCGGCTGGTTCAATCCGGATTCCGCGCAGTTGAATTTGAAAATCGGCGCGGCCCAGGATTTCCAGGTCGCCCTTATCAAAGCGCCCTAGGTCTCCTGTTTGATAAAAACGTTGTCCGTCGAGTGCGACAAACTTTTCCCGGGTCAGTTCGGGAAGGTTCAGATAACCCTTGGCCACTCCGGCGCCGCCGAAAAATATCTCTCCTTGGATCCCAGACGGCACAGGCCGCCGGTCCGCATCAAGCAGCCGCACCGTCACATTGTTGAAGGGTCTTCCGACCCGCGTCCTCGTCACTTTGCGATCGCGCAAGGCCGGATACGTGCAGCCCATGCAACTTATCTCTGTGCAGCCATAGATAACAAAAACCTCCGCCTTGGGAAAAAAGCTTTTCATGTCCTCGAGGAGCTCAGCCGGGACGAAATCTCCACCTGAAGAAGCATGCCTT
>JBBPZS010000073.1:0-12059 GCA_038198605.1 Chthoniobacterales bacterium | reverse complement strand
TTTTTCTTCACGCAGAGCTGCGCGAGCTGCGAGATTAATTGTTCGACCGCGTCCCGGTTCGGGTCGGCGATATATTTCTTGATCGTATCGGCCGTGAGCTGTTTCGCCTCCTCGATTTTGCCTTCGTGCGCTTTGGCTTTGCCGATCCAGTAAAGCGCGGAGATGACGGTCGGGTTATCCGGCTTGTCCTTGACGAACCCGGTGTAGAGCTCGCCCACCTTGTCCCATTCGCCGCGTTTCTGAAGGAGCTTGCGCGCCGCTTCGAGCGAGTAATTCATCACCTCGTCGGTCGTCGCCGTCTGGTAGGAGCGAATGTAAACCGGGATGGCGGCGGACTCGCGGTCGCTCGCGGCGTAGGCGTCGCCGAGGAGCGCGAGGACTTCGCCGAGCTGCGGATTGTTGCCAAATTGCTTTTCCCAGGCCTGGCAATCGGTGATGACCTCATCGTAAAGCGAGGCGGCGTATTTGCAGACCGCGAGCCGATATTTGGCGTCGGGCAGGAAAGGGCTGTTGCCGTTTTTCGCGATGAATTCCTGAAGCTGATTCATCGCCTCCTGATATTTGCCGGCGAAAAGCGCGTTGAGGATGATCCGGTATTTCACGTCCTCGGCGTTCCCGCCTTTGGGGAATTCGCCGAGATATTTTTTGTAGGCCGCGACGGCGTCGTCGTAGTTGCCGGCGGCAAACTTCGCGTTCCCCAGGAGATAGCGAATCTGTTCGCGGAACTGGCTCTTCGGTTGCGATTCGAGGATGCGGCCGAACAAGGTTTCCGCCCCTTTCGGGTCGCCCGCCTGGAGAGCGCACGCGCCTAACAAGTAGCCGACGGTCGCGACATTCGGCCCGTTTTTGAAATCGCGCAGATATTCTTCGCAACGCTCCTGCGCGCGCACCGGCTGGTTGACGTCGGCCAAGGCCACGATCAGGCCAAAGAGGGCGGGCTCCCGTTCCGGTCCTTCCTTGAACCGGTCGAGAATTTCCTGGTTGACCACGACCGCTTCCCATTTGCGATCCAGTTCGTAAAAGCAACGGCCGAGACGGAGGTAAATCGCCGGCGTGATGGAAGGCAGTTTTTCGAAATCGGCCAGCAACTTTTGCGCGTTGGCGATGTTTGCCTTGAGCTGATTATTGGCCGGCGCGAGCTGCGTAATCTCCGAGGGATTAGCGCGGACGGCGGCGAGGTTGGCCTCGATTCGCCGCTCCATCCCGGCGATGCGATCGCGTTGCAGCCGGATGATTTGCTCACGCGGATAGGCGTAGCGATAACAGGCGAGCGCTTCCTTGAATTGCTGCTTGTTAAAGAACTTGTCGCCCAGGTCAACGGTGAGGGCGTTGAGTTCGATGATGTTGTCCGCCAGGCTAATTTTCTGGTGGATCGTCTCGAGAATTTTCAGCGCCTTCACCCCATCCCCCTTCTGCGCGTAGAGCTGGGCCAGCATGGTCGCGCCCCGCATCGCATCGGAATCGCGGATCTCCTTCCCGGTTAATTTTTCCAGGGCGCCAATCGCCCCCTCGATATTGCCCGCGGCCTTGAACGCTTCCGCCTCGAATAAGAGCGCCTGTTCGCGCAGGGCCGGATCGCTTTCCAGCGCGGCCATCTGCGCGGCCGCTTCCTTGAAATTTTTGCTAAGCAAATTGGACTGGGCGATGGCGAACGCGGCGCCACCGGCGTGCGGGCCCTTGGGGAATTTGGCCTGGTAGTTTTTGAAGGCGGCAATCGCTTTAGGGTAATCGCCCGCGTTGAAATAAGCGGAGCCGATGGTGTAAAAGATTGGCTCGACTTGAGGGGTGACTTCGACCCGCGCGACGAGCGCCTCCAGGGCCGAGGCGGCCTTGGCGTAATTCCCGGCCTGGAAATCCGCCATCGCCTGCCCGTAGGCGGTGGCGAGGTCGGGGGGAGCCTCCTGCGCCGGCAGCGGCGCGCCCGTGGCGACAACGAAAAGGAGCGCGACCAAGAGTGGCGCGCGCCTAACGAGTCGATTCATGGGCGTCGAATATATCAGAGGCCTCGCGCGGCCGTCGATGGGTTTTATCCGGCGATTGCGTGACCCGTTGACCGCCTAAGAAATCCGATCCCGGCGGCCGGTTTTTGCTCCCGCGAATCCGGGTAAAAAAAGCGGATCTGGCCTAACGACTTAGCGCGCAGTGCTGGCCGTTTTCGGACCGGCGCTGAGCTGGACGAGGTCGCTCAGGATGTGGAGCGTCTCGTCGCGTTCCGGATCGATCGCCGCGGCCTTGCTGTCATCGCCGTCGCCGAGAGCGCTGTCCGGATCGAGGTCGTCATCGGCATCGGGCGCGGCTTCCGGCGCGACCTTCATGCCGCCCTTGCTCTTGGCCTCGGCGATTTTTCCGGGATACATGATGAGCTCGAGCTTGGGCGCGTCGATTGTTTCGAGGGTGACGCGGTAAATGCTCGGCTCTTCTTCATGCCGGGCGAGACGCTCCTTGGAGCGCGCTTCCTTGCGCGCCTTTCCCTCGTCCACTTCCTGGCGGCGGACGTCTTCGTTGAGCGAGATGCGATTTTCATCGAGCTTTCTGCGCAGCCGCTCGAGGTCTTCCATGACGTAATGAAATTCCGGGTCGGCCGCGACGCGGGCGGCGGAACGGGCTTTCAGTTCGTCGACGAAAAGCGAATGGGAATCGGACCACTTGGTGTATTTAGCGGGCGGCACTTCGTCGTAGGGCAGCGCGTTTTTCAGGGCGCTTTCGCCAAACTCCGGCAGATCGGTCAGAGTCGGGAGGACGATGTCGGAGGCGACGCCGTGGAGCTGGGTCGAGCCGCCCGCGACCCGGTAGAATTTCTGGATGGTTAACTTGAGCGCGCCGTCATCCTGCGAACGGGTGCCGAGAAGGGAAGTGAAACGTCCGATTTCCAAGATCGTCTGGACGGTGCCTTTGCCGAAAGTGCTCTTGTCGCCCACGATCACAGCCCGGCCGTAATCCTGCAGCGCAGCCGCGAAAATCTCGCTCGCAGAGGCGCTTTGCCGGCTCGTCAGGACGACGAGCGGACCATCGTAGGCGATGCTCGGATCGGGATCGGTCGAGATGACGACGCGCTCGTTCGCGCCCTTCGTTTGCACTACCGGGCCGGACTTAAAGAAGAGGCCGGTGAGGGCAATCGCTTCCTCAAGCGAGCCGCCGCCATTACGGCGCAGGTCGATCACGAGGCCGCCGATTTTTTCTTTCTTCAGCCGCTTCAGGAGCGCGAGTACGTCCTTGGTCGTGCTCTTTTTGTGCGAGTCCATGTCGGCGTAGAACGAGGGGAGGGTAATCCAGCCGAGTTTCACGGGGTTTCCGTCGCGGTCCTTCTTGAGAATGATGTCGGCGCGCGCTTCCTGGTCTTTCAGTTTAATTTCGTCGCGCACCAGCTCGATCGTCTTGCGCTGCGCGGGGTCGGCGGCGGCGGCTGGGATGATGAGAAGCCGCACCTTGGTTCCTTTTTTGCCCCGAATCTGTTCCACTACTTTGTCGAGACGCATGTCGCGCACATCGACGAAATCCTTCGAACCCTGGGCGACGGCACTGATCCGATCGCCGACTTTGACGCGGCCGCTCGTCTGCGCCGGACCGCCGGCGACGAGGCTCTCGATCTTGGCGTAGCCGTCTTCGCTCCGCAGCATCGCGCCAATCCCGACGAGCGAGAGGCCCATGTTGATGCTGAAATTCTTCAGGTCGGAAGCGCTCAGATATTCCGAGTGCGGATCGTAAGCCTGGGCGAGCGCGTCGAGGAACAGCTTCAACTGCTCTTCATCATCTTCCTCGTGGATGTTGCGCAGCATCCGATCGTAGCGGCGTTCGACCAGTTTCGGTCCCGGCTCGATCGGGTGATCGCTCAGCTTTTCCTGGAGCAATTCGTTCGCGATCCGATCGCGCCAAAGCTGGTCCGCTTCGGCTTCATCCTTCGGCCAGGGCGCCTTCTGCCGATTCAGGACGACGCTGCCGTTGGATTTGAGGTCCATCGGCTGTTTGACCAGCTCCTTGATTTTCTTGATCCGGTCCTCGACCCGCTTCTGGAAGACGCCGAAAATTTCATGGGCCGGTTTCACGTTCCCGAGCAGGATGTCGTCATCGAGCGTGGTGGAGTAATTGGCCGTAAAGGCGTCGATATCTTTCTGGGTGAAAAAGAGGTGGCTAAAATCGAGGATCTCGAGGTAGCCGGTGAGCAGTTTCCTCGAGACTTCGTCGTTCAGGGGGTGATGGGTGTAATGGCCTTCCTCGAGCAGACGCCCGACCGAGAGGCCGATCTGCTCGGAATCCGACTTGGCGCGAGCGGGTTGCGCGGCCAGCGCGATGACGAGCAATCCCGGCAGAAGCGCGACAGACCGACGAAGGAAATTTTTCATATTTTCGGAAAAAAAAGCTCGCAGAAAACGATTTGAAAGCAAGGTGTGCGAGCAGGCCGTAGAACCCAAAGTTGATGAGTGAGACAACGCTCCGCGACGAAGATTCAAATATAAATTCGGCTGCCGGGCCGTAGCGGGTGCAATTTCCGTTCCCCGCGCCTGCGGTTCTTTCTTCCTGCTCTTGCTCCTGCTCCTGCTCCCGGTGAGGATCAGCCTGGGAGCGGGATTAGGAGCAGGAGCAGGAGCAGGAGTAGGAAGACGATGATCGAATACAAGACGTTTACCGGGGGAATTTTCGAGACCAATTGCTACGCGCTCGAGGCGCCGGAAGGCTGGATCCTTTTCGATGCGCCGGACGGTACCTGCGATTGGCTCGTCGCGCAGGGGATCGAGCTGCGGCTTTTGCTCCTGACCCACGGGCACATCGATCACATCCAGGACGTGGCCAAAATCAAACGCCGTTTCGGTTGCCCGGTCGGCGTTCACCCCGAGAGCGCGCCGATGATTTCCGACGCGAATTTCTTTCGCGACTTCGGTTTCCAGTTTGAGGTCGAGCCGGTGCAACCCGATTTCCTGATCGAGGCGACGCCTTCGCGCGACTTTCTTGGGATGAACTTCGAGATCCTGGAAGTGCCGGGGCACTGTCCGGGGAGCCTTTGCTTTCTCTCGCGCGAAAACGACCTGCTCATCGGAGGCGACGTCCTCTTCGCCGGCGGCGTCGGACGCTGGGACTTGCCGGGAGGCGATGGCGAGCTCCTCTTCGCCGGCATTCGCGAAAAACTCTACTCGTTAGGCGACGACGTCACGGTCCTGCCCGGGCACGGCCCGGCGACCACGATTGGGGCGGAACGGAAGGGGAACCCTTTCGTGCGCGAATAGGACCGGGCTGACTTACGCCAGCGGCGCGAGCGATTCCCGCAGCGGTTCGAGCCCGGGAATGTTTTGCAGGACTTCGCCTAACGAATTGAGCGCAGCGGGAATGTGGGCGAGGAAGGCGGGGTTTTTTTTCACCAGTCCGAGGTAGCCGTAGGCGCCGAGCGCCTGCATCAACCGTTGCATGGCACAGAGCTGGAAGTTTTCCGCGAAAGCCGGCTCGCTCACCTCCGCCGTCGCGCAGTAGAACTCGAGCAGCTCGGCCCGCTCCGATTCCGCCAGGGGGACGTAGGAATCATAGAGGAGCGAGGCCAGATCGTATTCCGCCAGACCGGGGCGCATCCCCTGGAAGTCGATCAAGTGCGCCTGACCGTTGCGCACAATGATGTTCTGCGATTGGAAATCGCGATGGATCAAAACGCGCGGGAAACTCGCCAGCCGCTCCGCGATTTGCGCCAGCGCTGGAAGGCTGGCTAGCTCCGCCAGTTTTTCCGAACCAAGACCGAAATGCCGGCCGAGACAATTCTCGAAGAAGTAACTCTGCTCCCAGCGATAAAGGGCGGCATCGAATTGCGTCGGCAAATCGCGCCGGATTTCCTCCGAGTCGGTCGCAGAGATGAGGTGCAGCTTGGCCACTTCCGTCAGGGCGGATTCGTAAAAGGCGCGGCGCACCAGCCAGCTCTCGTCGCGATAACTCCAGAGGTCGCGCTCGCCCAGGTCTTCGATCCAGATCAAACCTTCCGCCGGATCGTGAAAGTAAATCTTCGGCGCGCGGATTTCATGCGCGGCGAGAAACTGCGCGATCTCGACATAGCGCTGATTCTCGGCCTGCGCGCAGGAGTATTTCACCAGCACGACGCTCTGCTCCCGCGTCACCCGAATCCGGTAAAATTTCCGATCGGAGCCGCCCTTTTCGATCGGCGAAATCCGGACCTGCGCTTCCTCGAAGCGAGGGAAACGGATGCGCGTCTGCTGGAGGAGCGTCTCGGAAAGAATCATCGGGTTGTAGACGCTTCGCTCCGCGAAGCGCGGGGGTGGTATGGTAACGGAAGTTGCAAGGCGAAGTTTTCTCCCGCGCTTCGCAGAGCGAAGCGTCTACATCTAGATAACGGCGTCCTCCAAGTCTCCTTCCGCGCGGCCATGAGTGCGGACGATACAGTTTTTCAACTGGGAACGAGAAGCAATTTGTGCACCGGGCCAGAGGATCGAATCGTCGATCAGCGCGCCCGCGCCCACTCGACAACCGGCTCCAATGCAGGAGAAGCCGCGCACCTCCGCGCCCGGGTCGATCGTGGCGTCGGGAGCGATGCGCCGCGGCCACTCGGGGTCGCACACATACGCCGGCCGCCAGCCTTCCGCGATCGTGCGGTGGACCGCGAGATACTCCGCGCGCGAGCCGAGATTAAACCAGCGGCCTTCCTGCGAAATCACGCCGCCAATTTTTCCGCCGGCGCCGATCCAATCGGCCACGATCGGGATGAAAGAGATCTTCTCGTTAGGCGGAATCCGCTCGAAGATGGCCGGGTTCCAGACCGCGACGTTGGCGTAATCAAAATTCCCGGCGTGGCCGTAACGGTTCCCGATGTCGACCACCTGGCCGTCGCGAAAGGCGACATTGGCGGCCAGCCCGGTCTCGCGCAAAGCGAGCGTGACGTCGTTGCCGCTCCGGAAATGTTCTTCGATTAGGGGTGCGAGCGGGAGGTCAGTCAGAACATCGCCACTATAGGCGATGAAGGGCTCGCTCCCGAGCTGCGGCTGCGCGTTTTTGATTCCGCCGCCGGTTTCGAGCAGGACCGGCTCGTGCGCCAGCCGAACGGGAAGTTCCCGATAATGTTCGCCGGCAAAAAAGCGGTCGAAGTGCTCCGGCACGTGGTGGGTGTTGATGACAAACGATTTCACCCCGGCCGCGATGAGGTGGTCGAGGGCGAAACTGATGAGCGGTTTTTGAAAAATCGGGACAAGCGGCTTGGGCAGATCTTCGGTCAGCGGACGAAGCCGCAAGCCGAGCCCGGCGCCGAGGACGAAGGCCTGGCTGATCATTCGCCTAACGACAGTGGAGTTCCTTTGCCCTGCACCGCGCTGCATCGGATGGACGAGTGCAGATGTCAAATGCAGGTGCCGCGGCGTTTGCATTCCGGGGAGCACAGGCCTCTGGCCTGTCGCGTTCGGCGGCTCGCCGAACGCATTGCGCGCAGCGCCCTCGGCGGTGGGCTTGGGTGTTAGAGCAACCGTTGTCCTCCGCGCGGTTCGCGGCGAGGCGCCGCGAACGACAGGCCAGCGGCCTGTGCTCCCCGGAGAAAGAGGCCGCGCCACTGCTCCTCGCTAGGGAATGTTATAGGCTTCGACCAGGCCGACCCCGGTGGTCCCGTCTGTCCCGTAGACGACGGCGGTGTAGGCGCCGGCGGCGAGATGCGCAAAGATCGCCGCCTCGCGGTCATCGCTCGGGGCGAGGCCAGTCGAGCTGATGATTCCCTCCTGCGCGTCGCGCCAGTTGTCGTCGAAGGCGAGGAGAGTGCCGTTGCTGTCATGCAATTCCAGCGTCGGATCCTGCAGCGCGCCGCTGACGCCGCTCGCGCCTAACGACGGTCCGAGCGCGCGCAGGACGATGTTGGCCTGGCCGGAAGCCTCGCTCGAGATAATGAGACCGCCGATCAGCGCTGCTTCGCCGGCCTCGACCTGGCCCCGGGTGCTGATGTTGGCGAACTGCGCGGCTGGGCTCGCGTCCAAATCGTAGGCTTCGACGAGGGCATTACCGGTGCTGCCGCCGCTCCCTTGGAGAATCGCGGTGTAGCTGCCCGGCTCGAGCGTGGCGAGGATGGCCGATTCGCGGTTGTCGTTAGGCTGGAGACCGGTCGCGGCGATCGCACTTTCCTGGGTGTCGCGCCAGTTGTCGTTGGAGAAAAGCAGCGACCCGCTGCTGTCGCGCAATTCGAGGGTGGGATCCTGCAGCACGCCACTGACCCCGACGGCCGCCAGCGAGGGACCGATCGCCCGCAGGATGACCTGCTTCGGGGTCGAGCCGCTGACGATAAAGCCGCCGATCAGGACATTATCCCCGGTCCCGACCATTTCCCGGGTCGAGATGTTGAGCTGGCGCGCGGTCAGAAGGACCGAGGCGGCGTCGTTAGGCTCGGTTTGGGAAAGGAACTCGGAGAGATTGCTCTCCCCGTCGCCATCGGCGTCGCCGGCCGGGCCGCCCAGTTGCGGGTCGTTGATCTGGTCGAGCGATAAGCGCGAGGCCTGGAAGGCGGTGAAGTCGACTTCCGGTGCTATCCCGATCCGAGTGATGAAAGGATCAGGATTGCCGGTACGGGTGTCGACCCAAACCGGGACCGCCGGAACGTTGGGCCCGGTGGTGGGCGCAATCCCGAGGTAATCGCCCAGCATGTAACCGGAGCTGGTCAGGGGCGCGAGGCTGGCGTCAGTGGTTTCGCTCGTTAGGCGGATATTCGGCTGCCAGGTGGCGCCGCCGTCGAAGGATTGGGCGAGGTAGAGGTTGCAAAGGACGGTGCTCCCGCCGCTGTCGCGCTGGTCATAGAACGACACGGTCAGAGTCTGCCCGTCGGGCGAAGCGGAGATAGCAGGATTGAAAACTCCGGTGTTGGGATTGTCCGTGATCGCGATCGGCGCCGACCAGGTCGCGCCGGCATTGGTCGATTTGGTGAACAGAACCCGCGGAATGGAAGCGGTATCAAACCCCTGGTAGACGACATACAGGTTCCCAGCGGTGCGATCGGTCGCGGCCGAAGGCAGGAAGGTGCCGCTCCGGATGCTCGGCGGCGTATAACGCACCGTCGGCGTGACCAGGGTCGGCAGGCCGAAAGTGACCCCGCCGTCGTTCGAGAGAACCATATCGATTTCTTCGCCGCCGTTGGCGCCCTGGAAATTCCAATAGACGATCGCGAGCCGTCCGTCGGGCAGGAAAACCGGCTGCGAACCTTGCGCACTGGAGTCAGCCGAATGAATCGCGAGCGCCGGGCTCCAAGTCAGGCCATGATCATCGCTGTAGGAGCGCAGGATGGGCGACGCGTCGGTCGTGCCAAACAACGTCCACGTCACGAGGATGCGCCCGACTGTAGGAGTGCCAACGAAGGTATTGATCGCCATCCAGGATTTGTCGGGAAAATTGCTGCTGCTGCCCGGCTCGAAAACCGTCACCGGCGATTCAAAGGTCGTGCCGCCGTCGAGCGAGCGACTGACAAGGATAATTCCTTCCGTGAAAGCAGTGTTCGTTGCCGCTTCGGTGTTAAGAAAAACCCTGCCGCTCAGATCAATTCCGGCCACCGGATCGGTCGCGCGCGGGTAGGGACCGCCGGTCACGGTGGTCAGGTTTGGAATCAGCGCCCGCGTCCAGGTGAGGCCGCCGTCGTGGGTCACGGAGTAGCCGCAATCGACCGCGCCGCCGTCGACGAAGCGGCCTTCCTGGAAAGTGGCAACAAGAAAATCCGGGTCGGAGGGCGCGCGCACGATGTGTGGTTCGGCTTGGGAGCGCATGGTTGAGGGTAGCGGTGCCGGATCGTCACCGAGTCGCAGATTTGGCGCGACGCGCAGATCGAGCGCGACCGCGGCGGCGGCCTCAGCCTCAGCCTTGGTCGCGGTGCGAGCGGCGGCTGGCCTAACGAGATCGCCGGCGCGATCGAGCAGGCTCAAGGCGCCGGAGGAGAGCCGCTCGAGCGGGACCGTTTGCAAGGCCGCCGGCCAGAGGCTGCGATCAGGCTCGGGCAGCTTCGGCGCTGAACCAGTGGCGCCGAAGATCGAAGGAAGAATGCCAAAGAGGACCATCAGAGCGACCGGCCATGACGAAAAGTTCTTTTTCAATCTCCGGAAAATAGCGCATGCACCCTGCGGCACAAGCGACCTTCAACCGACCTTTCCGGACTTCCGCTCTTCCCGGGTCGCAGCTGGCTCAGTGCAGGTTGTAAACCTCGACCAAGCCGACGCCGGTGCCGCCGTCCTTGCCGCTCTCGATCGCGGTGTAAGCCCCGGGCGGGAGAGTCATGATGAGCGCGGCTTCGACCTCATTCGAAGGCGCGAGACCGACCGCTTCGATCTCGGCCTGTTGCGTGACCTGCCAGTCGTCGTTGCTGGCGATGAGCGTGCCGTTGACATCATGCAGCTCGAGCACTGGGTCGGTCAGGGGATTAGTAATCCCGAAAGCGCCTAACGACGGCCCGAGACCGCGAACGATGACCTGGTCGTTCTCGCTCGAGCTGTTGGCGACGATGAAACCGGCGATCATGACGTTGCTCCCGGTCGCGACGAAACCGCGGGTGCTGATGTTGGCCAGCTCCGGCCCGGTCCCAGCCGCGAGATCATAAAGCTCGATCAACCCGACACCGGTCGTGGCCAGCTTGCCGCGCTCGATCACGGTGTAAGCGCCCGGCGCAAGGATGGTCACGAGGGCGGCTTCGAAATCGTTTGTCGGCGCCAGGCCGGTGGCCGCGATCTCGTCCTGCTGGTTGTTTTTCCAATTGTCGTTGCTCGCGATGATGTCGTTCGTCGTGCCGCTGTGCAGCTCGATGATCGGGTCGGCCAGCACGCCCTCGATCCCGGAGCTGGCGAGCGACGGTCCGAGACCGCGAACGAGCACTCGCTTGTTCCCGGTGCCGGTGATGATGAAGCCGCCGTCGAGCACGTTGTCACCCGTCAGCACTCGCAGGCGGGTGGAAATGTTGACCAGGGTCGAGGTCCCGTCTCCTGGGATGGCGGTGCGCTTGATCGCAATGAAGGTGGGGCTGAAGCCGGTGAAGGCAAAAATCGTGGCGCTCCCGCCGGGCGTGATTTTCTCGACCGTGGTGCTGCCGGCATTGACCACATAGAGGCTGCCCGCGCTGTCGAAGCCGAGCCCGACCGGCGCGTCGAATCCGCTGGCCGCGACCGATCCAAAATCGGTCCCATCGGGTCCGAAGACTTCGATCGTGTTCGCGGCACTGTTCGCGGCGTAAAGATAACCTAACGAGTCGAAGGCGAGCCCTTCCGGATTGTTCAGGCCGGTGTCGGCGAAGGTCCCGAGCGGGGTGCCGTCGGCGGCGAAGCGTTCGATGGTGTTGCCGAAATTGGCCACGTAAAGCCGGCCCGCGCTGTCGAAAGCGATCCCGGTCGGCCGCACCACATTCGCAAATACGCCGAGGTCGGTTCCGTCCGGGGCGAAGATCTCGACCGTGTTGCCGCCGAAATTCGCCGCGTAAAGGTTTCCGCTCTGGTCGAAGGCCAGGCCCATGGCGTTGTTCAAGCCGGTGTTGGCGAAGACGCCGAGCGAGGTCCCGTTGGGCGAGAATTTCTGGATCGTGTTGTTATTGGTCGAGACGTAGAGGTTGCCCTGGCCGTCGAGTGCGAGCCCGTTGGGGCCGTTGACAAACGCGCTCGTGAAGTTCGAGGCGTTGCCGTTGTCGTCGTATTGCGTGATCGAGTTGACCCCGAAATTCGAGACGTAAAAGGTGTCGGCCCGGGCGAGGGGAGCGAGGAACAAAAGAGCGGCGGCAAACGTCAGGGTGAGCTTCGATTTCATAGAATGGATTGGCGGCAGCAAGATTACTCAACTTTCACAGCAGGTCGCGCACCGGGGCCGTTGTGTCGCTTCCGAGCCTGACGCATATTGCCACGAATGTCCTACGAGCTCGAATCCAGCTACACCCCGCGGGGCGACCAAGGGCAGGCGATCGCCAAGCTGCTCAAGTCGATCGAAGCGGGCAACCGGCACCAGACGCTGCTCGGGGTCACCGGCTCGGGCAAAACATTCACGATCGCCAATGTGATCAAAGAGCTGGACCGCCCAGCGCTGATTATTTCGCATAACAAGACGCTCGCCGCGCAGCTCTACTCGGAGTTCAAACAGTTCTTCCCGCG
>JBBPZS010000072.1:0-14342 GCA_038198605.1 Chthoniobacterales bacterium | reverse complement strand
GCGCGCTGCCGCGCCGCCGGGGGCGCCCCCCAGCCACACGGCCAGGGCCCACGCTTAAAGGTGCGCCGGGGTCGGGGCCCCCGCCCGCCACGCAGCCGCGCGGGTTTGCTGGACCGGGGTCAGCGACCCCGGCTACAATTGCGTCAATCGAGCTCTTCGCGCAGGATAGCCAAAGGTGGCGTCGAGCCCAGGCCGTAGCTCGTCAACAAACCGACCGCCACCGTCAGCCCGCTCACGATGACCGCGGTCAGGACAACAGGCAGAATCGCCGGCGTGTAGGCAAGCTTGAAAGTGAACACGGCCAGCGCCCAGCTCGCTGCCAGCGCCAGGACGATGCCGGTCGCGCTCGCCAGCAGCCCGAGGAACAAATATTCCGCGCCCAGGATTTTCCAGATCTGCCAGCGCGACGCGCCCAGTGTTCGCAGAAGCACGCTCTCCTTCAGCCGCTGGTAGCGTCCGCTCCAAATCGTGCTCCCAAGCACGATCAGGCCCGTCCCGACGGTGAAGAGCGACATGATCCGAATGACCAGCGCCACTTTCCCTAGAATGGCGTCGACCGTCTGGATGACCGAAGTCAGGTCGAGCGCGGAAACGTTGGGAAATTTCGCCACCACCGCGTTTTGCAATTTCGCCGACGCGGCTGGCGTCGGAACGCGGCTGACGAGGACATTGAAAGTCGGGGCGTTTTCCAAAACGCCGGTCGGGAAGACGACGAAGAAGTTGGTTTGAAAACGTTTCCAATCCACTTCGCGCAGGCTCGCCACCCGCGCCTCGATCTCCACTCCTTGAACGTCGAAAACCAACGTGTCCCCGATCGTTAGGCCAAGGTCCCGTGCAATGTCCTGTTCGACCGAAACGGGCACCGTTTCGCCCGGACGATAATCGAAATGGCCCACCCACTTTCCGGCCGTGATTTTCTCCGTCTCGCTCAGCGTGTCCCTGTAGGTCGAGCGATACTCACGTTCCAGCTCCCACTCCGGCGACTTGCGCTGCGGATCTTTCAGGAGGTCGGGCGACTTGCGGCCTTTCACTTCCATCAGCCGCATGGTCACGATCGGCGCCTCTTGGATAACCGGGAGCTGCTCTTGCCTCACGAGCTGGGCGACCGCTTGCGTCTGGTCCGGCTGAATGTCGAAAAGAAAAATATTGGGCTGGTTGTTGGCATCGATCGATCGGAACTGAGTCAGGAGGACGTCGCGGGTGAGGTAAATAGTGAGGAGCAGAAAAGTGCCCAGGCCTAACGAGAGAGTTAGAAGCAGGGTCCGGTTGTTCGGCCGATAGAGATTCGCCAGGCCTTGCCGGATGACAAAGCTCCAGCCTTGCGGCAGAAGTTTGCGCACCAAAAAAATAAGCAACTTCGCAACCCCCACTAAAACGCCGACCGCTACCGCCAGCCCGCCGGCGACAAATAACCCGTCCTGCCACGCTTCCGCCTGCGCGATCGCGAAAGCCGTCAGGCTCGCTGCCATCACGAGATAGACGATGCCACTGACGAAATCGCGCCCGGCTGGCGCCGCGCTTTCATCGACCGATGCGCGCAGGGTAAGGAGTGGCGAAACTCGCCGAAAACGCAGGAGGGGCGGGAGCGCGAAGAGAATGCAAACTGCGAAGCCGATTGCCATTCCACCCCAGACCGGCGTCCAGGCAATTGCTTTGGGCAGGACAAACGGAATGTAGCCTTGGAGCAAGCCGGGCAGGATTCGATGCATCGTTAGGCCAAGCGCGGCGCCGGTCAAGACCCCGACAAATCCCATCGCCATCGCCTGCAGAAGATAAACCGCCACCGTGGTGCGACCGGCCGCTCCGAGGCAGCGCAAAATCGCCGCCGTTCGCACTTTTTGCTGGAGATGCGCCTGGATCGCGCTCGCCACTCCGACCGCGCCGAGCAGGAGCGAGATGAAACCGACCAGATTGAGAAAGCGGTAAAGATTATCGAGTGATTCGCCCAGATCCTTTTTTCGTTTCGCGACCGTGTCGTATTGCAGTCCTGCTTTTTCGATCTGCGGCCCGAGCTTTTCCACTTCGGCCGCCACATCCACACCCGGCGCGAACTTCACGAAATTCAGGTAGCGCGCGAGGCTCCCGGGCTGCAGCAGATTGGTCTTGGCCAGGTCCTGCAGCGGAATGTAAACCCGCGGCGCGAAGCTCGCGGCCGGGGAAGCTTCCCCCGGCATCTTGGTCAGCGCCCCGGCGATGGCGAAAGTCGCTTCCCCGATCTTGATCGGATCGCCTGCCTTGGCGCGGAATTGAAATAGCAGGCTTTCCTCCGGGACGGCTTCGCCGCCGTTGCGAAAACTCTGCCCGGCGCCGGCCGGCGTCGTTTCCATCTTGCCGTAGAATGGAAAACCGCCGCCCAAAGCGCGCACATAGACGAGCCGGGTGCCGCCGTCCTTGGGAAAAAGCGCCATCGTCCGGAAACGCACCTCGCGTGCCTGGGTATCGCCCAAAGCGCGCAGCATTTGTTCCTGCGCGGGCGTGAACGGTCGCGAACTCTCGACCACGAGGTCCGCGCCTAACAACGAGCGGGCCTGGTCGTCGATCGCCTGGGAAAGACTGGCCCGAAACAATCCGATCGCGATCAGAGCGGCCACACCTAACGATATCGAAATCGAGAAAAGCAGGAGACGCCGCCGGCTCGAGCGGCTATCGCGCCAGGCCATGCGGAGGACGAAGCTGTTACTCCTATGGGCCGTACGCATAAATCCAAACCTCGGAGGGACGGGCCGACGAGCGTTCTGCATCCACGCGTCTCGCGTGGAGTCGGCTTCTCGCTGGGGAGCGGACGCGCCTCGCGTGCTGGCGATGGCGCCATCGCCATCGCGCACTTTTCCACTCGTGATCTGCAGACACCTTAGTGGTTCGGCCAAAAAGTTCGTTTCCGCGACGCGCCGCAACCAGCACGCGAGGCGCGTGCTCTCCCCAGATCTCTCTCGCGCCGCTCTTCATTCAAGTGATACAGGAAACTCTCATTCCACCATCTAAACGCTGCGCCGGCGAATGGCGTGGCGTCGCCCGCAATCTGGAACAGCTCAGCGGGGCAGACGACTGTGAAAGCAGGTGCTTACTCGATCACCGTGAGAGTAAGATCGTTGCCATCGCCGCCTTCGTAGTTTGCCTGATAGGTGTTGACATTGACGGTGAGGGTGCCGCCATCGGAGAGATTAGCGAAGGTGCCCGTGATGGGTGTGTCGGCGGTATTTTTGATAAGAATGAGCACGGTCCCGGTCGCCATCTTCGAACCAGACCGGTCACTCACCTCAATCTGAGCGCCGCTTGTAAGCGTGACCCCGCGTGCGGAAACTTCGCCGTAACGACCGGCCTGGCTGCCAATGGTGACCTCCATCAGGCCATCGGAGGCGACTGTGAGACTTTGCTTGATGGAATGCACTCCACCGGTGATCTCAGTCCCGTTCAAGTCATGAAACAGCCGATGCCCGCCCAGGATGAGCGAAGCTCGCGCACCCTCCCCGGCGCCCACAATGACGTTGCCTAGCACGTGACCTGTCCCACCGAAGCCACCGGCGTTGACATGGACATCGCCGCTGCCGGTGGGAGTGCTGCTGGTGTCAAAAATCTCGGTCTGGATTAAGAGCACTCCGCCGAGAATGGTAGTGCCGCCGGTGTAGTGGCTGGAACCATCAAGAATGGCACGGCTACCGGGCGGACCCACCTTAGTCAGAGAGCCACCCGTGCCGCCGTAGGCGCCGCCGTCCTTCAGTGACCCGCAATAGGGATAGAATAGGTCGGTGGAACTAATGGTGAGATTATTGGCGCCGAGGTAGATATTCCCGTCTCCGTATGGCTTCTGGATGGCCAGGCCGGGTGCGTTATGTCCGCTGATGTCCGCAAATCCCGGTCCAATTACGCCCAGGTAGGACACTTGCTCGGCGGTCGAATCATCGTTGAAATAAACCCCCCCATTAGTATAGAAAGTACCTCCGGCGCTGGATTGGTCCGAAAAGGTTATGACACCGCCCGAATCACCCTCAGTGCCCCCCGTAGGGCGACTGGACTGATCTTGAAAAAGAATTATGCCTTTGTTGTAGATTCCCGCGCGACATTCGGAAGTGCCTTGAAAGATCAGGGTGCTGCGAGACGCGACATCGAAAAAAACGCCGGTCAAACCGGGTATGCCGCTCCCAACAAAGGTGAGGCTGGATTCTTTGACAACTACGCTATAAAAGTCCGCTTCGGATTGAAGAATTATGCTGTCCAAGACAGTGGTTGACGAAGCGGGGAAGGTAAGGGTCGTAATTGAGGAAGCACCCAGAGTTGCAACGTCATTCGGGCCGTTAGGAACGGTGTTTGGATTCCAATTCTCGGCGGTATACCAGTCGCCTGAGATGGGATTTGTCGACCAGGTCGCGCTGCCCGCTCGGAGATCACCAGAGACAACGATCCCGCCGAGCACGGCGAGGATGAGAAGGAGTGTGCGTGGAAGTTCTGTCGGCGAAGTCATGGCCTTTGCTACCGAATTCTCGCAACGGATGAAAGACTATTCTGCCGAAGGTCCGCCCTTTGGCCCTAATTCACCATCTGCCCGTTGCGCAAGCGAATGGTCCGCTCGGTCAGTTGCGCCACATCGGGATCGTGCGTCACGAGGACGAGCGCGGTGCCGGCGTTCTGGTTCAGCTCGAGCATGATCTCGATCACTTTCCCGCTCGTTTCGGCGTCGAGGTTGCCGGTCGGTTCGTCGGCGAAAAGGATTTTCGGCCGGTTGATGAAAGCCCGCGCCAGCGCGACACGCTGTTGCTCGCCCCCGGAGAGCTGCGCCGGGTAATGCGCGCTCCGTTCCGCCAGTCCGACTCGCTCCAGGAGTTCGAGCGCGTGAACGCGCGCGGTCCGGTCGCCGCGCAGCTCCATTGGCACAGTCACATTCTCGAGCGCAGTCAGCGTCCGGATAAGCTGAAAGTTTTGAAAAACAAAACCGACCAGTTCATTGCGGACGCGCGCCCGCTCGTCCTCGCTGATGTCGGCCAGGGCGATGCCATTCAACAAGACCGAGCCAGAAGTCGGCAGATCAAGCCCGGCGGCCAGGCCCAGGAGCGTGGTCTTGCCGCTGCCGGACGGACCGAGGATGGAACAGGTCGAGCCCTGCGCGAGGGTAAAGGAGACGTTGCGCAAGACCGTCAACGGGCCCGCCCCGGTCGGGTAGCTTTTCGTTAGGTCACGGACGTTGAGAATTGGAAACGAGTTCATTGACGGCTCAGGGCGGAACGTCTTGCTTACGCGATGGTGATACGGCGCGCATGAGGATTTTGACGCGCCAAATTCTCATCCTCCTCGTTCTCCTCCTGGCGACGCCGGCGTTTGGCGGGACGATCCTTTTTCTGGGCGACAGCCTCACCGCCGGCCTCGGCGTGTCGACGACGGAAGCTTACCCGGCTCTGATTGAGCAGAAAATTCAGGAAAAAAAGCTCCCCTTCTCCGTCATCAACGCTGGGATCAGCGGCGACACCACCGCCGGTGGCCTGGCCCGGCTGGAATGGGTTTTGCAAAAGAAGATCGATGTTCTCGTCATCGCCCTGGGCGCGAACGATGGCTTGCGCGGGCTCCCCGTGGCGCAGATGAAAACCAATCTCCAGGCCATCATCGAGCAGGCGAAAGCGAAGAACCCGGAGGTCAAAATCGTGATCGCCGGGATGCGGATGCCGCCCAACCTCGGCGGCGAGTACAGCGACGCTTTCCAGAAAGTCTTCGCCGATCTCGCGCAGGAGAACAACGCCGTGCTCATTCCATTTTTGCTCGGGGGCGTGGGCGGCCATCGGGAACTCAACCAGGCCGATCAGATGCATCCGACCGCCGCGGGACATAAGATCGTGGCGGAAAATGTCTGGCGCGTCCTCGAACCGCTCCTAACGAAAAGCGGATCATAATGCGGCTCCAAGGTTGTCATGCGCTCATCACCGGCGCTTCGGCTGGGATCGGACGCGAACTGGCGCGGCAACTCGCGGGCCGCGCCGACGCGCTCATTCTGGTGGCACGGCGGGAGGAGCGTCTCGCGCAATTGCGCGATGAACTGACGGCGCAACATCCCAAGCTCCAAGTCGCGCTGCATCGGACCGACCTGGCCAAAGCCGAGGAGGTGGACGAACTGATCCGCTGGATCGAAAGCGAAAAGTTCCCGATCGATTTGCTGGTCAATAACGCGGGACTCGGCGACCTCGGTGCCTTTGCCACGGCTGATCCGGAGAAGATCGACAAGATGATGCTGGTTAACATGGTGGCGTTGACGCGCCTGACGCGCACTTTGCTCCCGGCGATGATTGCGCGAAAATATGGCGCGGTTTTGAATGTCAGCTCGTCCGCCAGTTTTCTCCCGATCCCAAATTTTGCGGTTTACGCGGCGACGAAAGCGTACGTCACCAGTTTCTCGGAAGCGCTCCGCGGTGAACTCAGCGGGAGCGGTGTCGGCGTGACCGCTCTCTGCCCGGGTCCGGTAAAGACAGAATTTACCGACGTGGCGCGCCGCGAGGGACAGGCCGGCGAACTGCCGGGATCGGGTCTCGCTCACGTCTCGGTGGAAACGGTGGCCAAGGCGGCGTGGCATGGCGTGGAGCACAATCGGCCGATCGTCATCCCGGGCGCGGTCATGAAACTCGGGATGACACTCGTTAGGCTAACTCCCCTGCCGCTGCTCCGACTCGCGAATCGTTTTACCAGGAAGTAGACGCTTCGCTCTGCGAAGCGCGGGTCCGGGCGTATTTCGCACTGACGATCTCCGGCTCCCGAGCCGATCCCCGCGCCGCCCAGAGGGCGGCGTCTACAAGAGGCGGCGCCGACAGCTAGTTCGCGTACTTGATCGAGCACCCGTAGGCGCGCGAGGTCGGGTTCGAGACTGACTTGCCGGCCATCGCTTCCTCCAGCGCGCCTTTGACGTAATTGGCTGCGTCCTTCACGTCCTTGGGATCAGCGGTCGGCTTGCTGTCGATCGCGCCGGAGTAAATCAATTTTCCGCCCGGATCGATGATGTACATGTGCGGGGTGTTGGTCGCGGCGTACTCGTGGCCGACTTTGCCATCCGGGTCGAGGAGCAGGGCGGTCGGTTTCATTTTCCAGTCCGCCATCTGCTTGTTTGCCTCCTCGGGCGAGAGATAACCCTGTTTCCCCTGGGCGGAAGAATCGATCGTGAGCCAGACGACTTCCTTGCCGGTGAACTCTTGCTGGAGCGATTGCATGTTCTCGCTCGTGTAGTGCTTTTGCACGAAGGGGCAGCCCGGGTTGAACCACTCCAGCACGACGTATTTGCCCTTGAAATCGCCTAACGAATGGGTTTTGCCGTCGGCCCCGGGCAGGCTGAAATTCGGCGCGGATGCGCCGACCTTGGGCGCCTCGGCGGCGGAGAGGGCCGCGGCGGAAAGGATGGTAAAAATGAATGAGAGCAGTTTTGTTTTCATAAGCTTATTGGTTGTTCGCCACCTTCGGCATGGTGGATTCAAGTTGATTCAGGACTATCGCCTGGGTGAGCAGTTCCGGCAGGATGACTGGCTGGTTCGGAGTCGCGGCCGGATAAAGCACGTACAATGGGACACCGACCCGGCCGAATTGTTTCAAGGTTTTCGTGATCACCGGGTCGGCATTCGTCCAATCGGCTTTCATTTTCACGATGCCGTGACGTTCGAAAGCGCTCTTTACCGCCGCGCTCTCGAGGACAGAGGCTTCGTTGTATTTGCAGGTGATGCACCAGGCGGCGGTGAAATCGATGAAGACGCTGCGGCCTTGCGCTAGTTCGGCCTGGACGCGCTCCGGGCTGAAGGGAATCCAGCCGTCTTTTGCCAGGTCGGAAGCGGCGGTCTTGGTGGCGGCAAACTTCTGGCCGATGAAATAGAAACCGCTCGCGAGCACGAGCACGAGCACGAGCATGAGCACGACGAGGCGTTGCGCAAAAGAGGCGGTTGGGGTTGAGAACGATCCTTTCATCCAGCAGGCGATGCTGAGCGCGAGGAGAAACGCCGCCACCCAGATGGTCGCGTCCGGCCCGCGCGCGACCCCGAGCACCCAGAGCAAAAAGAGCAGGGTGGCGAGGAGGAGAAAACCCATGAACTGCTTCACCCGCACCATCCAGGGGCCGGGTTTCGGGACGAAGCGCAGCCAGGCCGGCTGCGCGCTGAGGAGCAAATACGGCGCGCTCATGCCGGCCGCGATGGCGAGGAACATGAGGAAAATGATTGCGGCCGATTGCGAGAAGGCAAACCCGAGCGCGGTGCCGAGATAAGGCGCGGTGCAGGGCGTGGCCAGGACGGTCGCAAAGACGCCTTGGAAAAACGACCCCGCATAACCTTCGCGCGCACTCCAGCCGAGCAGTCCGGTCGTGGCCGAGGCCGGCAGGGTGATTTCAAAAACGCCAAAAAGATTGAGCGCGAAAACGAGCACGACCGCGCTCATCCCAACCACGAAATAGGGGTTGGTGAATTGAAATGCCCAGGTGATTTCGTGCCCGGCGGACTTCAGCCCGATCATCAGAGCCGCGAGCCCGATGAACCACGCAAAAATCCCGACGCTAAAGGCGAGTCCGTTTCCAAAAATCCGCGCCCGACTATCGCCGGCGTGTTGGATAAACCCGAAAATCTTGAGCGAAATGACCGGGAGCACACACGGCATGAGGTTGAGAATGAAGCCGCCGATGAAACCGAAGAGGAGCAGTTTGGCCAGCCCGCCCGACGGCGCGGCGGCGACCGTAACCACGTTCTTTACCGGCGCGGAGGGCGGTTCGCCTAACGAAAAGGCGTGATCTCCGGCGACGATCAAACCGTCGAGCGACTTCAGCGTCGGGGGAGCGGATTCGATTGGGATCGAGAAAACCGCCGCGCCCTCCGGGCCGGTCTCGCGCTTCGGATGACCAATCAGGGTGGAGCTCTCCGGGAGCGGAAAGAAATCGACCCCTTCCGTCTGCGCCAGGCTCTTATCTTTGATCGTTAGGCGAAATTCCTTCGGCTCGCGCTTCCACTGCAGCGCGCTGCGCGCATCGGCCGGGAGGGCGCGCGGGAGGCGGTCGCGGTATTTCACGAATAGCTCCTGGTTGGCGGGCGCGGATTGCGAGCCGACCGATAAATCGAGCTGCACCTCGCCGCTTCCCGGGATGCAGATTTTTTCGCAGACCAGCCAATCGGCCGTCGCCGCGAGATGAACGGTGGAATCTGGAATTTTCGCGGGCGGGGTCAACTCGACCATGAGAAGAACGTCGTCGTGATAGCCGTAAATCTGAATGTCTCCCGGCTCGTTCAACTTGAGCGGAATCGGCCATTGGATCGAGCCCGCTTTCCAGCCGGGCGGCAGCTTCCATTTGATCTCGGTCGGGATGCCGGCATCACCCGGGAATTGCCAGTAGGTATGCCAGCCGGGGACCATCTTGAGATGAAGACCGGCCGTGAAAGGTTGGCCGGGCACAACCGTCGATGTATCGGCCACGAGCTGCGCGGTGACGAGGTCGCGCCCTTCAAATTTCTGAGCGCGCACCTCGGGCGTCGCGAGAAGAGCGACGGCCAGGAATAACGCGGCGAGCGAACGCAGATGGGCCATCCAATTAATTACCACCTCTGGGAAAGAGCAGCAACGCGGCAGGATCTGTCCGGGAGGTTTGCGCTCCCCGGGCCTACGATGCGAGGCCGAGGAAAAGTTCGGCCCATTTACCTGCCAAACGAAAAGTAACAACTGTGTAACTCTTCATGGTTGGAACCCGCTCCGCCCGCGGCCCAGGTTTAATTGTCATGAAAAACAACCGTCGCCTCTCCAGCAAGTGCGTCGAAGCGGGGTCGCTCCGCTTCTCGCAATCACACCGCCTCATTCGCTTTTGCCAAATCAGCACCCTGTTCGCGCTCACCGCGGCCATTGTGCTCGCTCCGTTCTCCGAAGCGGACGCCCGCCGCCGGCGGCATCCCACCCCGACGCCGACTCCGACAGCAACTCCGACGCCGACAGCAACTCCGACGCCGACCGCCACCCCGACTCCCACCGCCACCCCGAGCCCGACCGCCACCCCGAGCCCGACCGCCACTCCCAGCCCGACGGCAACTCCCACGCCAAGCGGTAACCCTAACGATCCCGGAATCATCGAACCGTGCCTGACCGCTACGACCGGCAGCGAGGTGCGCATCCCGCACACCGACCAGGCGGATGGCCAGACCCAGCTCAATATCGAAGGTAACCAGATCATCGACACGGATGCAGAGGGAGCGCTCAGTCTGCTCGGAGTTCCGATCACCCAAACAAAAAGCCCTAACGAGGATATGGGAGAGGCCCTCAAGAACATGGCCGACGCGGCCAAGGACGGGAAGACGACCGAAATGCAGGCCGCGGCCACCGACCTGATGAATATCCTCCTCGGCACAACGAGCGGCCGGATCTACGACGGTTTCCCGATGCTCAACTTCAATCGCGGCGGCCTCCTCCCCGATCAGGTGCCGGGCGAATACAAAATGAAGACACTGCAGGACACCGGGCTGACCGAGCCCGGGATCGATGGCGTGCCGCGCAAGATCTGGGAGGCGAACGTCAGCCTGCTCTACTACGACGGCCAGATCGATTCCGACACCTTCCTCCTCCGCGTGCCGGTCGCTGCCCACGAGTTCGACACGGTGAGAATCCACTACCGCATCTTCTCGCTTGAACGGGAGGATTTCTCGCCCACGGTCGTGATGCAGGACAGGCGGCTCGCAGGGAGTGTGCAATTTCCGTTCAAAGGTTTTGACGCCGTCTGGGTCGCGCTCAACGGCGGCAAGATTACAGAGATGACGGTGAAAATGCCGCCGGTCCGATTGCTGCGCGGCGTTTACACCTGGGGCTGGCGCATTCATCCGCCGCGCATCCAGTTTCTCCAGCCGGTCTACGAGCAGGTCAATGCCCATACCGGCAACGTCGAACTGGAACCGGAAGGCCAGAGCTACGCCTTCCGTAATCGCGAGCTATCGATCGACGGCATCAGCGACGCGGCGCCGGAAAAGAAAATGTACATCGTGGCCCAGGCCGCGCTCGACGGCACCAGCGCCTCCACGATCAACGATTGGCTAACGAAAGAAGATGAAGGCCCGCGCGGGACCTCGGACCAATGGGCTGACCTTGTCGCCAACCAGCGCCAGCTTCCGCCGGAAGCCTGGGACATTCTCGCGCAGGAAGGCATTGAACAAGGCAAGTTTGGTCCCTACCGCTTCGTCTCGGTCTACATGAATAACGAGATGTATGGCGAAGGGCCGGACGGCTCGGAGATCGAGGGCTGGAATCAGGGCGACCGTTTCCAGGTCAAGCTGATCAACCTCGACCAGCACACGCACTACTTCCGGAATGTCGATTTTGGACCGAAGCTGCATGACGACATCGCCAAGAGCGGCGCCTCCAGTGGCAGCCACAGCTTCGAGATCATGAACTTCAAGCCAACCTACGGCGCACCGAAGGTGGCCGAGGCGCAATGGCGCGCCAGCTGGGGTTTCCGGCCGCATTTTGATGTGATTCAGGCACAGGATTGTTTCCCGCGCTTCTCCGACCAGGTCTTGCTCAAGTCGTACTTCGACGGGCACGACAACCAGCGCCTCGGTTACCAGTATTCCGACTTCGCCCGCCAGGGCGATTTCCGGTTCAATCCGCCGAATGCGATCATCGGCAGCCCGGAGGATCCCTCGCCGTTTCTGCTCCGCGAGGCGGATGGCTCCGCCGGGCTGGTCGTGGGCCAGCTCACCGAGGGCTACGGTTTTGCCGGGATGTGTTCACAAGATGAATTCCCGTTCGGCGGCTTCTGCGCGCGCGACATCAGCGCCTACAATCCGGATAACGTGAAGAATATCGATACCGATGGCGACGGTGTGGCCGATGTCCTTTGGTTTCCGCCCTTCCTGCGCAATCCGAATCCGAACGGTGGCGATATCATTCCGCCGACGCCGGCCTGGAAACCATTCCTCTTCATCAATCCGAACAACGGCACGCTCTTCATCGATCCTAACGATGAAAGCAAAGGCTATTGGGTCGACCTGACCTACGCCCACGGTGCACCAATCAAGGCGGGCGCATCATTAAACGCGAATATCGAGGCGGCACGTGGCTCGGCCCAGGTCTTCTACCAGTTCGACGACCTTTTCCACGACAACGACATCTTCTCGCCGCACCCCACCTTCCAGACGCAGTAGCGGGCGCGTCGCCCGCGGCGTTTGGCGCCCCGCCAAACGCCCGTAGGCCGGAGATAAGCAGCAATAGCTGCCAGGCCGCAGGTGCAGACTTACCTCTGCGAGACAAGCGGAGCGGAAGGGTGCCCTCGAGGGCGCAATTTCTGAAGGAGACGCTCGGCTTTTTCCAGCAACGGCCGAACCGCTGGCGTGTGTCCCGCGAGGCGCGTGGCACAGCGGGCGAGGCGCGCGCTTCCCGGCAGGAAGGCGCGCGCTTTGCATGCTGGCTTCTGCGTTTTGCGCTGAACCGATGCGCGATTCAGAGACCGTCGCGACAAAAACGGGCGCTGGGCGCGGAATCGTTATTCTTCGCCCTCGTAATAGTCGGCTTCCGCGCCCTTCGCGATAATCTCTTCGGCGCCTTCCTGGAAGGCCACCCACTTCCCGCTGTCGGGATAGTAACAAGTGTCGCCTCGCGGATTATCCGCGATCACGTAGTAGACAAAATCTTCGTCCTCCGACGCCAAGAGCTGATGTGCCTGGCCCGGGGCGAAGAAAAATGAATCGCCTGCGATCACTTCAGTGATGCCAGCATGGTCGCGAACTTTTCCTTTTCCGGAGACGACGAGGTAGAGCTCCGTCTCGGCGCCATGGCCGTGGTACGGGCAGTAGCTTTTCCCTTTCGGAATCCGGACCAGAGCGAGATCAAACGGATGCCGTTTCCCGAGGTCGAGCGATTCTTTTTCGCGCCCGAGCGCGATTGAGATGTCTTTGACGAACTTGTGATATTTGCCCTTGGGCGACTTGCGTTCGTCTTCTGCGATTTCGTTGATGTGAACTTTGCGCATGGGGAAAGATTCGGCCGCCGGTTCGGAAAGGCAATGTGGACGCTTGCCTTGTAGACGCTTCGCTCCGCGAAGCGCGGGAGCAGGCGCGGCTCGCACCTTTCCTGTGCGATCCAAATCGGTGCCCGCGCTTCGCAGAGCGAAGCGTCTACAGCGGCCAGCGCCGGCTATTTCTTGGCGCGACCTTTGGCTTCGACCTTCTGGAACTTGCCACTGTTCCGGCTTGCCAACCCGCGCAGCATGTCGACCTCATCCGACTTTTCCTTGCTGTTGAGAAAATAAATCACGTGCAGGCGGGCCTTTTTCGGCAGCTGCTTCTGTCCTTCCTCGACCACCTTGTAGATTTCCTGCGGCGGGATCGGCTTTAGCCCGCCACCCGGCTGCGATTCGGTCGCGTTGCCGTCGGTCAACATGTAGATCGTCTCCGGTTTTAAGGAGAACGCTTCAGCCAGCGCGAGGTCATGCCGCGTTCCGCCTCGATCTCCCTTTTTTGGCTTTGCCGTTTTGTAATCGACCTCGGTCTGGATGTGCTCGATCGCGCTTTTCTTGTTCTCGTCCGTCGCCGGCATCAGCTCCGGTTTCCAGGAGTAAGCGCCGCCCGACCAGCGCACGATCCCGAACCGAGTCTGCGGAGTGAGGCTTTGCACGAGCTTGATCGCTTCGTCGCGCACGAGTTGGAAATTCTGATCCTTCCCGTGCCGAACGAGTTTGCTCGGATAATTGGCGTCGCCCGTCCGGGTGAACATCGAATCGGAGACATCGATCATGATCACGATGCTCGTGCTCAAATCGCGAATGCCGAAGAAATTGATCGGGGTCCCGTTCCCGCCACCACCGCCGCCGCCCGAAGTCGCGCCCGCCGGGCCGAAGGCGTTCCCCGTCCCGCCCGCACCCATCATGCTGCGCGGGGCGCTTTCGGGCGATTTGATTTCCGGCATCGGCGGCAAGACGACTTTGGCCAGGCCGGTGGTGAGGACTCGTTTCGGCACCGCCGGCGGCGCGCTGGTTGATTGGGTTTTCTTCTGTAACCGGACGCGGTGCTCGAGGGCGCGCTCGCTTGGGTTGGGCGATTTCGGGCCGGCGTTGAAGGTAAGTTTGCGCGCGGCACTGTATTTCGAGACGACCCAGATGGCCGCCACCCCGCCGAAGAGGAGATGAAAAATCACCACCCCCGCCAGGACCGGCGCCGAGAAACGGCGCACCACTGGCGGGAGCTTCGGCGGCGGCGCTTCTTCGGTCAGGGTCTCCATGGGCGGCCGGGATTTTAATTCGCGACACGGAGCCTGGCGAGAATCTTGTTGTAGCCGGGGGGGGGGGGCCCCGGGGGGGGGGGGGGGGGGGCGGGGGTTGGCGCACGGGGGGCGGCGCCCCCGCGCCCAAAGGTGCCCCCCGGGGGGGCGGGAGAGTT
>JBBPZS010000071.1:0-7578 GCA_038198605.1 Chthoniobacterales bacterium | reverse complement strand
GATGGCGAGGCGCCATCGCCAGCACGCGAGGGCGCGTGCGCTCCCCGAAAAGGCAGCTACCCGCCTTCACCACTTATGAACGATCTCCGTTACGCCATCCGCATGCTGATCAAGTCGCCGGCCTTTAGCGTCATCGCCATTGTCGCCCTCGCGCTCGGGATCGGGGCGAACACGGCCATCTTTAGCGTGGTCAATGCCGTCCTCCTCCGGCCCCTTCCCTATCCGGAGCCGGACAACCTCATCCTCCTGCGCGAGCGGATGCCTATCTTCGAATCCGGCTCGGTCAGTTATCCAAACTATCTCGACTGGCGCGCGATGCAGCGCAGCTTCACCGATCTCGCGCTCTATCGGCGCGACTCGATGAATCTCTCCAGCCGCGACCAGATGTCCGCGCCGGAGCGCATCCTCGGCGGGGTCATGACCGGGAACATGATGCAGATCGTGGGGCTGAAGCCCTTGCTCGGGCGCGATTTTACGGAGGCCGAGGACGTGCCGGGAGGCGCGAAGGTCGCTCTGATCAGTGAAGGGCTTTGGCAACGGCACTTCGGCAAATCGCCCAAGGTGCTCGGGCAGCAGCTCATCGTCGACGCCGTTCCCCGCACCATCGTGGGCGTTTTGCCTAACGAGATGCGCGTCTTTCGTACGAGCGATGTTTACATTCCGTTAGGCGAGATGCGGGCGGATAAAAATGTCCTGCAACGCGATAATCATCCCGGCTTTTCCGTCCTTGGCCGGCTCAAACCCGGCGTCACCCTGCGCCAGGCCCAGGCCGATCTCGGGAATATCGCGGCGGAACTGACCCGAAAATATCCCGGCTCCAATACCGGCCGCACGATCAACGCCCGCACCCTGCTCGACGCCGGCGTGGGCGATTACCGCCAAAACCTTCACCTCCTGCTCGCCGCCGTCGGCTGCGTTCTGCTCATCGCCTGCGCCAATGTGGCCAACCTGCAACTGGCGCGCGCCCTCTCGCGCGGGAAAGAGTTGGCGGTGCGGACGGCGATGGGCGCGAGCCGCTGGCATTTGATGCGCCTCGTGCTGGTCGAAAGCGCCCTCCTCAGCCTCGCCGGCGCCGTTGTCGGCGTGCTCATCGCGATCTGGAGTCTCGATGCCATCCACGTCCTGAGTCCGCCCGATTCGCTCCGGTTCCAGGAAACGCGAATCGACACGCTCACGCTTGGATTCACGACTGCGATTGCGCTGCTCTGCGGAATTTTGGTCGGCGTCTGGCCGGCCTGGCGGGTCTCCCGGCTCGCCTCTCTCAGCGGCGTCCTGCAGGAAACCGGGACGCGCGGCGGAAGCGACAGCGCGGGACGGCAGCGCGCGCGCGGCGCGCTCGTCGTCACCCAGGTCGCGCTCGCGCTTGTCCTCCTCGCCGGGGCCGGACTGACGTTGAAAAGTTTTTGGCGTTCCGAAAATGCGCCGCTCGGTTTCGATCCGGACGGTATTCTCACGATGACGCTCTCGCTCCCGGAAGCGCGTTACGATTCGAACGAAAAGGTCGTGGCGTTCTACGATCAGCTCATTCAGCGCATCGAGGCGCTGCCCGGCGTGGCCGCGGCGGCGATCGGCGAGAACGTGCCGTTCGACAACACGGAATGGGACAGCTCCTTCCACATCACGGGGACGCCGCCCGCTCGACTCGGCGAAGAACCGTCGGCCGAGGTCAACGTGGTGACGCCGGACTATTTCAAGGTCCTGAAGCTGCCCATCCTGCGCGGGCGCAACTTCGGACCGGAGGAAAGGCCGAACCAGCCGCGCTCGGTCATCATCGACGACTCGCTCGCAGCGCGTTATTTCCCGAATCAAAATCCAATCGGCCAGCATTTCGACGACAACCAGACAAACGATGAAAGCGCGCCGCCGCTGACGATTGTCGGGGTCGTGCCGCGGGTGCGCTCCGATGTCCCCGGGGAGGAGTTCGACCGGCAGAAGCTGCCCCAGATGTATTTTTGCGCGGCGCAATTTGCCCGCTACGAGAACAACCTTCTCGTTAGGGTAAAAGGCGGCGATCCGGCCAGCCTCGCCCCCGCCGTGGTACGCGAAGTGCAAAGCGTCGATCCCGACCAGCCGGTCGCGAACATTTCGACCATGGCGAAGAACATCTCGCAAAGCCTCGCCACCCGCCGCCTAACGATGGCTTTGCTCGGGACCTTCGCCGCTCTCGCCCTCGTCCTCGCCAGCGTCGGCCTCTACGGCGTGATGGCGTTGAGCGTGACGCAGCGGACGCGCGAATTCGGGATTCGTCTCGCCCTCGGCGCGCCGCGGCGCGATGTCTTCCGGCTCGCGCTCGGGCGCGGCTTGTTCCTCGTCGGGATCGGGCTCGCGCTGGGCTTGTTAGGCGCGCTCGGCGCCGGGCGCGCGTTGACCAGCCTGCTCTACGACACCGGCGGACTCGATCCGGCGGCCCTCCTCACCGCCATCGTCGCGCTCGCTTCGGTCGCTGTCCTGGCTTGCTGGTTCCCCGCCCGCCGCGCCACCCGGGTCGACCCGATCGTCGCTCTCCGTTATGAATAATCGAATCGCTGCGCGAACACCTCGGGGTAGCGCACACGTCTCGTGTGCTGGCGATGGTGTCCCACCATCGCGGACTCTTCCAAGAAACCTCGCTGCGAGAAAAGCCTGTTGCGGTGAGACACCGCAACCAGCACGCGGGACGCGTGCGCTGCCCGGCGCAAAGCCTGCCTAACGATATGCTCAACGACCTCCGCTACGCCATTCGCCAGCTGCTCAAGTCTCCTGGTTTCACCTTCGTCGCCGTCCTCACCCTCGCTCTCGGGATCGGGGCAAATAGCGCCATCTTTAGCGTGATCGACGCGGTTCTCCTGCGTTCCCTGCCTTTTCCGAATCCGGATCGCCTAACGATGCTCTGGGCCTCTTCGCCACAGCACCCGGATAACGACAAACAAGTCCATTCCTATCCCGATTACCTCGACCTGCGAGCGCGGAATCATACTTTCACCGCGCTGGCAGCCTATACCGGCGCCTCTGCGATCTGGGGAACGGGCGAGGGTTCAGAGGACGTGCCGGGACTGGCCACTACTGCGGATATTTTCACCGTGCTCGGGACGCAGCCGCTCCTTGGCCGCGGTTACTCGCGCGACGACGACAAGGAGCCGCGCGGGTGGTCCTGATCAGCCATTCATTCTGGCAACGCCATTTCGCGACCGATCCCAGCATTATCGGGAAGCAGGTCACGCTCGCGGGGAAAGTTCACGCCGTCACTGGCGTCATGCCGCCGGGATGGAAGTTCCCGATCCAGAACGAAAACGTCGATTACATCGCGCCGCTCACGCCGCTTTTCTCCGGGCAAACTCCGAACTACTGCTCGCGAAACTGACCGCGCTTCCCGGGGTGGAAGACGCCGGGATCGTCTCGCCGCTGCCTTTCAGCGGGAACGATCAGGGCCGCACTTTCACCATCGTGAGCCAACCCGCCCCGCGCGAGGGGATGGAACCTTCCGCCTCACTCCTCACAACGGACGGTGGATACTTCCGCACCATGCGCATTCCCCTGAAACACGGACGCCTCTTCGAGGCGCGCGATGGAGCGGACGCAAAGCCGGTCGCCGGTCGTGCTGATCAACGACACCTTTGCCAGAAAATATTGCCCTAACGAAAACCCGTTGGGCCAGCGCGTGCAGATCGGGCGGAGCGAAGAGGTACCGGCGCGCGAGATCGTGGGCGTGGTCGGGACGGCGAAACATGGCAGTCTCGCAGTCAGACGCTGTCGCAATCGCGTTTCAACACCGGACTGCTGGGAGCGTTCGCCGCGACGCGTTTACTCGCGGCGCTGCTCTTTGGAGTCGGCCCGATTGACCTGCTCACCTACGGCGCGGTTATTCTCCTCCTCGCACTCGCTGCGCTCCTCGCCGGTTTGCTACCGGCGCGGCGGGCAATGCGCGTCGATCCGATGATCGCGCTGCGTTACGAGTAATTTTCGGGATTTCGCTCCCCAGTTTCGATCCGCCCGCTAGAGTGAGTTCCGTGATGAAAAGAATCGCGGTCGTTCTCCTGGCATTTTTTCTCGCGGCTCGGAGTGACGGGCAAACGCCGCCCGCGCAAAGCGACGGTGAACTGCAAAAGCTCGCACAGGATTTTTGGAGTTGGCGCGCGCAATTCGCGCCTTTCAGCGGGGACGATGTGAATCGGCTTGAGCGGCCCGGTGGGACGCGTGACTGGTCGGCAGCGGCGATAGAAAAACGACGCGCCGACCTGAATGAGTTCGAGCAGCGCTGGAAAGAAATCGACCCGAGCAAGTGGCCGATCGCGCAACAAGTCGATCATCGACTGCTCGCCTCGGCTTTCGCCCGGCTGCATTGGGAATTGGAGGTCAATTCCCGCTGGAGGCGGGACCCAAATTTTTATCTCGAGCAAACCCTCACCCCGGTGGCCGAGGCATTGACCGTCCCCGCCCCCTACGATGAAGCGAGAAGTCGCGAGATTCTTATTCGGCTGCAAAACATTCCCGCCATCCTGGAGAGCGGGCAAACCAACCTAACGAACCCGCCGGCCCCTTTCGCGAGCGTGGCCATCCAGTCACTCGAGAACATCCGGACGCACCTGCAGAAGATGGCGCAGGCCCTGCAACCGGCGACCACGCTGAAGGAGGAGGAATTGAACACTGCGACCGCGCGTGCCGCGGACGCTCTGGAGAAATTTCGCGACTATTTGCAGCAAAAACTGCCTGCGCTGCCGGCCGAAACCGCGCTCGGACGCGACGCTTACCTTTTCTTTCTCAAGAATGTCGCCCTCATGCCCTACACGCCGGAGGACCTGCTCGCGATGGGCCGGCAGGAATGGGATCGCGCGGTCGCCTTTGAAGCCTTCGAGAAAAACCGGAACAAAGATCTGCCGCCGCTCCAACTGGCAAAAAACATCGACGCATGGATGGCGGACACCGCCGCGAAGGAGCTGGAAGTTCGCAAGTTTCTCGGAACGCACGGGATCCTGACCGTGCCGGATTGGATTCAGCATTACACTCTGCGACCGACCCCGGCCTACTTGGAAGCGCTCGGCTGGAGCGAGAACGACGATTTCACCTCCCCGGCGCGCCTGACGGAAAACTGCATCCGCTACGTCGGCACGCCCTCGGAAAAGCTTGGTTATTTCTGGCGCGCGACGGCGATGGATCCTCGGCCGATCATCGTGCACGAAGGAATTCCGGGGCACTACTTTCAGCTCTGCCTTTCCTGGAAACACGAAGACCCGATTCGGCGCCACTATTACGATTCCGGCTCGAACGAGGGGATTGGTTTTTACGCCGAGGAAATGATGCTGCAGGCCGGTCTCTTCGATAACAGCCCGCACACGCGCGAGATCATCTACAACTTCATGAGCCTGCGCGCGCTCCGCGTGGAGGTGGACGTGAAACTCGCGCTCGGCGATTTCACGCTGGAGCAGGCGGCGAAATATCTCGAGACAAAAGCGCCGATGGACTCGGCGACCGCACGACAAGAGGCGACCTCCTTTTCGACCGCTCCGGGCCAGGCAATCACTTATCAGATCGGCAAACTCCAGATCATCAAACTCCTCGCCGAAGCGCGCCTCCGGCAGAGCGAAAAATTCAACCTGCGCGCCTTTCACGATTTCGTTTGGAAGAATGGCAACGTCCCAATCTCATTGCAGCGCTGGGAGCTTCTCGGCCAGGCGGACGACGTACCGGAATAGTGTGGGAGGGGCCTTTGTGCCCCGATCTGCTGCGACGTCTCCCCTGATCGGGGCACAAAGGCCCCTCCCACCTTGGTCAGACGCTTTCCTTTTCCGCGAAGCGCGCGAGGAGCCAGCAGAGATCAGAGAGGCGATTGAGGTAACGGAGGATTTCGGCCTGGGCGTGTTCGCTCACCTCGAGCGCGGCCACGCGGCGCTCGGCGCGGCGGCAGACAGTGCGCGCGAGATCGAGCGCGGCGCCGATCGGAGTATTGCCAGGCATGGCCCAGCCCTTGCCGTAGAGCATTTTATCTTTTTCCAATTCATCGATCGACGCGGTCAGGCGATCGACCATGGCAGCAGTCGTTAGGGCGAAACCGTCCTTTTGATAGCGCGCGAGGTCCTGCGGGGCGGTCGCCAGTTCGCCCATGACGGTGACGAGCTCTTTTTGAATAGCGAGAATTTGCTCCGCCAGCGGCGCTGAGCCGGCCGTCGCGCGGACGAGGCCGAGCGCGGAATTCAGTTCGTCGACGCAGCCGTAGGCGTCGACGCGCGGGTCGGTTTTCGGAACCCGGCGTCCATACATAAGGGAGGTCTCGCCAGCGTCCCCGGTTTTGGTTGCGATCGACATTCTGGAATTGTAGCCGGGGTCGTTGACCCCGGCCACGAGAACCTCCTCGGAGATCGGCTGCAACGTCGCTCCCACGCCGGGCGGCCGGGGACAGCGTCCCCGGCTACAACGACGGTCCGAAAAATCGTTAGTTTAGCCAAGAGCGGGCTGCGCTTCCGGCTCTTCCATGAGCGGAGCGCCGACCTGCTCGCCGAGCTCGACGAGTTTGATCTCGCGCACCGCGGGGAAGCCGGTGCCGGCCGGGATGAGGTGACCCATGATCACGTTTTCCTTGAAGCCGCGCAGCTTGTCGATCTTGCCTAACGTCGCCGCCTCGGTCAGCACACGAGTCGTGTCCTGGAACGAAGCCGCCGAGATGAAGCTGTCGGTCTCAAGCGAAGCCTTGGTGATGCCGAGCAGGACCGGAGTCGCTTCCGCGGGCGTGCCGCCCTGCTTCACCACATCCGCGGTTTCCTTCTCGAAATCGAGCTTGTCGATCTGATCGCCCCAGAGGAGCGAGGTGTCACCCGGGTCGGTGATCTTCACCTTCCGCAGCATTTGCCTAACGATGATCTCGATGTGCTTATCGTTAATTTCCACGCCCTGAAGGCGGTAAACTTCCTGAACTTCGTTAACGAGATGCTCCTGCAAATCCTGCGGTCCGCAGACCTCGAGAATTTCGTGCGGCACGACCGGGCCTTCGGTCAGTTGCGAGCCCTTCTTCACGAAGTCGCCCTTGAAGACGATCATGTGCTTGTTCAGCGGAATGAGATGCTCTTCCTCGGCCCCGGTCTCGGTGTCCTTGAGAATGAGTTTCCGCTTGCCGCGCACGGTACCGCCGATTTCGACAATACCGTCGATCTTCGCGATCTCGGCCGCGTCTTTCGGACGGCGCGCTTCAAACAATTCCGCAACTCGCGGCAGACCGCCGGTGATGTCCTTGGTCTTGGCCACTTTTCGCGGAGTTTTGGCGAGGAGAGCGCCGGCGCGAATCTTGTGATTCGCTTCGACGATGACGTGCGCGCCCGCCGGAATCGAGTAGCTCGCGGCCACTTCGCCGTCGTCGCCCATGATCACGATCTGCGGATGCAGGTCTTCCTTGTGCTCGATGATGACCGTGCCCATGAGACCAGTCGCTTCGTCGACTTCGCGTTTCATCGTCACACCCGCGATCATGTCGCGGAATTCGATCGTGCCGCTCTTGTCGGTCAAAATCGGGACGTTGTAGGGATCCCATTGTACGAAGGTTTCGCCCTTCTTCACCGTGCCGCCGTCGGCGACGGAGATGACCGAGCCGATGACGATGTTGTAGCGCTCGAT
>JBBPZS010000070.1:0-21585 GCA_038198605.1 Chthoniobacterales bacterium | reverse complement strand
GTTTCCTCGAGTGAGGTCAACTCTGTAGTGTTAATCATATTGTCGGGTGTAGGTCCCAAACCCGCACCCGGCAACTCTCATCATGTCATCTAGGCGATGCAGCCAACCACTGGCCGGCGTACGCCCAAGTTTCCCATGACTCCAACCTCTTCTCCCGCCACCACGCGCGCTCTCGCCAGCGGTGGCTGATCTTGTTCTCGTTAGGTCTTATGCACCGTTATAAGTGGCTCGTTTTCCTCGTAGCTTCGTTAACGGCCTCCCCCCTCGCATCAGCGCAACTTTCACTCGAACCATCGCCAACGCCCAACGAAAGCGTAAAGCTATTGCGCTGGCTTGACCGCGCCGACGTTAAAGCTGATTTCCGACGACATGTTTCGCACGACCACGATACCCGCTTCATCGCGGTTTACGGCTTCACGACCATTATTCCCGGAACCGATGATCAGCGCGATTCAGCATTGATTCGGCATCACGGTGTCCGCTACCTTAGAGGCACTTCAGACGGGATTATGAGTCCCGAGCACGAACGCCTAAATGACAAAGCAGAAGCATATGCGGAGCAATACAACCTTATGTTATTACACTTCCTGCGCCCACCCAAAAAGACCTCACCAGGCGATGCAGCCAACGCCTACCCGATGTACGGCCCACGTTTTCGATGACTATAACCCTTTATCTTCGTGCCGTGCTCGCTCCCGGTAGGCGTGGCTGATCTTGTTCTCGTTAGACCTATGAGCCTCGCCTGCAGAATCTGTGCTGTCTGTGCCGTCGCATCTGTCGTTCTCAGCAGCGTGCGCGCAGCACCGCAGATGCCCCAGTCGTGGCCGAGGCAAGGTCCTGTCGCCACATCCGCCGCAGCCATCAGCGTCGCAGTCAAGCTTTGGTCACCGATATACGGCGCCGAGCACATCGCGAATGAGAGACCATATCACGCCACATTGGAGCATGGCGTCTGGATAGTCACGGGTTCGGTTCCGCACGGCGCGCTCGGAGGCGCTGCTATTCTCAGAATTCGAAAGAGCGATGGCAAAGTTTTACTGTTGTCTCACTACCGATAGGTCTAACCAAACGATGCAGCTAACGCCTACCCGCTCTACGATCCACTTTCAATGATGGCTACAACCCTTTACTTCCGCGCCACGCTCGCCCCCGGTAGGCGTAGCTGATCTTGATCTCGTTAGGTCTGACATGGAATTCCGGGCAGGTTCGCCGGCAGATGCGGAAGCAATTGCGGGCTTGATCGCTAGCTTCCAGAGCGAACTCACCGACGATCCGTCTGGTGCGGGTGCTGAGAGGTATCTTGTCTCAGTGTCTGTCCAGGCCGAGCGCGAGTACCTGGCCTCAGAACGCTACCGATATCTTCTCGCTTACTCGGATTCTCAACTTGCCGGGGTCATCGCCATCCGGGATGGCTCCCACCTTTTTCACCTCTTTGTCGAGCGCTCGCATCAGCGCCAGCGCATTGCTCGGCGCTTGTGGGAGCGAGCCCTGCGCGAGCTGTGTGTTCCAAGCAGCGATGGAGGCTTTACGGTCAACTCAAGCCTTTCCGCCGTGCCGGTGTATCACGCCTTCGGCTTTGTTCCAGCAGGGTCGATACAGAGTATGCATGGCATCTCGTTTCTGCCCATGCGGCGTCCGGCATTGCGAGCACCCGGCCTAACCAATCGATGAAGCCAACGGACCCATTGCGAATTGCGTCCGGTGGGACGATTTTAGGTACGCCTTCAGGTTCGATAAGCCGAGCGGTCCGGAAACACCGGAGGTGCCGGAGAATGTGGTCGTGACCGGCGGCCCGGCCGGCAGGGTCTTGGTCGATGGGGACGATGCGCGCCGGGCGTCGAGCTACCGGGTGAGCATCTCCGACACCGCCAGCACGCCGATGGAATTGGTTTCGGAGATCGTGCAGGAAAGCGAGCACACCTTCAGCGGGTGGCCGTCCGGGACGTTGATCAGCGTGACAGTGTGGGCGCGCAATCATAGCGGCGGCGAAAGCGCCCCGAGCGCGCCCGGCAGCGGCACGGTGCCTTAGTTCGTTTCCGGGTGGTGCGTCCAGGCGCGGGCTCAGCTCGCTGCCTGCCTGACGACGACCCGCATCCCGTCGGTCGAGACGATCGCGACCGGAGTTTCCGCCGAGATGAATTCGCCTTCCGTCACCACGTCGACGACGTGGTTCTCAAATTCCGCCTTGCCGCTTGGCCGCAGGATCGTGAGGGCGCGCCCCTGCATCCCGGGCGCGAGCGGGAGGGCGGTGGCAAAAGAGCGCGGCAAGCCGGCGAGCGACGGACCGGGCGGGTTTGTGGTCGAAAGAACGAAACGGCGGTAGATGCTCGTCTGCGGGAGGTAACGCGTTATAATCGCGATGAGGATGGCGGCGCCGATGAAGGTGAGGAGCATATTGAGCAACGGGATTCTTAACATCTGCCCGGTCGGCCAGAAATTCTGTCCCGGGTAGCGATCAATCATCGCCCAGAAAAGGGAGGCGAACATGAACAAAACGCCGAGGACGCCGACGATAATGGTCGAGTGCCCAAAAATAAAAATCTCGAGGAGCACCAGGATCAGCCCAAGGACAAAGAGCGCGACCGCTTCCCAGCCGGCCAGTCCCGCGAAGTAGTGCCCGAGAAAGAAGAGCGCGAAACAAATGATCGAGAGAGTGCCCGGCAGGCCGAACCCGGGAATCTTGAACTCGATATAAGCCCCGAGAATTCCGCCTAACAAAAGCAACGGCGCGAGCGCGGTGAGCCAAAAGGCGAGCTGCTCAAATCCGCTCGGCTCGAAACGCACGATCTCGCCTGGCAAGCCCGCCACCTTCGCCAACTCCTCGATCGATTCCGCCGTCCCGTCCGCCAGCACCGGCTTCCCATTAATCTTCTCCGTCGCTTCCTGGGCGCTGAGAGTGAGGAGCGATCCCTTCGGATGCAGGACGCGATTGCCGAGTTTCACCTCCTTCTCCTTGTTCATAAACGCCTCGCCCACGTCGGGGTTGTGGCCGTTGCGCACCGCGTTACTGCGCACGAGCGCGGACCAGAAGGAAACGGTCTTCTCTTTCTGCGTCGGCGGCAGATCCTCACCGGTCGAGAGGATGGGTGCGGCCGCGCCGATCGCGCTCACCGGCGCCATGTAAATGTGTTTGGTGGCGAGCGCGATGAGGGCCCCGGCGGAGCCGGCATTGGTGTTGATGTAGGTGTAGGTCGGGATGGTGGCGTGATTCAGGATGCCGGTGATTTTTTCCGCCGAATCGAGCCGCCCGCCGTAGGTATCCATGTCGAAGATAATGGCGGCAGCTCCGGCGCTCTCCGCTTCCTTCTGCGCGCGCCGGAGAAAAAGGACGAGCGAGGGCGCCACTTCTCCCTGGAGGGGGATGACCACGACATCGCCGCGACCCACGACCTCGCGCGCCTCCGCCACGCCTAACGACGCCCAGCCAACGAGGAGAAAGATCAACAAGCGAATCGCGAACCGGGTCATAACATGATCATTTGGACGCCCGCGGGCGTTGCATTAATCTGCCAGCGTACCGCCGTCGTCACGAGGAAAAACATGGGCACCATCCCGACCCACATCATCGAGCAAGTCGCTTCCGCGAATGACATCGTGGAAGTGATCGGCTCCTATTTTCCGCTCAAGCGCGCCGGCTCGACCTGGAAGGCGCTCTGCCCGTTTCACCAGGAGAAATCGCCTTCCTTCACGGTCAATCCGCAGCGGCAGATCTTTAAATGCTTCGGCTGCGGCGAAGGCGGCGGGGTTTTCAAATTCGTCGGGCTTTACGAGCACATCAGCTTTCCCGAGGCGGTCAAAAAGCTCGCGACCCGCGCCGGCATTCCGGTGATCGAGGAGCAGGGCGGCAACAGCGAGGACGATCGCCAGCACGAAGCGCGGCGCACGCTGCTGCGCTTGCATGCCGAAGCGGCGGAGTGGTTTCACGAAAATCTGATGAAGCGCGAGCTGGCCAAGCCGGCCCGTGATTACCTGAAGAAGCGCGGCCTAACGAACGAGGTGGCGAAATCGTGGCAGCTCGGTTTCGCCCCCGACAGCTGGGATGCCTGTTTGAAGTGGGCCCTCGACCAGGGCTATAAGCGCAGCGCAATTTTACAGAGCGGACTAGTCAAGCTGCGCGATGAGGAACGACCGGAGAGCGACGTTTACGACCGCTTCCGCGGGCGGCTCATGTTCCCGATCTGCAACGACGTCGGCGAAGTCATCGCTTTCAGCGGCCGCATCCTGACGAGCGAGACGGAGACGGCGAAATACCTGAACTCGCCCGAGACCCCGCTCTTTCGCAAGGGCAGCGTCCTCTTCGGGTTGCAGAAGACCAAGCGCGGCCTGATCGAGGCCGATTGCGCGATCGTCTGCGAAGGCCAGCTCGATCTCATCACCCTCTTCGAAGCTGGCCTAACGAACGTGGTCGCGCCCCAGGGGACCGCCTTTACCGAAGGCCAGGCGCGAATTTTGAAGCGCTACGTAAGCGAGGTGGTGCTCTGTTTCGATGCCGATGCCGCTGGCCAGAAAGCGGCCGAACGCTCGCTCGAGCCCCTCTTGGAAAACAATCTTGTCGTCCGCGTCGCGGAGATGCCGGCGGGGGAAGATCCCGACTCGTTAGTCCGAAAGGAAGGGGCGGAGAAATTCGGCGAGCGGATCGCGGCGGCGCGGGATTTTTTTGACTACTGGATCGAGCGCCAGGTTTCGCCGACCGATCTCGCGAACTTGAACTCGAAGATGCAGGTCGCGCGGGAGTTGGCCGAGACGGTCTCGCGCGTGCATGACCCGCTCATGCGCAATGAGGTGATCAGCAAAGTTTCCGCCCGCCTCGGGGTCGCGGCAGCGGATTTCGCCGGTTTGCTTCCCAGACCGCAGCGCGGCCGGACCTCGCCGAGCGCGCCGCCGCGGGCGGTGGCCGCGGCGCCTCGGCACGAGATCGCGATGCTCTGTCTTCTTGCTTTGCGCGAGACCGACGCGCGCAATTTCCTCCTCAGCCAGGAGTGGCCCGAGGTGATGGAGGAAACGCCCGGAAGCGAAATGCTGGCCCGCATTTTATCAAGCGATCTGCGACCGGACGATCCGGCTTCACTCAATCTTTTCCTCTCGTCGCTCACGAGCGAAGAGGAGTCGTTAGTCTCGGCCTGGCTGATGCAAAAAAAGCCGCCTAACGCCGAGGCGGTGGCACGCGATTGGTGGCAGGGTTTGCGCCAGCCGGCCCTCCGGCGGCGTCTGCAGGCGGCGGAAAGCCGGTTAAGGCTGCCGCAGCTCAATCCGGGCGAAGTCGCCGCCCTTCAGAAACAGGTGGTTGACCTGCGCCAGCAACTCGACGACTTTTCACGGTTTTCGCCGGTCCGCGCTCTGGAGTCTTAACTACGGGCGGGCGAGCGGCTAGCGCGGATCCTGCTTTTTCGTCAATCGCTCAACCTTAAATCGTTTTGGCAAAGAAACCGAAAACCTCCAGTCGCGGAAAAAAGCCGGCCAAAAGCACGGCGACAAAGTCAGCTAAACGCGGCCGTCCGCCGAAAACCAAGGCGCCGCAGAAAGCGCAAAAACCGAAGGCCGCGGCCGAGGTGAAGCGCCCGCGGGGCCGTCCCCGAAAAGTGGAGGCCCACGCCGCTGCGTCGCGCGGTCGCGGCCGGCCGCCGGGGAAAAAAGCGGCCACCAAACCTGCGGGCGATGAACCGGCCGGTCACCATAATGGGAGTGTCCCAGCGACAAATGGGGACACGCCATCCGCCTTGACCGGCAATACCCAGGCCCGCATCCGCGACCTGATCAAACTGGCAAAAGAGCAGGGCTACCTCACTTTCGACGATCTGAATGAGGCCCTGCCGCCGGAGCTGACGGACGCGGACGAGCTCGATCTCATCCTCATGCGGCTGCGCAAACTCGAAATCGACATCATCGAGGCTTCCGAGGTGGATCGTTATAAGGACGTCAAAAAAGATTCGGAAGAAGAAGAGGAAAAACCCGAGCCAAAACTCGACATCCTCGACGACCCGGTGCGGATGTATCTCAAGCAGATGGGCCAGGTGCCGCTGTTGAACCGGGAACAGGAAGTGGAAATTTCCAAGCGGATCGAGGAAGCGGAGGAACGGGTCGCCGATCACGTGCACCGGTTCGGATTTGTCGCCGCCGCCCACCTCGAACTGGCGGCCAAGCTAGTCGAAGGCGGCGAGCGTTTCGACCGGGTCATTCTCGACAAGAAAATCGAAAGCCGGGAGCGCTATATGAAGCTGCTCCCGCGACTCTGCAAAAAGGTGCAGCAGATGAGCGTCGAACTTGCGCGCGATTATGAGCACCTGACCCGCTCCAGCCGAATCGACGTCGCGAAGAAAAAGAATTTTGAGAAGGCGGTGGTCAAACTTCAAAGCCTCTACCCGCAATTTTTCTTCAAACAGCGCGTGACGGAAGAGTTCGTGCACCTGGCCGACGAATATTACGCCCGGCTGCGCACGGTGCAGGAGGAGATCAAGAAACGCGGCAAACATCAGCACGGGCCGAACCCGCTGACGAAGCGGATGCGCGAAATCGAAGTCACCCTCTGGCTTTCGACCGGCGAATTTAGCGAAAGTTACCAGGAGCTGCGGAACTGGCTGCGTAAAGCGCTTCGCGCCAAAACTGAAATGATCGAGGCCAATCTGCGCCTGGTGATTTCGATCGCGAAGAAATATACCAATCGCGGCCTCTCCTTCCTCGACCTGATCCAGGAAGGCAACATGGGTCTGATGAAGGCGGTGGAGAAATTCGAGTATCGCCGCGGTTATAAATTTTCGACCTACGCGACGTGGTGGATCCGGCAGGCCATCACCCGCTCGATCGCCGACCAGGCCCGCACCATCCGCATCCCGGTGCACATGATCGAGACGATCAACAAGCTGATGCGGGTGCAAAAGCAGCTCCTCCAGGAATACGGCCGCGAACCGACCCCGGAAGAAGTGGCCGAGGAAATTCTCCTCCCGGTCGATCGTGTCCGTGCCGTTTTGAAGATGGCGCAACAGCCAATTTCATTGCAGGCGCCCGTTGGAGAAAGCGAAGAGACGAATTTCGGCGATTTCATCGAGGACAAGGGCGCGGAAAATCCGAGCGACATGACCGCGATCGCCTTGCTCAAGGAGAAAATTAAAGACGTGCTCGAGACCTTGACCGATCGCGAGCGTCAGGTGCTCGAACAGCGTTTCGGCCTGGTCGACGGCTACAGCCGCACGCTCGAGGAAGTGGGCCGGCAATTTCGCGTGACGCGCGAGCGCATTCGCCAGATCGAGGCGAAAGCGCTCCGCAAGATGCGTCACCCGACGAGAATTCGGCAGCTCGAGGGCTTCCTCGAAGCTGCCGATCTCCAAGTGGTGGTGGTCCCGAACGGACCGGTCCCGCTCGCCTAACGAGGGCGATGCCGGATGGGCCGGTGCCCGTGATTGCGATAAACCACCGGGGCCGAATAAACGACCGGGCGACGGTAAACCCGCGGGGCGTAACCATACGAGGCGTAATAGCCCGAATATCCGTAGGGGTATCCGTAAGGATAACCGTAGGCATAAGGGTAGTAGCCGCCGTAAGGATAGCCGCAGGAATAACCATACCCGACCGGGAAACCGATCCCGATCCCAACCCGCACGCCTGCCTCGGATTTCGGCGCAGCCGCAAAAGTAAATGCGCCCGCCACCGCCGCGATCAAAAGAAGCTTTTTCCAGTTCATTTGCTCACCTCCTTTCTTATAATTAGCGTGAATTCAGACGAGGGCGGCGGCAAATTATTCAAACGCTGATTCGCCCCACCTCGGATAGCCGGTGACGACCAGGTCCGGACCGATTTTTTCAAAACGCGGTCGAGTGAGCCGGGCACCCTCGAGCGTCGAACCGGCCCCTTTCCCCGGTACTGCCAGGACTGGTCCGCCGGTCAACAAAGGCGCGAGATAAAACTGCACTCTGTCCACCAGCCGCGCGTCGAAAGCCTGCCCGAGCGTGTTCCCGCCGCCTTCGATCAGAACGCTGGTAATCTCGCGCCGGCCCAGATCTTCCAGGACTTGGCGCAGCGTTTTCTTGCGAAAGACCAGAGTGCGTTCGGCAAACCGATCGCAAAAAAGATGCGCCGTCCGCGGAAGTTTTCCGGAGCGGGAAAGCACCACCCGCCACGGCTGGCGCGTGCCGCGGGCGCGAGTCGTTAGGCGGGGATCGTCCCGGCGCAAAGTTTCCGCGCCGATCAGGATCGCGTCCACCTCCGCCCGCAGCTCGCGCGCGTGCCGGCGGGCAGCCGGCCTGGTGAGCCATTGCCCCTCGTTAGGCAAACGCGTCAGGCGGCCATCCAGGCTCATCCCGCACTTCGCGATCACGAACGGTTTGCCGGTCACGATCCATTTGTTGAAACTCTCGTTCAAACGGGTGCATTCCGCGTCGAGCACGCCGGAGGTGACATTAACCCCGGCTGCTCGCAGCTCCTCGATACCGCGTCCGCCATGCAACGGGTTGGGATCCGTCGCCCCAATGACCACCCGTCCCACCCCCGCGCGCAGAATCGCCTCGGTGCAGGGCGGCGTCCGACCGACGGTCGAGCAAGGCTCAAGGGTGATATAAAGCGAGGCCGAGCGGAGCGAGCCGCCCGAAGCCGTGGCCAGGCATTCGATTTCTGCATGAGGAAAGCCGGTCGCCCGATGAAAGCCGCTCGAAACAACCTGCTTCTTCTGCACGAGGACCGCTCCCACCGCCGGATTCGGGCTCACCTTCCCAAGCCCGCGACGCGCTTCGGCAAGCGCCGCCCACATAAAAGTTTCGTCGACCGAAGTGGCCATTCCCGGACCCTAACCAACGTGCCGAATTGCTGCAAAGAAAACCCTTCGCGCCTCGGAAACCGGCCAAATTAATCGTTAGGTTGCGACTCCTAAGGCGCTTGAGGTCGACCCCTCGATCGACAACGGAAAGATCAGTGCCCGGATCAACCAGGGCATCGTCACCCTCTCGCTTCCCAAAGCGGAGGAAGTGAAGCCGCGCAAAATCACGGTCTCGTAACGACCAAGATCCGTTTCACCGAAAACGCCGCGGGCCGTCGTGTCCGCGGGGTTTTCTTTGTCGGCCGGCGCCGCCTTTTTCGCGGGGCGGACGCTTTTCTGCTTGGCGACCGGAGCGGCCCGACGTAGCTAAAGAAACTCTCCTATGGCCACCAAAACTGAAGAAAAAACCTCCGAGGACAAACTCGTCGCCGCCCGCAATAAGAACCTCGATCTCGCTCTCCAGCAGATCGCAAAAGACTATGGCGACGGCGCCATCATGCGCCTGGGTGACGACAAAATTGTCGACATCGACGTCATCCCCACCGGCAATATTTTGATCGACCGCGCGCTCGGCGTCGGCGGCTTCCCGCGCGGACGCGTGGTCGAAGTTTACGGCCCGGAATCTTCGGGTAAAACGACGCTCACGCTCACCGTGATCGCGCAGGCCCAGAAGCGCGGCGGACTCGCCGCCTTCATCGACGTCGAGCACGCGCTCGACCCGCAATACGCCCGCCGTCTCGGTGTCGACATGGATGACTTGCTCGTCTCGCAGCCGAGTTCTGGCGAGGAAGCCCTTCGCATCGTCGAGACGCTCGTTCGATCAAACGCTCTCGATGTGATCGTGCTGGACTCGGTCGCGGCGCTGGTCACCAAGCAGGAACTCGAGGGAGAAATCGGCGACACGACCGTTGGCGCGCAGGCGCGTTTGATGAGCGCCGCGCTGCGCAAACTCACCGCGCTCATCTCCAAAGCGCGCACCTGCTGCATCTTCACCAACCAGATCCGAGAGAAAATCGGAGTCATGTTCGGCAACCCCGAGACCACTCCTGGCGGCAAAGCGCTCAAGTTCTACGCCAGCGTTCGAATCGACATCCGCCGCATCGGCGCGATCAAGCAGACCGACGGCGTCGTCACGGGCAACCGCACCCGCGTCAAAGTGGTGAAGAACAAGGTCGCGCCGCCTTTCACCGAAGCCGAGTTCGACATCATGTATAACGAGGGCATTTCCTCGACCGGCGCGCTCCTCGATCTCGCGCTCGAAAAACAAATCGTGGAGAAGCGCGGCTCCTGGATGAGCTACAAAGGCGCCCAACTCGCGCAAGGTCGCGACGCGGCCAAGGAAGTGCTCAAGAACGACCCGGCGCTCTACCAAGAAATCGAGACCGCGGTCAAAGCGAAACTCGACGAAGAGAAGAAGTAACGCGCGCTTCCAGCCGGCAAGGGCAGTAGCGCGGGCTTCCAGCCTGCAGGAGCGAGCATCCTGCTCGCGCGTTCGGATGAGCCGGCAGCGCACTTCCCCGACACCGCCGGCAAGATGCCGGCGGGCGCAACCAGGATGGTCGCGCTACCGCGAGAGTCCCGCATGATGCAAGTTTGCGCGATCAGGCTAGAATCACCGCGATGACCTCCACCGAAATCCGCCAGTCCTTCCTCGATTTCTTTCGCGAGAAAAAGCACACCATCGTGCGGTCATCCTCGCTTCTGCCCGACGCGCCGAATCTCCTTTTCACCAACGCCGGGATGAACCAGTTCGTGCCGATCTTCCTCGGCCAGCAGAAGCCGTCCTACGATCCGCCGCGCGCGGCCGACACCCAAAAATGCATCCGCGCCGGGGGCAAGCATAACGATCTCGACGACGTCGGGCTCGACACCTACCACCACACCTTTTTCGAGATGCTCGGGAACTGGAGCTTCGGCGATTACTTCAAAAAAGAAGCGATCGAGTGGGCCTGGGAGCTGGTCGTTCGGCGCTGGAAACTGCCGCCAGAACGTCTCTACGCTACCGTTTACCAGCCCGGCCCTAACGAGCCGTCTGAGTTCGACCAGGAAGCGCACGACCACTGGAAAGTGCTTTTCGAAAAAGCCGGACTCGATCCCGCCGTCCATATCGTCAATGGCAACAAGAAGGACAACTTCTGGATGATGGGCGACACCGGTCCGTGCGGCCCCTGCTCCGAGCTGCACGTCGATCTCACCCCCGCCGGCGACACCCGCGGTTCGTTAGTCAACGCCGGCGACGCGCGCTGCATCGAGATTTGGAATCTCGTTTTCATCCAGTTCAACGCCAACCCCGACGGCAGCTTTTCTCCCCTCCCCGCCCGCCATGTCGACACCGGGATGGGTTTCGAACGCGTGACGGCGATGATTCAGGGCACGAAAAATTTCACCGATTTCAGCGGCATCATCTCGAACTACGAGACCGATGTTTTCCGGCCGATCTTCGACGAGATCGAAAAACTGAGCGGCAAGCGCTACGGCTCGACCTTGCCGAAATCCGGCAGCACCGGCGAAAGCGAACAGGAAAAAATCGACGTCGCTTTTCGCGTCGTGGCCGACCACATTCGCACCCTCAGCTTCGCCATTGCCGACGGCATCCAGCCGAGCAACGAAGGGCGCGGCTACGTCCTCCGCCGCATCCTGCGTCGAGCGGTCCGCTACGGGCGCACGCTCGGTTTTCACGAGCCCTTTTTCTATCAACTGGTCGGCGTCCTCACCCAGACGATGGGCGAAGTCTTCCCCGAGCTGCGCAAACAGCAGGGGTCGGTGAAAGAAACGATCAAACGCGAGGAAGAATCCTTCAACCGAACCCTCGACCGCGGGATCGAACTTTTCGAGCGCGAAGTCTCCCGCCTGCGCGCCCTCCCCGGTAGGGCACGCTTCCAGCGTGCCGCGCCCGGCATCCTGCCGGACGCGCCCACCCCCGGTGCCCGCTACTCCAAACGCCGCCTCCCCCACTACGAACGTCCGCACGGCATCTATCACGTCACGATTTCCACCCGCGACCGGCGCATCCTCTCACCCGCCGCGCGCACCATCGTCCTCGAGGCCTTCCGCCATTTCGATCAGAAACGCTACGACCTCTTTGCCGTCTGTGTGATGCCCGACCACGTCCACGTCCTTTTCCAACCATGGATCAAAGGGCAGGACGAAAAGGAGCGCGCGATCTTCTGGTCCTTGAGCGAACTGCTTCATTCGGTCAAATCGTTCACCGCCAATCAAATCAGCCGACTGGAGGAGAAATCGGGAGTGCCGGTTTGGGAAAAGGAAAGTCACGACCGATTGCTGCGATCCGATGATGAGGTCGCGGAAAAATATCGCTACGTGACCGAGAATGCCTGGCAGGGCGAAGCTGCTGAGGCGGGGCAGGATTATGAGTGCCTTTGGACTTGGGAGGATCGTGCCCCGGGGGAACGCGCCCGGCAGGATGCCGGACACCGCACGCTGGAAGCGCGCGCTACCGGGACGTCAGAGAAGGCGACGCTCATTTCTGCGGAGTTCGCTTTTCGCCTCTACGACGAACAGGGATTTCCCCTCGACCTGACCGAACTGATGGCGCGGGAACGCGGGCTCACGGTCGACACTGAAGGCTTTGAAAAACTGATGGAAGAGCAGCGCGCGCGGGGGCGTTCCGCACAGAAGAAAGAAGTTGTCGCGCTCTCCGAGGTGGGCACTGACGAACCGACAAATTTTCTCGGCTACGAACACGATCACACCGGCGCGGATGTCACCGCGGTTGTCGACGTCGGCGGCAAAAAGGGTGTCGTGCTTAACAACTCCGTGCTCTACGCCGAGATGGGTGGCCAGGTGGCCGACCGCGGCGAGATGATGGGCGAGACCGGTTCCTGGAAAATCTCCGATACACGCAAATCGGGAGACACCTGGCTCCACATTATTGAAGGCAAATCGACCCCCGCCATCGGCGAGCACGTCACCTTGCGGGTGGAACGCACGCGTCGTTCCGCGATCGAGCGACACCATACGGTCACGCACCTGCTGCATTGGGCGTTGCACGAAATCGTTAGCCGCGAGGCGACGCAGAAAGGCAGCTACGTCGGGCCAGAGAAACTGACCTTCGATTTCGCGAGCGCCGCCCTGACGAAACCGCAGGTGCGCGAGGTGGAAAGACTGGTGAACGAAAAGATCGCCGAGAACGCCCCGGTTTCTTGGAGGGAGATTCCGTATGCCGAGGCGAAGGAGCGGGCCGACATCATGCAGTTCTTCGGCGACAAATACGGCGACCGCGTCCGAGTTGTTCAAGTCGGCGGCTCGCCTAACGACTTGAAGGGTTACTCGATGGAACTGTGCGGCGGCACCCATGTCCACGCGACCGGCGAGATCGGCTATTTCCGCATCGTGAGCGAAGGGGCGATCGCCGCCGGAATTCGGCGGATCGAAGCGGTGGCGGGCAACGCAGCCGGCGACTGGGCCCGGGCGGAAGCGGAGCGACAGGAGGAAAAATTTCAAACCCTGGCGAAAAAGAAACCGGACCTGGCCCCGCTTCCAGTGTTCGCGAGCGAGAGCAGCTCCGCGATGGTCGCGGCGGTCGAGGCCCGCGCCTCGCACTACGAAAAGGTCGAACGCGAGGTGCGCGATTGGGAGAAGGAAAACGCGAAATCGGCCGGGGCCGCGATGCAGAAGCACGCCGCCGACCTCGCCCGGGAACTTCTGGCCGCACACGGCGCGGAAAAATTTCTCGCGCTGGAGATTCCGGAGGCAGACGGGGCGCTTCTTCAGGCCGTGGCCGACGTAATAAAAAGCCAGTTTGCCGGTCCCATCTTTCTCGTCGGCTCGAGCAATGGGCGGGTCGACCTGCTCGCGGCGGTGCCGAAGGGGCTAACGACGAAATACCAGGCGGGCGCCCTCGTGCAAAAAATCGCCCCGATGGTCGGAGGCAAAGGAGGCGGACGACCGGACAGCGCACGCGGCGCGGGCAAAGACGTGAGCAAGATCCCGGAGGCGCTGGCCGAGGTGCGCACCTTGCTCGCCGCCGACTGAACCTCGCGCCGCCCCCGATTTTGAAACGCTAAGAAAGATGCGATGCGGGTGAAAAAGTTTTTTTCGCGACGGCTCTTCAGCTGGATCTGCGCGCTCATTGTCTTTGCGCTGGTCTGTGCCGAGCTGGGGCGGCTTTTCCCGCGCGAGGTCAGCGGCATTTCGCTCAAAGTCCGTCGCTTCACCGAGAGGAAGAAGAAGGTCGACATCCTCTTCGTCGGATCGAGCAGGATTTATCACGGGATTTCGCCCCAGGTCTTTGACCAAACCCTGCGCGTCACCGGCCGCCGCTGGCATTCTTTCAATATGGGAATGGACGGGATGACGACCGCGGAAGGTTTTGCCTTGATGCGGCGGCTGCTCGCCCTCCACGTGCACAAACCGAAATACATCTTCTTTGAGGTGCAATCGGGGATCGGAGCCGGAACCCCGATCAAGGACGATCAGGTGAAGGAACGCGATGTTTATTGGCGCGACTGGGACTCGCTCCTAGCCGGCTTCCGGAAGTTAAACGCGGGATTGAGGTGGTCAGGAGGGACGCTTTCCGGCCAGCCGTATTCCCTCCAGCGCTGGAAATATTTCGGACCACTCTGCGCGGCCGATCTCCGGCTTTGGATCCGAAACGCGATCAACTTCGGCGTGGGCGACAAGGTGATCGCACGCTACGAGACATTTCTCCCGGTCTGGGGCAAGGCCGCCGCGGCCAAGCCTTCCGCCATTGACGGGAGCAATTTGCCGCCGAGTTGGGACGGTTATTTCGCCATGTCCAAGCCGATGGCGGGTGAGACGCTCGCCGGATATCGAGCGGATTTAGAGAAAGCGCGAGATCACCCGATCGAACGGGCCCCCGATCTCATCATGCGCGCCGAGCTGCGCCGCTTCCAGGAGGCGATGGTGCGCCGGAAAATTCAGGTGGTTTTCGTGGCGCCCCCGGCCCTGCTCGGAAGTCGCGGCGCGGAACTGAACGCTCCACTTCAGGCCCCGCTCTTCGACTACAATAACCTGGTCCGCTATCCGCAGTTTTTCGCGGAGGAGAACCGGCTCGACAGCGAGCATCTCAACGGCCCCGGCGCGAAACTTTTCTCCGCTACCCTGGCGCGGGATTTTGCCCGGACGCTGCCGCCGGTCGCTCGTTAGGCGAGGCACTCTCTTGCTGTGCCCTCGATTCCATGTTAATGCCCGCGCAGGGATGAATTCCATCGGGCGCCTCGCTTTTCGCTGCTCCCAGCTCCTCTTTGCCCTCGCTCTTGGCGCGGCCGCGGTTGGACCGCTGGCGGCCCAGCAGCTGAGTCCCGATTCGCCCCGCTGGCTTTGGTTCGAGCAACACAAAGACAATTTCGACATTGTCTTTATCGGCTCAAGCAGGTTCTATCACGGAATCTCCCCCAGGCTGTTCGATCGCGTCGCGGCCGAGGCTGGTCATCACTGGCGCTCATTTAATCTGGGGGTGGATAAGATGAGACCGGCCACCTCTCTCGCCCTGGCCCGGCGGGTTCTCGATCTCCAGCCACGCAAATTAAAATATCTCTTCTTCGAATTACAGACGCGGACCGGACGTGGGGCTCCAAAGCCGAATGACGAACGCGACCCGGCGAACCCGCAACCGGACAAGACTCTCGGTTGGCTCCAGGCTGCGATGGGCGGATCCCCCAACAGAATCGGCCCCGACGGCGACGGGTTCAATCCCCTGAACAAGACGATGACCGAGCAGATGCGCCCGATCTATCAGCAACGCCTGCAGGCGGCAAGGGAACACCCGGCGCCGCGCCGGATGGACCCCGAGATGCGCAGTGAATTGAGCGCGCTGGTGCGGGAGCTGGCCGCCAGGACCATCACTGCCGTCTTCGTGGTTGCTCCTTCGCTCCGCTCCGCCCGCGGTTCCGGGGTCGACGCGCCGCCCGGCAGCTTGCTCTTCTCCTTCGACGACCTGGATCGTTATGCTGCGCTCTACGATGAAGCCAACCGCCCGGACGCGGAACACCTCAATCCCCGCGGAGCGGAAATCTTTACCCGGACGCTGGCCCAGCAATTCGTCCCGGCGCTGCGGACGGGATCGCGTTAACCGGCTCGCTTAGGATTCCCTCGTGCTCTTCGTCGAGTCCCGCTTTTTCTTTTTTTTCGCGATCGTTTTCTGCGTCGCCTGGGGCCTTCGCTCCAACACCAAACGAAAGGCGTTCCTTCTCCTTTGCAGTTACTTTTTCTACGCCTGCTTCTTCGTCGGTAACCCGGTTGTTTTTCTCGGCCACCTCTGGGCCGCACAATGGTCGGCCCTGCCACCGGGGTGGTGGTTTCCTTTTGTCCTCTTCGGTTCCACCGGCCTCGATTATCTCGTCGGCCTCAAAATGGAGGGGAGCGAAGGCCTCCTGCGGCGGCGCGTTCTTTTGCTCGTTAGTCTGACAGTTAATCTCGGGACGCTCTGTATTTTCAAATACCTCAACTTTCTCGTCGGTTCGGCGGGCGAGTTCCTCGCCTGGCTTGGGCTGCCCGCCTCCGTCCACACCCTGCGCATCATCCTACCCTACGGGGTGAGCTTTTATACCTTCCAATCGATCAGCTACACGATCGAAGTCTATCGCCGCCACATCCGGGCGGAACGCAGCTTCCTCGACCTGGCGTTTTTCATCGCCTTCTTCCCCCCGCTGGTAGCAGGGCCAATCGTGCGCGCTTATTATTTTCTTCCCCAGACCAAGAGCCGGCCGCAGTGGTCCCAGGTCGATGCCCGCACCGCGCTCGTCCTTTTCCTCTGCGGCTTCGTCAAGAAAGCCTGCGTGGCGGACAGCGTCGCCCCCTTTGTCGATCAGTATTTCTCCAACCCACAGAGCTATGACACGGCCAGTGCCTGGATCGGCGTCCTCCTCTACGCCGTGCAAATTTACTGCGACTTCTCAGGCTATACCGACATGGCGATCGCGGTCGCCGGTCTGCTCGGCTACACCCTCACGATCAACTTCAACTTCCCCTACTTCGCCTCCTCCATCACCGATTTCTGGCGGCGCTGGCACATCAGCCTCTCCAGCTGGCTGCGCGACTATCTTTATATTTCGTTAGGCGGCAACCGCGGCACGCGGCTCTTTACCTATCGCAATATATTGCTCACCATGCTGCTGGGCGGCCTTTGGCATGGCGCCTCCTGGGTCTTCGTCCTCTGGGGAGGGCTGCATGGCGTCGGCCTGATCGTGCACCGGCAATGGGTCGGCGCGCGGGAAAAAATGCAGTCATTGTTTGGCGCCCTGCCCCACCTCGCGCAACTGGCCTATCACGCGGGCACGGTCATGCTCACCTTCTATTTCGTCTGTCTCTGCTGGATTTTTTTCCGCTCGGTCGACTTAGGGAAAGCGCTGTTCATCGTGCATCGTTTCGTTCTTTTCCAGCCCGGCGGCACGCAAGCTCTCGATCCGCGCCTCTGGTGGCTTTTTGGCGGCCTGGCGGTGGTGCACTGGCTGAATTACAAGCGCGTCTTCGCCAGCTGGTGGCGGCGCCTGCCCGAACCGGTTTTCGCGGCTGCTTACGGTGGCGGTTGGGCGGTGGTCCTGCTCTTCACCCCCGCGCAATACGTGCCTTTCATCTACTTCCAATTTTGACCCGCGGAGCAAGAGCTCGTTAGGCAGGCGACTTGCTAGGGCAGAACAAAAGTCGCGATCGCGGTAATGGCGAGCGCCGCCGCCAGGACGATGAAATAGATGAGGCCGCCGAAGAAAAACTTGAAGGTGGTCATGAACCAGCCCTGGCCATAGACCTGCCGGATCGAGAGAAAGATCTGCACCAGGATCGCGAGCAAGAGAATCAAGATGAGCGGCGCGCGCAGCCCAGGCGCCCAGCGGCTTGCGGCCATCGCGCCGAAAACCATGAGCAGAATGGCGAAGTAAAAAAACGAGTGGATGTGGAGCGCGTAGACGAGGTGCTCGATGTAAAAGCGCCGCTTGCGCAGATAAAGAATCTTCAGGACGAGCGCGAAGAGCGGGATGCAAAAGAGCATCATGGTCGAGATGTTGCTCCGCAGGGTGTCGGCGAAAAACTGCAGCTTGGTCCCGTCTTCACCGAGCTTCGCTTTCACCTGTTGTTCCATCCATTTCTCAAATGGAGTCCGGGTCGCCTTCGGATCATCGAAGATGATCAATTTCTGCGGTTCTTTTTTCACCGGGGCGGCGGTGGGCGAAGAACCAGGTACCGGTTCGCTCTTTGTTCCGGCCGCCGGGGTTTCCGCCGTTTCCGCGATGGCATCGTTGAGGCGCTGGCGCACACCTTCCGGAAGGTCCTTCATCTCAGCCATCGTCTTCTCGATCTCGGCGCGGGCTTCCGCGTCACCTTGCTCTTGTCGACCGTCGGCGCGCTCACCGGGATGAGCCGGGCAGCGAGGAAAAAGGCGATGCTCACAAGCAGATAAAGCCGGAGCGGATGGAGGTAGCGTGTCCGCCGGCCAGCCACGAATTGATTCGTGAGCCAGCCGGGCTTGAGCAGGAGCAGCCCGATGGTCTTGGTGAACTTCGAGTCCCAATTCAGGAACGAGTCCGCGACGTCCGCGATGACGTGACGAAACGAGCGCCGGTAATCGACCGCCAACTGGCCGCACTTCGAGCAATACTGGCCGTGCAGCTCGGCGCCGCAATCTTCGCAATGCGTGATCGGCGGCGGCTGAGGCGCGTCCTTGCGCCAGCCAAAAAGTCCACGCCGCTTTTGCTCCGGCTTCTCGAGGGACGCGACGACCGCGTCGCCCATTATCGCGTCCGTCGTTTCGTCTGACATTTTCCCCCTAACGAATCGCCGCCCAGACCCGGTGGACGTCGTCGTGGTCCTCGAACGTTTGCAGAAATTCGCCGACCTGGATCCGGTCCTCCTCGCTCAATTCGGGAAAATTCTTGGCCATGTAACCGAGCTCACTCGTCACCACCGTCCAACCATTTTGCGCGAGCCATTGCGAGACCGCGTGCAGATCGACCGCTGCCGTCGTTAAACGCGCCCCGGCCGTTCCTTCCGGAATGTCGTCGTTCTGGCCGGAAGCGAGCGGCTCCACTTCCTGCGCCCCGGCTTCGATCGCGGCCGCTTCGATGTCAGCGGCCGGGTCGGCGTGATGCGCCTCGACCAGGCCGACATGATCGAAAAGGAACTTGTTGCTCCCGGGCGCGCCGAGCTGGCCGCGCTTGAAAAGGACGCGGATTTCGGGCGCGGTCCGGTTCTTATTGTCGGTCTGCACTTCGACGATCACCGGCACTTTGTTCGGCGCGTAGCCTTCAAAAACCATATGCTCGAGCTCGAGTTTTTCGCCTCCGATGCCGGCGCCTTTCTTGATCGCGCGCTCGATCACGTCGCGCGAGACGCTGGCCCGGCGCGCCTTTTCCACGACAGCGAAGAGACGCGCGTTGCCGGCCGGGTCAGCTCCGCCCAGCTTGGCCGCGACCATGATTTCCTTGACCAGTTTCCCGGTGACCTGGCCTTTTTTTAGTCCCGCCACTTCCCGCTTTGCGTGTAACCATTGACGTCCCATTCCGTTGATCTACCCGGAGCACGATTGCAGGGCAAGCGCTCCGCTTGCCAGGATGCGGGCAGGCCATTCCTTTGCGGGCCGTGAACATCTCCGCCTAACAACGTCTTAACTCAGGGGAGAAGGAGAGTGACGAAAGCCGTCACGCCAAAAGCGACACTCAGGAGCACGACATAAATCAGGCTGCCGAGGGCGAATTTGAAGACGGTGGCGAACCAGTTCTGGCGATAGACCCGGCGGATCGCGACCAGCAGTTGCACGAGGACGGCGGTGCCGAGGATGGGGCAGGCGATCGCGGTCAAGACGGGTGACTTCAAGGCGAGAAGAAAACCAATCCCAATAATGATGACCGTGCTGAGAAAGACGAAAGCGTGGGTGTGGAGGGCAAAGATGAGGTGCTCGATGTAAAAACGACGTTTGAAGATGTAGAGGATCTTCAGGACGAGGGCGAAGAGCGGAATACAGCAGAGCACCATCGGCGCGAGATTTTGAATGAGCGTCCTCAGGAAAAGGTCCCCCCGATTGCCGGTCGGGCCGATCTTGTCTTTGACCCGAGCCTGGACCCAGCGACCGAATCCCGACTTGCCCGGTTCATCCGACACTTTCATCTGAAAACCCTTGGAGGGCGCGGCGGGTGAACTTGAAGCGGGCCTGGGCGAAATGCCGGAAGAGACACTCGCTGTCGGCTGAGCCCCCGGCGCGGCCGAGGCGGCCGGCGTCGCGACCTCGTCCTCGTCAAACTTCGTCTGCGTCTGGAAATGGTTGTCGCGCGCGAGAAAATTGATGACGAGGAAAAAGAGCACGCTGGCGATGAGATAAACACGAAGCGGATGGACATGGCGGGCGCGTTTTCCTTCGACGAACTCGTTCGTTAGGCGCCAGGGTTTAAATAGCAGCAGGCCGAAGGATTGAAAGAAGCGCGCGTCGAAATTGAAAAAAGCATCGGCCGCGTCGGCCAGGAGAGAACCAAAGGAACGATGGTAATCGACCGCCGGTTGGCCGCACTGGGCGCAGTAGGGACCGGTCAAGGCCGTGCCGCAATTCTCGCAATGGATCAGGGGCGGAGCGGCTTTTCGCTTCCGGCCCCACCTCTTTCGCCCCGGAGGCTGGCCCAGCTCGGCGACCGCGGCGTCGCCGAAAATGAGCGGAATCGTTTCATCAGACATCGCGCGCAGATTAAGGCCGGAAGGCGCCGAAATTCAATCTCGAAGCGGCCGGCCGTTCGTTAGTCGCGCAGCCAGAAAAGGGCGGCAGATCCGGCCAACCCGATGGCACAGAGAGTCAAAGTGTCCTCGATGAAATAAGGATAAGCCATGAGGGCGAGGCCGATCAGCATCGGCTTCCACAGACTCAGGCGCTTGCCGAAAACGAAGCCGACGAAACCGATGCTGCTGAAGACCAGTCCGGCGAAAAGATTGGCTCCCGAGAACGGCATGCCTGCGTAGCGGAGCTAAAAGCAGGCCACCACGGAGGGGCGCTTTAAAAGCGCCCTCGGCGGTTGCAAACCGCCGCTCCTTGGGCGGAGTCGCGGCCCCTCAGATCTCTCCGGAAGCGAGGCACCAGCGAAAACAAAGGATTGACCGCCGCGCGCGCCGGGTGCAACCATGCGCGCACTTTTCGCTCTCACCGCGAAATAACCAGGGGGAAACATTCCGTGGCATCCAAACTTTTTCAGACCAAAAGTCCCGAGCTCTTAATCCGCGAGTCGGAAGCGCCCGACCGCAAAATGAAGCGCTCGCTGACCGCTTTCGATCTCACCTGCCTCGGCATCGGCGCGATCATCGGCGCGGGGATCTTCGCTCTCGCCGGTACGGCCGCGGCGGGCGAATCGGCCCGGGTCGGCGAATCGCTCGTCAAGACGCCGGTTCTCAATTTCATCCTCTCCTGGATCCAGCACACCGACCTGGTCTTCGGACGGCCGGCGGCGGGACCGGCGGTCGCGCTTTCCTTTGTCGTGGCGGCGGTCGCCTGCGGTTTTGCAGCGCTTTGTTACAGCGAGCTCGCCTCCATGATCCCGGTCTCGGGCTCGGCCTACACTTATTCCTACGCCACGCTGGGCGAGATCATCGCCTGGATCATCGGCTGGGATTTGATCCTGGAATACGCGGTCGGCAACATGGCCGTCGCGGTCGGGTGGTCGGGATATTTCGTCCAGCTCCTGGCGAATGTGAACATCAAGTTCCCGCTCTGGCTCATGGTCGATCATACCACCGCCGGCACCCTGCTCGCGAAGGGCGGAGCTGCCCTCGGCGCTTATTCTTCCACCACTCTGCCCGTCATCATGGGCCACCCGATCGCGGTTAACCTGCCGGCCTTTTTCATCGTCGCGGCGGTCACGGTGCTCCTGATCTACGGCATCCGGGAAAGTGCG
>JBBPZS010000069.1:0-42943 GCA_038198605.1 Chthoniobacterales bacterium | reverse complement strand
CGAGCTTGATTGCGCTCGGGCGGCCACTAAACTGACCGCGGGTTGCCTCGAGTGAGGCCGACTCTGTATTAGTATGTTTACGCATATTTGTCGGGTGTAGGTCCCAAACCCGCACCCGGCAACTCTCATCATGTCATCTATGCGATGCAGCCGACGCCGAGCCGCCGTACTGCCCAGCTTTCACATGACTAAAACCCTTCAACCCGCCGCGACGCGCGCTCCCGCTCACCGCAGCTGAACTTGCGCTCGTTAGGCCCGTTGAGACGCCAATGAACAACAATACACCGCGACCACTGATCGTGAGGCTCGGTGTTTGGGGAATCAAGACCCGCGCTGTAGCGCTCGGTTTTATTTGGATTTGTGTGGGTATCGCCGTTGTGTCGGCTATTCGCCATTTCTGGATTGGCCTACTGATGCTTCTCGCAGCGGCGTGGTACTGGTATGCTATGCGTTGGATGGATCAGCACGGCGGATGGAAATGATTCATGTGTGCTTTCACTGAGTATCACGCGCAGGGCCTAACCGGGTCGACTTATTAGACTGGCTCTGCTCCACCTCAAAAAGGCGAGTAGCCCGCGAATATATGAACGGCAAACACACCCTCCTTTTCAACCCTCTGTCTGCGCCTTCACACCGCGCCCGCAGCCATAAGGTCTAGGTGATGCGGCCGACGCTTCTTGCTCTGATCATCTGCATTGCGGCTGCCGCCTTGGAAGGCGTGCTGGCGGGCGGCGGAGTTCGTCAGCGATTGGCGCAGCTTAGAATGCCGCCGTATTCCCCTCCCTTCTTTCTTTGGCTCGTGATTGGCTTCCTCTACTATGCCATTTGTTTCGTCGTCCTCCGACATTTGCTCGGTCCGCCGGCATTGACTCCGCTGCGGTGGTGCGCATTGGTTCTGCTTATTATCATCCTGCTGGCGAACACGTTTTGGAGCGTGGTATTTTTTCGGTGGCGCGATTTGCGAGGGAGTTTCATAGGATTCATTCCTTACGGTCTGGTCGTCGCGGTCTTCGTTGCGTTGCTCTTCCGGCTTTATCCCTTCGGGGGCGCTTTGTTTACCTGCTACGGAGTTTATCTCTTGTATGCCACCTGGTGGGGTTACCAATTGTGCCGACTCAACAGCGCAAGCCCCTAACGAGACGGTTCAGCCAGCCGCTGCCGGCGGACTTGGGCGCGGGGAGGGAAGGGGAGCCTGTTGCAGGGCGTCCGCAGCGGTTGGCGCTTAGCCCCGGCTGTTCGGGGTGCGCGGGGTGGGCGAGGGCTCGTTAGGCGGGGGGCCGGCGTTCTGGCGGCGATTGGCGATCTCCTCCAGCAGCTGTTTTTCTTCCGGGAAAATCTTTCCCGCCTTGGCCAGGGCGATGTATTTGTTCGCCAGCTCGAGCTGTCCGGCGTCGTCGAACAAGAGGGCGGCGTAAACCGCGGCGTGCGGATCTTCCAGCTGTTCGGGCGGAAGTTTTTTTAATATCTCGACCGCTTCCGCCGTCCGGCCGGTGCCGTAGAGCGCGAAAGCATAAGTCACGGCCGCCCCGGGATCGTTAGGGGATTTTTCGTAGGCCTGCTCGGCCAGGGCGCGGCCTTCGGCGGTGTTGCGATCAAGGAGGAGAGCGAACCGCGCCGCATTCGCCGCCAGGCCGATCTCATCGGGCGAACTCTCGTGTAGGCGCTGCGCGGTGAGATGGAGGTTCGGCAGGTCGTTCGTCCCGCGATAAAGCGCGTAAAGTGCGTCGAGCGCCTCCCGCCGCGTGGCCGGGATCTTGGCCACCCGCAGCCAGAGTTGTTCGGCCTCGCGGGTGAGTGACCAAGCTGAAGCAAGGCGCGCCAGGGCCACTTCATGCTCCGGAGAATCCTCCGCGAGGTCCTCGGCTGATTTCCAGAGGGCGTCGAACTCGGCTTCGGCTTCGGCCACGGTGCGACGCGAACGCCGCGCCGCGTAGGCCTGGTAGGCGAGTCGCAAGTATTCGTCGTCGCTCCAGGCGCCGTTGCGGGTCCAGCGTTTCAGGCGGGACCAGTTTTTGGTCCGGGCGAGGGACTCCGCGACCGCGCTCGCGACCGGCGGGTTGCTGGTGAGGTCGGAGGGGAGCTTGTCGCTCCACTTGAGGGCGGCAGCGGCGAGACCGTTTTTGTTCATCCAGCTGAGGAGCTGCGTGAGATCGCGGCGGTCCCGGGCGGCCACTGGTTTTACCTTGTCGATCAGGGCGTCGAACTTATTCGGGCTAAGTTTCCGGTAGAGATCGAGGCAGAGCAGATAATCGCTGAAGGTCACCTCCGGACTCATCTGCAGGGCCTGCGCGAATTCATTGGCGGCGTCGGTTTGATTCTGGCGCAGCGCGTTGTCGAGCAAGGCGCGCAAGGCTTCGGTGCGGAACTGCGCGACTTTGCTCAGACGTTCCAGCTGGTTCCGCGCGGCGGCGTTTTTCGCGGGATCAGGGGAGTGAATTTGCAGGACGGCGAGATTGAACTGGTAGACGTCGTTCTTCGGTTCCTGGGCGACGGCGGCGGCGAAGTGCCGTTCTTCTTCGGCGACGTTGCCCTGGGCCCGTGAGAGCCATCCGGCCACGACATGGAAGGGCGCCTTGTCGTGGTCCTCGGGCGGGACCCTAGTAAGGGCGTCGCGCGCGACATCGAGTTGACCAAAGCGGAGCGCGGCGGAAGCGAGATTGAGCTGGCTGTCGAGCCCGGGGTCGAGCCGCGCGATCTGGGCTCGCCAGGCGACGGTCTCGGCGCGGTTTTGTTTCTCGGTCGACTCCGCCAAGAGCCGGGCCGCGACTAACGAACCCGGGTCGATGGCGAGGGCTTTGCGCGCGGTCGTTTCGGCATCCGCCAATTGATTGTGCTCGAGCAAATCTGCCGCCGTTGTCAGGAGGCGCGACTTGTGCCAGCGGGTCCAGCCCTTGCGCACGGAGGAGAAGGCGAAAAGACCAAAGCCAAAGCCGAGGACGACAAAAAGCGAAATGACCAAACCGCTCCGCAGCTGAAAGCTGCGCAGCCATGAACCTTGGCGATGGCGTTTGCGCCGAACGCGCTGGGGCTTGGCAGGCATCGTCCCGTTCCCTAGATGGCACCGGGCCGCTTGGCAACCGTCGAGAGGTTTCAACCATGGGCGAGCGAAGCCGGCCTAACGAGCGGGATGAGGCTCGGCCTCGGCCTCGCGCACCACCGGCACTTCCTCGATGTTTTCCATCACTTCCTCGCGCAGGCGCGGGCCCCAGACGTAGCGCGCGAGCAGGACCTTGAGCGTAGCGGTGAGGGGGATGGCGAGAAGCGGTCCGAGCAGGCCGCCGATGAGGAGGCCCCAGATGAAGATGGAAACGATCACCGTCATGGGATGGAGGCCGACGGAGTTGCCGACGATGCGCGGGGCGTAAAAGAGACCCTCCAGATTTTGCACCACGATAAAAATCATCGTGACCCAAAAGGGATGCCACCAATCGCCCCATTGCGCGGCCGCGAGGAGGACGGCCGGGACCCAGCAGATGACGATCCCGAGATAGGGAATCATCGTCATGGGAATGACGATGAGCCCGATGAGCGGAGCGAAGTTCAATCTGAAAACCGTGAGCGCGGTGCCAATGAGAAGACCATCGACGACACAAACGAGAAGCTGCCCGCGGAAGTAGGCGATGACGTAGTTGTTGATCTGCGACAGGGTGGACGCGACTTCGTCTTTCAAAGGGGAATTGCGCAAGGGCAGATATTCGCGCCAGCGGGCCTCGATCGAGGGCCGTTCCTTGAGCAGGAAGAAGAGGTAGATCGGGACCATGATCAGGCTGAGCAAAAATCCGGTCACGCCGAGGAAGCCGCCGATGCTGGTTTTGACGAGCAGCCAGAGTTTTGAGATGAGATCGGGCAACTGTTTCTCGATCGCGGGCAATTGCTTTTGCACCCAGTCCTGGATCCGCTGCCGATCGGCCGAGGTGAGTTTGGCCGGCGCGGGCGGGATTACTTCGCCGCTGACCGAAGGGGGGCTGGGCGCGGGGGTAGGGGAAAGATTCGGGGCCGGCGGAGGTGTCGGCCCGGCGAGGAGCCAGTTGATGATGCCAGTGGTGGCGCCGTTTTCGCCCTTGTCGGAGTAAAGGCCAAAGGTGTGCTCGTAGCGATAGATCATGTCGACGACGCGATCGCGGGTGCGTTCCGTGAGCGAAGGCAATTGCCGGGCAAGGCTGGCGCTTTGCATGGAAATCAGCGGCACGATCCAGGCGCAGAGGGCGCCGATGGCCAGGAAGGCGACGAGGAAAATCGTGAGCACGGCCTTCGTCCGGCCGAAGCCGCGCTTGGCCATATGAGTCACGACCGGATCGAGCAGGTAAGCCAGGATGGCCGAGATCGCGACCGGGATCAGGATCGGTTGGAGAAAGGCGATCAGGTTGGCGCTGAGGTAGACAACGGTGCCGACGATGAGAAAAAGAACGACGACAAAAATCGCGGTGAGCGAGGCCCACATCGTCTTGTGCTGCCAGAGAGTTGGATATTTCTTCACTTGATCGGAGTGGCGCCGGCCGCTTCGCCTTTGCTCAGTTTGTTTTTAGCATCGGCAATTTTTCCAGCCAGCCTCTTATTTTCCTTATCGAGCGCGAGCGACTTTTGCCAGAACTCCAGCGCCTTGCTCGTTTCCTGCGAGGCCGCGTAGGTGTCGCCGATATGCTCGAAGACCACGGGGTCGCCTTCCTTCAGCGCCGCGGCCGCGCTCAATAACTCGGCCAGGGCCTGTTCGTATTTTCCCTGGCGGTAATGGAGCCAGCCGAGGCTGTCGAGATAGGCGCCGTTTTCCGGTTCGGCGGCGAGGGCGCGCTTAATGTAATCTTCCGCCTCGTCGAGATGCTTGTTTTGGTCGGCCCACATGAAACCGAGATAATTGTAAGCCTGGGCGGCGTCTGCCGGGTCGAGTTCGATTGCGCGTTTGAATAGCTCCGCCGCCTTGTCATAAAGGCCGGCTTGTTCCGCAGCCGCGCCATATTCGAAATAGAAACGGTCGTTCACCACTTCCTGGCCGGTCGCTTCGCTCTCGTGCAAGGCCTCCTCGAAAGTCGTGAGCGCGGCCTGATTCTGCTTCGCTTCGCGCAAGGCAATCGCGAGGAGATAAGTAATCTGCGGGACCGCAGGGTAACGCCGGCGCGCCTCCTGCAACAGGCGGACTGCGCGCTCGTTCTCGCGCAGCCGGCCGAGGAGCAGCTCCGCGAGGTGGAGATAGTTATCCGGCTGGGCGCCATTAATAAGCAGGCTCTGCTCGTAGTTGGCCGCGGCCTTGGCGTATTCCGCTCTCGCTTCTTCCGGCTTATCGGCCTGGGCGCGAGCCTTGGCATCCTCCTCCAGGACACGGCCGAGCAGCTCGTAGGGCTGATATTTTTCCGGATGCTGCTGGATGATTTCCTGGAGCATCTCGATCGCCTTGCCCCGCTGATTGGTGAGCATGAAACCGGTGGCGAGCTTCTCCCGAGCGTTAGAGTCGTTAGGCTGCAATTCCAGGACGCGGAGATAAAGCGGGATGGCTTCCTGCACCTGCTGTGAGGCAGCGAAATAATCCGCCGCGTCGGTCAGGACCGAGGCATCGCTCGGAGCCAGGGCGAGCGCCTTGCGGAAAACGCCGTTGACCTTTTCTAACTCCGGGGGTTTGGGAGTTTTGTCGCCCTGGGTGAGCAAGGCGAGATAGAGCTTGCCCAGCTGGGTCCAGAAGGCGGGAACATTGGTCGAGACCCTGGCGGCGCGATCGAGCGTCTGGAGAGCCCCCTTACGATCGCGGGCAGTGAGCTGGACTTCGGCCAGGCGCTGATAACCTTCGATCTCGTTCGGCGCGAGTTTCACCGCCTCCTCGGCATAACGAATGGCCGGGTCCATTTTCCGGAGATACTTGGCGTAGATATAAGCCAGTTGGAGGTAGGGCCCGGGCTCTTTCGGCTCGGCCTTGACCGCGTCCTTTAGAATGTCGATCGCGCGCGGGTAATCGCCTTCCTGGGTCAGCAAAAAAGCAACCCGGGTGGCAAGGTTGATCTCACCCGGATCGATCGCGAGGACGCGCTCGAAAGCTTCCAGCGCTTTCTCGCTTTCGCCATCATCCTGCAGGTCCAAGGCAAGGACGTAATCGACCATGGCGCGCGCCTTGCGCTCGCCCTCTGGCCGGAGGGCCAGGTCCTTCGGCGGATGCAGGACCAGCGTATCATCCTGGCGGATGTTTTTGCCCGCGGAAGCTGGCGGAGCGGGTGTGGAACGTTTTTCTTCCGCAGGTTTCGCGGTGGCGGAAGAAAGAAAAAGAGAGCAGACGACGCTGATCCCGCCGACAAGCAGGAGTGTTCGAAGCCGTTGCGTCATGGAGCGAATGGTACAGGCGGCCCAGAGTCGACGCAAACGAAGCGGCAGGCAGGCCCGTCGTTCCCTAACGATCGACTGGCGTCCGCACGACGAGGAAGGATCTTGGCGCCACGCCGGTGTTGTCCGTTCCCCGGTAAGGCCGATCGCCGAAATTGACCAGCACTCTCTCTCCGCTCGACCAATCGGTGTACTGCACCGCCCGGTCGGGGGTCAGCCAGCCGTGACCGGTCATGCGAGAGAACCCGACCTTGGACCGGACGGAAGCAAGCGCGCGGTAACTCTCAACGTAATCCGCCTTGTGACTCGTCCAGAGCTGCCGGTCGATGTGCCACATCGGCATGGTGCCATAGAGGATATTGAAAAGATCTTTTTTCCAGGCAAAAGGGCGGCTTTGGAAATTGGTATCGCGCCAGACCCAGGTGCCGGCGACATAATCGTGAAAAGCCAGCTGGTAGAGTGGAATCCTTCTTTTCTCATCGAGAATGATCGCCGCGTCGGAGGCATAGCTGTCGCCCAAGTCGGTATCATATCCTCCCGAAGGAATCTTCAGGTTTGGGTCGGCATAAGTGCGGAGAGACATCATCCCCTCATAAAAATCCAGCCCAGGCAGCGCCCAGGTTGGTGAGCCGCCTTCGCCCGACCCGACGACCGTTCCCAGAGCCTGAGTCTCCTGGGCCAGCTTCAGGCGCGCGGCCTGGTTTTCCTCAATCGTGGAAGGGTGAGTGGGACTGAGACAGGGAGCGAGCTGCACGACCAGGGTGTCGAAATAGAATAACTGTGTCCCATAGCTGGCAACGAGCCCTTTAGCCTTCTCCAGCCAGCGCGGCAGCTGGAATTTCGCGCAGATTCGGTCCCAGCCCTTGGGATTGCTTTCCCGGCGAAGCTCGTCCGCCGACATGCGCCCGGTGAGGATGGCGTTAGGCCAGCCACGGCGGCCGACGCGAAAGAGGTTACCGGTCGGCATGTGATAGGATCCGGGAACCCAGCCGAGGCGCTTGATGCCGTCAAAGAGGGCGCGGTCGATCGGATGCTTTCCATAAAAGACGGCAAAGGCGCGATCGATTCCGGCGGCTTTCATCTCGGAAGCGAGCTGGAGATCGTCCGTCGGGTTCTCGCCCCAGAAGTAGATATAGACGCCGTCTTTCAAAATCCCGACCGGCGGCCGCCGCGTCACCCGATCGCGCAAGGGCTGCATCTCCGGGTGCGCGTCAAGGAAATAATCGCGGTAGAGATTGGCGAGCGCGACGTAGCCGCCGCTCGGAACAAAGTCGTAGCGCAACCGCATGGGAAAAGCGTATACCGTCCCGTCGTTAGGCCCGGAGCGAGTATCGGGGTTACGAAAGGAGTCGAGGCGCACCGCAAAACCGCGCGTGAGATCGGTCAACCCCCACCAGGGCTGACTCCCGCTCCAGCCGTAGGGTTTGTTGATCGCCGCGGGGCGATCGAGCGGCATGAGCATGCCTTCGCCGCTCGTGTTCTGGACGTAGAACCAGCTTTTCTCCGGAGCGACGAAGCGAAAAGGATAATCGGGAAGCTTGCCGTAGTGCTCGTTAGGCAAGGCCGCCGTCAGGTCAAAGCCGGAGGCGGTGCCGCTTTTTAGCTCTAGCGTGAGGTCGCAGGTTTCGCCCGGCCCGGAAACGCGAGCAGCGAGAGACGTGGGCGTGATCCGGAGGGTATCCGGCGCGACCTTGTAGCCGGGCACGACCTGCTGCCGCCAGGTCAGGCGGGTGCGCTTGTCGAGGACCGTGATCGAACCGTCCTGCACGGAAAGATCGATGCGCAGGACTTCGTTCTCGAGGCGCGGCGGAAGGCCTGGAGCTGCCGCGAAGGCACTCGAGGCGGCGATGAGAGAAACGCAAAGGAGCCGCGAGAAATTCATCCCGTCGAAAGCTGTCACAAAATCCCGCGTGCGAACAGAAGCAAGGCATCGGTGATCCACGATTTACTGTCACGTGGTTAATCGATCAGGAAAAGTTTTTGCGCTTTTTCAGAGCGCCGCGAGGCTTTTTGACTCGCCAGATCTTGTCGGCGGCTGGTAAAAAAGGGGCTCATGAAAAAGCCACACCTAGATTCATTTCCCGGTGCGTCCCCGCGCGCGTTACATCATTTGACTCAGATCGCTTTGTTGGCGCTGCTCTTTCTGGCGGCGCCGCTCGCCTTAGCTGGGATCGATGCCGAGTTCATCGCCGGCGGCTTCGAAAAACCGCTCGGCCTGGCCACCCCGCCCGGAGATAACAACCGCCTCTTCGTTGTCGAGCAAACCGGAAAAATCCGCATCATTCAGCTCGCGACCCGGACGGTCAACGCCACGCCTTTCCTCGATGTCTCCGGCGAAATCACTGCTTTGGGCAATGAACAAGGGCTGCTCGGTCTCGCTTTCGATCCGAACTATGCGGTCAATGGCCGCTTCTACATTGCCTACACCGCGCCAGGCGGGACTTTTGGCAATGGCGTGAGTCACATCGCGCAGCTCACCGTCTCGGCGGACCCGGACGTGGCCGACCCCGCGAGCGAGCGAACGCTGCTCATGTTTGATCAACCGCAGACGAATCATAACAGCGGCTGGCTCGGGTTTAGTTCGCGGCGCGGCGATGAGGGAAATCTTTATATTCACACTGGGGACGGCGGTCATTTTGACGACACCGGTATCGGCCACATCGAACCGGGCGGGAACGCGCAAAACACCCGGACGCTGCTCGGGAAAATGCTGCGCATTCACATTGAGGACGCCCCAGGCACCTACTCGATTCCGACAAACAACCCGTTCTTTGGTTCGCCGACCGAGGCGCAGGAAGTGTGGCTTTGGGGGCTGCGCAATCCGTGGCGCAACAGCTTCGACCGCCGCACCGGCGACATGTTTTTGGGCGACGTCGGGCAGGGCGAACGGGAAGAGATCGATGTCCAGAAAGCCTCCAACCCCGGCGGCGGCGAGAACTACGGCTGGCGGGTGCGTGAAGGGTTTATCCAGAATCCGCGTTTCGCGAATGAGCCGCCGCCACCCGGTGCGGTCGACCCGATTTTCGATTATCCTCACACCATTGGACAGACGGTGATCGGCGGCTTCGTCTATGGCGGGCGGCAGGTGCGCGATTTGCGCGGATTGTATGTCTTTGCCGATTATCTCGGCGGCGAGGATGGCGATTTCACCGGCAAGATCTGGACGCTGCGTTACGACGGAGTGACCGCGAGTGATTTCACCGACATCACGGCGGATCTTTTCCCCACCCGACGAGGCAACCACGCGCTGCTCAATCCCACTTCATTCGGCGAGGACGCGGCGGGCGAGCTTTACCTGACCGACTTCGGCGGTGGAGTAGGGAACGTCTACAAGATCGTGCGCGGACGCTAAGTCCTCACTGCCGGCGAGCGGGCGGGCTGCGATCAGTCCACCGGCTCGGCCGTGCAGCGGACGCGCCGGGCGGCGTAGTAGGAACCGATGACCAAAATGGCGGCGAGGAGCTGCGCGATCAGCGTCTCGTAGGTCGGGAAGACGGCGAACCAGAGACCAACCCAGTCCGGCGTGACGCTCACGAGTCCCGGCACTGGCGTGGTTGGGATCCAGTTGGCGAGTTGCATCTCCTGCGCTTGTTCGCCGACCATGACGAGGAGGACGCCGCCTAACAAGATGCCGGTGGTGACAAGCATGTTGCGGTAAGGCAGCCGTTGTTGCAGGACAAAGGTAAGGATCGCCACGATCCCGGAAAGACCGAGGCCGAGGAGCGCGCCTTTTAGGACGACTGCGCCGCCCAGCCGCAAGTGATAGGTCTGGAGAAATAAGACGACCTCGAAGCCTTCCCGATAAAGCGAGGTGAACCCAAGCAGGATCAGGCCCCAGATGAGGCGGGTCTGTGAGGGATTGGCGACGGTACCGCTGGTCAGGAGCGCTTTGCGCCGGCGATTATGGGAGCGGATCCAGCCGCCCCAATAAATCTTGTGGAAAAACCAGTTCATGATCACGAGCAGGACGACCACGGCGAGGAGTCCGGTCGCAGCCTGGAGGTTGAGGGCCGAGACGTTGTCCGCCAATGCGCTCATGATCCGAACGGCGATCATCCAGGTGACGAGAGTGGCGAGAAAAGCGAGCCCGGCACCCCAGGCGACGGGTCGCCGGCAATAACTGCGAGGGCCAGTCATGCTCGCGGTAATGGCGGCCAGAACGAGAATGCATTCCAGCCCTTCCCGGAAGACGAGAATGCCGATGTCGAGCATGGCCACCGTCGGGCTGACATTGGCGCGGGTGGGATCGGGCGAGCCCCCGGTAGTGAGCCCCTGCCAGGTCATCGCCCCAAGCACCCCGAGCGCGGCAACGAGAAGGAGGATCTTGTGAATCGGCCGGAGCCGCAGCGGCGGTGGCGAGGCGATGGCGACAGGCGGGACGGCTGGCTCAACGGCGGACGCGATCACTAGACGATGTTATCACACCGGTGCGCGAATGCTGTCGGCGGATTGCTATTCTCTAGCGGTGAATTGCGTACCGCATCGCCTCCGGGCTCCATTCCGGCCGAGGCGGTTGTGATTTTCATCCGCCGTCGTAAAATTCGCGCATGCAGCGACGTGCGGGTTTTACCCTGATTGAGATTGCGATTGCGGTCTTCATTCTGATGCTCCTGCTTTTGCTCGCCATCCCGAGTGTCACCGGAGTCCTGGCCAATCGCCGCCTGCAACGTTCGCTCGATGCCATGAACCAGATCGTGCGCATGGCGCAGGAACGCAGCGTGCAGGAGCGCCGTCCCTATTTGATCGAGTGGCAACGGCAATCCGTCATCCTGCGCCCGGAGACTCTCGGCGAAAAAGACCCGGACCGGCCGACCGCGGCGCTCGCTCTAGATAAGGGACACGCCTACCTCCTGCGCTTGCCGGCCGCGCTCGAAAAAGATCCGCTCGCGCAATGGATTTTCTGGCCTTCCGGCGCGTGCGAGCCGGCCAATGTGCGCTTCAAGGGGCCGGACGGTTCGTGGGAAGTTAATTATGCGCCGCTCAACGCGCGCCCGGAGATCATTCGTTATGCGACGAGGTAACAACCGACTTGGTTTCGCCCTCTACGAAGTCCTGCTTGGCCTGACGATTTTCGTCGTCGGCGTCCTCGCGCTCGGACGGGCGGTGGAGAATTGTCTCAACGCCAGCGCTCTGAGCGAGGAAGAAAATCGCGTGCGGCAGGTCCTGGGCAACCGCATGGCGGAGTTGCAGGCCAGTCCCGGCCGGCCCGATGCGGCCAAGGAACTGAACGTCGACACCGGCTACGGTGTCGTAAAGGTGATTCAAAAAAGCGTGCCCGAAGAGATGGTCGACAAGAACAACACAATCATCACCGGAATTAGCCGGGTAACCCTGCGTGCGGAATGGTCGCGCGAAGGAACGTCGCAAAACAAGCAGCTCGTCTTCTATGTTTATCGGGCGGGTTGACCGGCGCGGGACGCTCGCTTTCACCCTTCTCGAGGTCACGCTGGCAGTCGCGATTCTCGGGATGATGGCGCTGGCGATTTATCGGTTCGTGAGTACTAACCTGACGGCGGTGCGGCTCTCGACCGAGCTGAACGAGAGCAATGGCCGCTATGAGGGACTGGCCAATCTGCTGACCGAACAATTACAGGATCTGCCGCCGGGGCAGGGCGCCCTTACCGGCGAACCGTTCAAGTTCAGCGGCCGCTCGCGCGATGAAATGACGTGGACCTGCTCGGCCGGGCCGGGACTGCTGACGCGTTACGCCACGGGCGATTATTCTGTCACCCTCCGCCTGCGACCGATCGAACGCAGCGATGAGATGGAGCTCGGGATCGTGCGCGAAGCGGACGACGAAGAAAATCCGGTGCCGGAGAACAAGACCTGGGTCTCGCTTCTGCGCGGGGTGCGCAGCATTGAGATTCGCTATTTCGATCCCCGGCTCAACGCCTGGGTCGATCGCTGGACCGATCGGAGCAAGCTGCCGCATCTCGTCCGCCTAAGGATCGATCGCGCCGGCAGCTCCGTGCCCTGGGAGTCGATCCTGGCCTTGCGTCGCACGCCATTGTGAAGACCATGCGCACTTCCGCCCGTTCTCCGCGCTCCGGCGCCGCCCTCATGCTTGCGCTCTGGGCGCTATTCTTGCTCAGCGCCATGGTCATCGCCTGGGCCCTCGACATTAATTCCCAACTCACCCTTTCGGGCGAGGCCAGCCGGGTGGTGGAAGCGGAGGCGATGGCCGCCTCCGGCGCGGAAGTGGCGCTCAGTCCGGCGGTCGAAGCCGGCTCCAGCGTCCTGCGCGGTTCGTTAGGGCGGAATCAATCCTACGCCGCTCGTATCACCGGGGAGGGCGGGCGTTTGAATCTGAACTGGATCCTGGCCGGAGAGAATCCGCAGCGGCTCGCGATGCTGCGACAATATCTCGAGCTCAAGGGCGTCGACTTGAACGAGCGCGACCGGATGATCGATTGCCTGCTCGATTACGTCGATCCCGACGACCTCCCGCGTTTGAATGGCGCCGAATCGGAGCCCGGTTATCAGCCAAGGAATTCGCTCCTGCGAAGTGTGGAGGATCTGAAACAGGTCAAAAGCTGGGAGAAATTCACGGCCCAGCCGAATTGGGATGCCGACTTCACTCTCTTCAGCACCGGGCCGGTCGATCTCGTCTGGGCTTCGCGCAACGTCCTGCTCTGTCTCCCCGGAATTAACGATGCAATCGCCGACCGCTTCCTGGAATATCGCCGCGGCCCGGATAAAATCGACGGAACGGAAGACGATCCGGTCTTCGAATCGTTGGATCAGGTTAGGCTTGCGCTCGGATTCACACCGGAGCAATTTGCGCAGCTTTCGGGCGTAATCGGTTTTAAAGACCAGGTTGTGCGCGTCGTCAGCGTGGGGAAATCCGGCTCTGTGACACGAACGGTCGAGATGATCATTCGAAAAGCAGCGCAGCCCCAGATGATCCGTTGGAAGGAATATTAATATCGAACCCGTATCCGCACCTGTTTATATCGCTCCCTCCGGCGGGGGTTGGAATGTGGTCCGCTCCCGCGCCGCCAACGGCACCTGGGATGTGCAGGGCGTTTCCGATTTGAACGAAGCCGCCGGCCTGCTGCTCGAGGGCGACGACATCGTCTTCGCCCTTCCGGTCAACGCCGTCCTCGCGCAGCGTCTCCGCCTGCCGACAAGCGACCCGACCGAGTTCGGCGGCATGGTCCGGCTCCAGGTGGAAAAGGCCTTCCCTTATCCGCCGGAAGAAGTGACGAGCGATTTCGAGCTGATCGAGCAGGGGGAAAATGAGAGCGTCATTTCCTCGGTCGCGGTGCACAACGCGAAGCTGGCGGAGCTGGCCGGGCCGCTCCTGAAACGCGGCTTCATTCCGCGCCAGGTCACGGTCTACGCCGCGCAACGCGCCGCCTCCCGGGCCGCATCCGGCCGCGCTCTCATCATCTATCGGGAGGGCGAGAAACTCGTCTCCGCCATCTCCGAGAACGGCAAGCTTAGCCTCGCGCGCACTCTCGATGCGACCGGGCCGGAGCAGTTGCAGCGCGATCTTCCGCAACTTGCCCTCAGCGCCGAATTGCAGGGAATCGACACCGCTTTTCCCACCATCCTGCTGGACGAAAATTCCGCCCCTTTGCGCGACACGATCGAGCGCGTCTTCGCTCAGCGTCCCCAGCTGATGGGCGTGGAAACGCCGCCGGCCACGGTCAAGCTCAACCTCGCGCCAGAAGCATGGCGGAAACAGCGCGCCTCACTCGTTAGGCAAAAAGAATGGCGACGGCGGCTGCTCTGGGCCGGCGCGGCTTACGCGGCGGCTTTCCTCCTCTTCGCGCTCTATGTCGCGATCATTCGTTTCCAGGTGGGCAGCTACAAAAAATCGATCGCGCGTGACGCCCCCAAGGTCGATTTCATTCGCAGCACGGAAGCGGATTGGAAGGCGCTCTCGCCTGCCATCGATCCGCATTATTATCCGATCGAGATCCTGCTCCATCTGCATGAAAGCCTGCCCAATCCCGACGTCCGGATCACGGTTTACGATCAATCGGTTCGCAACATTTCCGTGCAAGGCGAAGCCCCCTCGGCCGCCCTCGCCTACCAACTGGCGGAGAAAGTGAAAAAGCATCCCGACCTCCAGTCCTTCGCTTTTAATCTCGGCACTCCGCGCATCCTGCCTAACGACCACGCGCAATTCCGGCTGGAGGGCAAAACGAAGTGATCTCGCGCTGGCTGGCACAGATGAATCAACGGGAACGCCTGCTCGCGTTCAGCATCGGCGGGATCCTTTTCCTCCTCATTAATCTCGCCATCTGGAGCGCTCTCTTCGGCATGAGCGCCGAGGCGCGGAAAGATTATGCCGAGCAAAAAGCGACTCGGACCGAGCAGAAAGTCTACCTCAAGGAAGAGAAAATGTGGAAGCGGCGGGCCGACTGGCTGAAGAAAAACCAGCCGCAGCTGACCAACCCCGCAGAGGGTTCCACCCTTCTCACCCAAGTGAAGGAGATCGCCGGGAAGCACAACGTCCTGATCGAAAATCCGCAGATCGGCGGGGTCGAGAACGCGCCGTCGCATCAATCCGTCTCCGCCACTTTTGAAACCAAGAGCGGGTGGGGCGAGCTCGTCCGCTTTCTCTACGACACGCAACGCCCCGAGGGCTTCATCGTTTTCGAGAACGTGAACTTGATGGTCGATGCGACTGATCCGACAGTGATGCGCGGCCGATTCAAAATCGCGAAGTGGTTCGCCCCGGGCGGGAAAAAATCATGAAGACGCAACATCTCCTCCTGGCAGCAGCCGGGACCCTGCTTTGCCTAACGACCAGCGGCCTGGCCAAGGACGAACTCCCGACGACGCCGAAGTTTGCCAAATACGAGCCGATGGTGAAACGCTCGCCCTTCGCCATCGCCACCGCCAATGCGCCGGCGCCTTCCGCGCCCGATTTCGCGAAGGACCTTTATATCGCCAACGCCGCCCATTCCACCGGCGGCGATTTTGTTACCCTCGCCTCGACCACGGACAAAAATCTGAAGGAATACCTGAACACGAAGGAAACGACTCACGGCTATTCCATTTCCAACATTCAATGGTCGGACCAGGTCGGGGAGACCAAGGTCACGATCGCGAAGGATGGGCAGTTCGCGACCCTCACCTTCAACGAAGCGCTGCTCAGCCAGGCGATCCAGAACCAGGCCGCGGTTCCGCCCCAGCCGGTCCCGCCCAATGGTGACCCCGCCCGCAACGGCGTCGGCAACCCGCAAGTCCCGATCCAGCGCCCGATGGCGGTGCCCCAGATTCCGACTCCGCCGCCGCATGTGCGCCCGGTTATTCGGCGCAAAGGCACCCCGCAATCGCCGGTGCGCCCGCCGCAGCCGCAGCCGCAGGCGCAGCAGTTGACGGATGACGATTCGGATTTCGAGAAGCCCTAGCCGGTTCTCCGATCGTTAGGCAAACGAACGACGGAACGAAGCGTTCTAGGAGCCGCCCCAGTCGTCGTCCGGCGTGTCGGCTTTTCGGTCCTGCCCGGCGGAATAGAGATCGTATCCGCTTGGATTCTTCCGACCGGGATTGATGTAGATGTATTTATTGTTCCAGGGATCCTTCGGCAATTCCTTGAAGAGCTGATACCAGCGTTGCGGTTGCGGGTCGGTGCTCGGCTGGCTGACGAGCGCTTCGAGTCCCTGTTCCGTCGTCGGGTAAAAGCCGTTCATGCTCTCGTAGAGTTTAAGCTGAGTGGAGATGCTCTGGATATCGGCCGCGACGCGGTTGTGGCGGGCGTACTCGACGTTGCCGGCCAGCTTGTAGATCGCAGTCCCGAGGAGGAGGGCGATGATCGAAACCACGAGCATGATCTCGAGGAGGGTGAAGGCACTTTGGTTTTTGCGCATAAAGATGAGACAGCGGGGCTACTTCAACGGTTCAAGCAGGTAATCAGATTTATCCCAGAGATATTTTAACTGAATCTGCGTTTCCCGGATAGCCGAAGCGGAGGTTCCGGCGCCGGCCAGAATGATCACATCATTCGTTCCCGCCTTCAAGATCGAGGCCGGCACGATCTTCTGCGCGCGGACCCAGCCGGTATATTGGAACTGCATCGTCTGCACGAGCGAGAGTGAGAGACCGCGATAAGCCGGGTCGGCCAAGTCGGGCAGGACCAATGAAGCCGGGCCCACAGCCTGACCATTAACGTAAATCTCCGGCGGCGCCTCGATCTGCGGGCTCGCGACTTCGAAGGTGAGGAGCGCAACCAGCGGTTGGGCTTCGAGGCCAAATTGGAAGGCCGCCCCTTCCGGCAGGCTCGAGCCCATCGGAATAGTGTCAACGGTGAGCGGTGCGGTCACGGTCCCGAAGACTTCCGCGTCCTCCACCCCGGCCTTGAGCGGAGGCGCCGCGGCAAAAGGGGCGGGGACCGAGCTCTGCGGCTCGTCGTGCACCGGACGCATGACCTGGCTCGCTTTCATCCAGTCGAGATAAGCGCCCCGGATGGAGCGCCCGTCGCCCGGCACTTCCACGTCGATCGCGGTCACGCCAATCATCGGGACGATCGTGCTGGAGGAGGTGGCCAGCCCGGTTTTTTGCCCTAACGAACCCGAGCGCAGGAGCTGCGTGCCCGATTCATCCCAGGCGATCAACTCGGGTTGCCGTTCCGGATCGTCCTCGAAATAGAGACGGAAAAGAAGGATCTGGGAGTCTTCGTTAGGCCGGGTCAGACGAATGCGAAAAACACTTTTCGCCGGCTTGCCCTCCGCCGGTTTCCCCGGAGCAAAGGAGACCGACTCGACCCAATCCGGCGCGGCCTGAATTTTCGCGTTCGACGGCTTGGCCTGACGCAGGTCGAGCCAGGCGATCTCCGGCGCCGCCTCGGCGGATTGGCTCGGCCGCAGCACCTGCGTGCCGGGCGGAGGCAGGGCCTGTTGCGCACGAACCGAGGCAATGAGGGCGAGAAAAAAAACGAGCGCGACGAACCGAAATACCATTCCGGCGCCGAGCGTATGTTAGTGCGGCCGAAACTGCAAACTGTGCGTCATCTCGAAGACGGCCGAGAGGATGCTGTAAACGACGAACCCAACCACGACCGCGATGAGCACGATGATGACCGGCGGGATCAAAGCGGAGATGATGTTGACCGTGCGATCGAGTTCGCGCTCGTAGACGTCGGCGATGGTCTGCATCGTCTGCGCGAAATGGCCGGTTTGTTCGCCCACCGCCATCATGTCGGTGAAGAGGTCTGGGAAAAGTTGTTCTTTTGCCAGCGCGCTGGAGAGGTTGGAGCCGTCGATGATCGAGCGGCGCACAGCGCGCAATTTTGCTTCGACATATTTGTTCCCCGCGATCTCCGTCACGAGGTCAAGCGCCTTGAGGAGCGGGATTCCATTTTCCATCAGAGTGCCGAGGGTGCGCGAAAACTGCGCGTAGTATTGGTGGCGACGAATCCGGCCGTAGCCTGGAATGGAAAGCCGAAACCGATCCCAGGTCAGCCGGCCTTCGTCGGTCCGGACAAAGGCGCGGAAGCCGACCATCGCGCCGATGGCGAGGAGAATGAAGAGCCACCAGTAACCGGTGATGACATGGTTCGCTCCGAGCAGGATCTGCGTCGGCAAGGGCAGCGTGCCGCCGGTTTGCGACATAAAATTGGTCAACTGCGGCACCATGAAGGTGATGAAAATGATGATGAGGACGGAGCCGGCGAGGGCGAGGAAGGCCGGATAAATCAGCGCCTGCTGGACGCGGTCGCGCAGGCTTTTTTCCTGCATCAAATGTTGCACGACGCGAGTGAGGATGTCGGGCAGGCCGCCGCTCGCTTCGCCCGCGCCGACCATGTTGAGGTAGAGCGGGGGAAAGATGCGCGGGAAGTCGCGCAGCGCCTGCGAGAAGCTGCGACCGTCGACCAGTGCCTGGTGGAGGGAGCTTGTCATCTGCTGCACTCGCGGATGCTTGAGCCGTTTCTCGAGCACGCCCAGGCTTTCGTCGAGCGTCATGCCGGCTTTCAGAAGGTGACCGAGTTGCTCGGTGAAAATCAAAAGCTGGCTGTGCGGAATCTTAAGATTCTGAGTCGACGTGGCGGCCGCGGCCGGTTTGCCGTCCACCAGCTCCGGCCCGCCTGCGACGACATCGATCCGGATCGGAATGCAGTCTTGCATTTCGATCTGGCGAATCGCGACCGCACGATCGGCGACATTGAGCACGCCTTCGACGAGACCGCCTTGGGCGTTGCGTGCACGGTAGGAAAATTGTGGCATCGGTGGGAAAGTCGGGGCTAGAATTAACCCGCCGCTTCGCTCCCGTCCACTCGGCTACTAAGAAAGGAACTTTTTCAAGGAGACCGCAAGGTGGGGAAATTCGCGCAAGATCTCGCGATCGGCGGTGATTAGCGGCACACCGTGCTGACGTGCGATTGCGACGAATTCGCAATCGTAAGCGGTGCAGGATGAGTGCGCGACGAGATCGAAAACGTCGCTGGCTCGGGCACGCTTTTCGTTTAGCCCCAGCGTCGTCTCGGCGCTCGCGCAAATGCTGGCCGCGGCCAGCGTCGTCAGCGAGCCGCGCCGGATATAACCAGCGAGAACGTTCCGAAACTCGCAACGCCACAAGGCCGCCGTCATCCAGTCTGGGTCGCGCTCCAGCAGAGTATCGGCCTGACTCGTTTCGGTCGCTGGCAACCAGCGCAGACAAATGATATTGGTGTCGACCACGATCACCGGCGTCGCCCCGCGACCTTCATCGCCTGAATCTCCCGCAGATTGGTTTCCCCTTTGAATTTGCGCCTCATTTCGCGAGCTTCAGCAATCAGTTTTTTCACATCCACCACTTCGCTTTCCGAGGCCGTACTCTGCAAGGTGGCGATGACCTCCTTGTTTAAGCTGCGATGATGCGCTTTGGCCCTTCTCTTGAGTGCACGGTGCAGGTCCGGCGGGATATTTTTCAGCGTAATGCTCGGCATCCTGGCAACCATAAGGACACCATAATGGATGTCAAAACGTCAACCGGATCTCTGTGCCGATGCAAGATACCCCGCGAATAATTCCACTTTGCCGAGGCGGCTCAGTGGCGGTTGCGGAATACGGCGACCCGAGAGGCACGCCGGTCTTCTTTTGCCACGGTTGGCCCAGCTCGCGCACCATGGCCGAGCTGACCGATGCCGCCGCCCGTGAGCTGGAGGTGCGGATCATTTCGCCCGACCGGCCCGGCATCCGAAACTCCACTCTGCACCCGGAGAGGCGGTTGCTCGACTGGCCGCCTCTCCTGGCCGAGCTGGCCGATAAACTGGAGATCGGTGAGTTTCGAATGCTCGGCATTTCCGGTGGCGCGCCGTACACTTTCGCCGCGGCTTGGGCGATGCCGGAACGGGTGCGCGCGATCGCGGCCGTGAGCAGCGCGCCCCCGCTGGCGGAGCTGCCGGATCGCGATGGCTTGCTCCCGCTTTATCGCTGGCTGCTTTTCTTTTACCCGCGCCATCGGGAGCTGCTGCGCGTTGGTTTTCACGCGGCCCGGCCGTTTCTTTCGCTCAAGGTTCCGATTCGTTTGCGCCCGTTACTCCTGAAACTGCTCCAGCCCTGCGACGCCAACGTCATGCGCGACATCGCCGCTTTTGAAGCCTGCTTCGAAAGCCAGCGCCAGGCCTGGCGCGCCTCGGCCGACGGCCTGATGGTCGACGCCGAAATTTACGCCCAGCCGTGGGGTTTTCCGCTCGAGGAAATCAAGGTCCCGGTGCGCCTCTGGCATGGAAAAAAGGATCGAAGTTTCCACTGGCAGCTGGCTCAGACGTTAGGCGAGCGTCTCCCGTCCTGCGCCCGCCACCTGGTCGAGAACGAGGGACATTATTCGCTCCCCATTCGGCACATGAATGCAATCCTGGCCGATCTGAAATCCGCCTAACGGCGCCAGTTTTCACTGTTCGCGCCTACGGAACTGGCCGAAACTTGCGGCGTGGAAGATTTTACAGGCAGCGCCGTGGCGGATCAGCCGATTCGTCGTAGTTCAAATATCCCGCCGGAATTCGAAGCCCGGGTCCGGCAACTGGTCGCCGATTGGGGCGCGGAGAAATCGCCGGAGTTAATCGAGGAACTGATCATCACCGCGCTCAAGATGGCGCGCGACAAAATGGGGACCGGCGACCTCAAGCTCATGAACCGGTCGCTCAAGGAACTGCGCTACGCGGCCAAGATTTTCGCGCCTTACCGCGGCGTGCGCAAGGTGGTGGTTTTTGGTTCCGCCCGGACCGCTCCCTCCGAACCCGAGGCGCAGCAGGCGGAGGAATTTGGCCGGCAGATGGTGGCGAAAAACTACATGGTCATCACCGGCGGCGGCGACGGGATCATGGGCGCCGCGCAGCGCGGGGCGGGCCGGGAAAACAGTTTTGGGCTCAACATTCGCCTGCCTTTCGAGCAGCGCGCGAATGAAATCATCCACGGCGATCCGAAGCTGATTAACTTCAATTATTTCTTCACTCGCAAACTGAACTTCGTGAAGGAAACGTACGCCTACGCGCTTTTCCCCGGCGGTTTTGGGACGATGGATGAAGGCTTCGAGGCCCTCACCCTCATGCAGACGGGCAAGGCGCTCATCATCCCGATCGTCCTGATCGATCGGCCCGATGGCAGCTACTGGGAAACCTGGATGCGGTTCCTGACCGACCACCTGCTCAAGCTCGGTCTCATCTCTCAAGGCGACTTTAACTTCATCAAGATCGCTCACGATGTGAAGGAGGCCGTCGACCACATCCTCCTTTTCTATCGCAACTATCAATCGTCGCGCTGGGTCGGTTCGCAGCTTGTCCTGCGGATCAATAAACAGCTGACCGACAACGCGCTTGCGAACTTAAATAAAGAATTCGCGGATATGCTACGGGCGGGGGAAATCGAGCAACGGGAGGCGCTTCCGCAGGAAAAGAACCAGGCCGAGATCTGGGATTTGCCGCGGCTCGTGCTCTCGCCGCATCGCCATGAGTTTGGGCGTTATCGGCAGTTGATCGACGCGATCAACCTCGCGGAAACACGCTAGGTTTCGTCAAAAAGAGAACGAAAGCTAAGCCGCCGGGCGCTCGGCTTTTTCCACGATGTAATCGTGGATCGAGTTCACCGTCTGCAACGCTTTGCTCGCGATCTCCGAGTTGGGCACGCCGACGCCGAATGTCTTTTCCATGCTCACGACCAGTTCGAGCGCGTCAATTGAGTCGAGGCCAAGCCCGCCCGGCCCGAAGAGCGGAAGATCGTCCCCGATCTGATCGGCCGGCGTTTGCAGCATCATGTAAGTTCGCCGGCGAATTGTCCCGCTGTCCGACTTCCAAACTTCCAAATCGCGCCATGTTTGGAACCGTGGAAGGCCCAGATGGGGACAAGTCTCCCGCCAATCACACCAGCGGTAGAGCAGCGGCGGGCGGATCCCCAACTCCGCTGCCACCTTCGCCGCGCTCCGGGCGCTCGCGCGCCAGAGCGAAAGCGCCTCCTGCTTATACTCCTTCGTGTAGCTCGTTCTCTCACGAGCCGGTCTGCTGATCTGTGTTTTCATGTGGACTCCTCGGGTTTTTGACCCAAGCCCACTGTCCGTCAAATCAGGGCAACCCCAGACCGACTCCCTATTTCCTCACGACTGAAAAATCTCGGCCTCTATTCCGCAGCCGAAGGCTTGACACCTCTTGCGATTTTGCCGTAAACAGCTGCACTCAACCTCAAACCAATGAAAACGTTCCTCGCAGGCATCACCCTTTTACTTATCGCCGCCGACGCTAGTTTCGGTGCATCGCTGACAGTCACCAGTCACGACGATAGCGGTCCCGGCTCATTACGCGATGCGATCGGCACCGCTGCGTCCGGGGATACCATCGTCTTTGACCTGCCTAATCCCGACACGATCACGCTCACCACAGGTAAGTTGCTAATTGATAAGAGCCTCACCATTACCGGCCCGGGTGTAGATCTCCTCACCATAGCCAGGAGCAGTGCCGATAACACTCCGGCCTTTATCATCTTCGATGTGACGGCTGGCGCCGTCACAATCACTGGGCTAACGATCAGCAACGGATTGAGCGACGGTTCGGAGGAGGTAGGCGGGGGCGGTCTGCATGCGAGTTTCGCTCAATTAGTCCTCTCCCGGGTCAACTTTACCAATAACCAGGCACGCTTCGGCGGCGGACTTTACAGCGAGGGCTTGGGTGGCGCCCAACTACTCTATTGCACGTTAACCAGCAATTCCGCCGTTGATGGTGCGGGCGGCGCCATCTATTCCGCGAGTCAGGACGGCGTCAACTTATTCGGCTGCACGGTTTCCTCCAATTCGGCTACGTACGCCGGCGGAGGAATTTCTAACAGCGGGTCCGTGCAAGTGCAATTCAGCACGATCTCCGATAACGTTCTGCCCTCCGATCCGGACCCAGGTCCGGCAGATGGAGCCGGTATCTACAGCAACGGCGGCACCGTCTTCATTGATCACTCTACGATCGCCAACAACGACAATGCCAGGGGAAATGGAGGCGGGATTACCAATCAAGCCATGATGTTTATCAGCGACAGCACCTTCTTTGGCAATACCGCCAAAGGCGATGGTGGCGCCATCGAGAACAATGGTGCCGCAACTTGTACCGACTGCACGATCACGAATAACACCGCTTCCCAGAATTCTGCCTACGATAGCGATATTGGCGGCGGCGGTGTCTCCGATTTTGAAACCTTCGCTGGTTCAATCATGCTCAAGAATACAATCATCGCGGCAAACCACTCTCCGAGTCATCCGGATATCTCAGAGTTGGCCGGTTCGTTCTCGTTCAACTCCCAGGGCTACAATCTCATCGGCGATGGCACAGGCGGAGAAATCGCCCCGACGACCGGAGATCAAATCGGCACCGCCGGTGCACCGATCGATCCCATGTTGGAGCCGCTTGCCGATAACGGCGGAACCACGCAAACCTGCGCCCTTTTTCCGGATAGCCCCGCGGTTGACGCTGGTGACCCGAACGCACCCGCCACCGATCAACGGCTTTACGATCGCACCAATGCTCCTGATATCGGTGCCTTCGAACTGGGAGCCACCATCCCTACGACGCTCGGCAACATCTCCACCCGTCTTTTGGTTGGAACCGGCGATGACGTTCTGATTGGCGGGTTTATTGTCACCGGCACACATAGCAAAGCGGTCCTGCTCCGGGCGATTGGTCCCTCCCTGATGCTTGATGGAACTCTCGCCGACCCATTCGTGGAACTACACGATAGCGCGGGCGCAACCATCACCACGAATGACGACTGGCGGATGAACAGCAACTTCCAGGACATCATCGACAGCGGTCTCGCCCCGACCAAATTGAAGGAATCGGCGCTCTTGGTCACTCTCGATCCCGGCGCCTACACCGCCATCGTTCACGGAGCCAACAACGGGAGCGGAATCGCCCTCGTCGAGGCCTACGATCTCGACCAGACCACCGATTCGAAACTGGCTAACATATCGACCCGCGGCCTGGTCCAGACCGGCGATAACGTCATGATTGGTGGCGTCATCGTTTCGGGCACCCTCGAGGACACTGTGCTCATCCGCGCCATCGGTCCGTCCCTGCCGCTGCCGAACGACCTGGCCGATCCCGTGCTCGAGCTGCACGACGCCGACGGCGTCACCCTCATGACCAACGACAACTGGCGCGACACCCAGGAAGCCGATATTAAAGCGACCGGCCTCGCACCCAGTAACGACGCCGAGTCAGCCATCCTCACCACCCTCTCACCCGGCGGCTATACAGCGATTGTCCGTGGCGCCGGAGACACCACCGGGCTAGCACTCGTGGAAGCGTACGGGTTGAATTAATGCCATGCCCCGCGGGCCGGCCCCCGGCTCCGCTGAATCTCTAGAAATGCCGAGATTTTAGGACCGACTCGATCTGCCCTAGGGTGTGTTGCTCAAATGAAGTGTTATCGGAAACACGCGAATCTTGGGGTTCAAATCGCCTTCGCCGAAAATCAAAACGCGGCATAGGTCAATTCTGTGCGTCTTTTTCTTTTGCTTCTTGGCGTTGGTGTAGATTCGCGGGAGACTTGTCCCCATCTGGGCCTTCCACGGGAAAACTGGATGCGCTTCCTGACCGACCACCTTCTCAAGCTCGGTCTCATCTCCAAGGGCGACTTTAACTTCATTAAGATCGCCCACGATGTGAAGGAAGCGGTCGACCACATCCTGCTTTTCTATCGCAACTATCGATCGTCGCGCTGGGTCGGTTCGCAGCTTGTCCTGCGAATCAATAAACAGCTGATCGACAAGGCCCTTTCGAATTTAAATAAGGAATTCGCGGATGTCCTGCGGGCAGGGAAAATCGAGCAACGGAAGCGCTTTCGCAGGAAAAGAACCAAGCCGAGATCTGGGATTTGCCGCGGCTCGTGCTCTCGCCGCATCGCCATGAGTTTGGGCGTTATCGGCAGTTGATCGACGCGATCAACCTCGCGGAAACCCGCTAGGTTTTTCGCAAGAGCGGAACGAAAGCTAAGCCGCCGGGCGCTCTGCTTTTTCCACGATGTAATCGTGGATCGAGTTCACCGTCTGCAACGCTTTGCTCGCAATCTCCGAATTGGGCACGCCGACGCCGAATGTCTTTTCCATGCTCACGACCAGTTCGAGCGCGTCGATCGAGTCGAGGCCAAGCCCGCCCGGCCCGAAGAGCGGAAGATCGTCCCCGATCTGATCAGCCGGCGTTTGCAGCATCAGATTCTTGACCAGCATTTCTTTGATTTGGCTTCGGAGATCAGTCTCGGACATGGTTCAAAATTTTTGGAGCGCTATGCTTAGACGAAAAGTTCTCGAATGTCATCGGATAAAAGCACGTCTCATGCTTATCGCACGGCGGCGAGGTTTTGCGCCTCAGAAACGAGGTCGCTGGGGGATGCTGACGCGAGCGGATCAGACGTCGCGTGAAGCGCGCTCTTCCGCGCTGCGGGCGACGTCGTCCTGAGCCGGCGGGACTTCGCGGGCGGTCGGCGCCTTATCGATCCGCGGCACAGTAGCGTCGGGCGAGCGCACATCCGGCTTAGCCGGCGGGGTGTTGCCAGCGTTGTGCAACTCGTCGCTGAACTCGTCTTTCGCTTTCTGAAATTCCTTAACCGCCTGGCCCATGCCCTTGGCGAGTTCGGGTAATTTCTTCGCGCCAAAGAGCACGAGGACGATCAGCAGGATGATGATCAGGTCCGGTCCGCCGAAATTCGACAGGAGTGCGAGCAAACTCATAACGTTGATTAACATCGGACGATCTCCCGGCGTTGCAAGACTTTTCCCGGTTAGTCCGTTGGCACCGGGGGCGGCAAGCCGGGGACACTGTATTCCCACGACCAGGGCAGATTCGTCTCGCCCCAGAGATCATGGACGAGCGCGGGATAGATCGTTTCCGCCAGAATGCTGTTCGACATCAGGAGCAGCCCACGCTTCTTCGCCGGGATGCCGATAGCGAGATTATCAGTCCATTCGTTGTGCCCGCCCTTGTAAAAAGCCGGGCCGACCGGACTCTGGAAAAGAACGCAACCGAGCCCCGACGAGAGGCCGATCTTCGCGTTCGCCGGATTTTGCGCCTCTTCCAGGGTCGGAAATTGATGCGCCGAGTGGATCGCGATCTGCGGCTTCAACATCTCGCCACGTGATGCAGCGGAGAGGCCTTCGCCGCGCAGGAACCCGGCGATGAACTTACTTCGATCGTCGTATCCATCGAACCGGCGGCGCGTATGGCACCGCGATGGTCATGCCGTTCCATTTTGCCATGCTCGTTGTAGCCGTCGGCGACGTTAGGCGAAAAGTCCTCACGCCAAGTCATGCTTGTGTGTTTCATCCCGAAGCGATCGAAAACCCGCCGCTGCATTTCTTTGCCGACGTCGAGCCCGAGGCCGGCTTCGAGCACGAATTGCAGCAGGTTGTATCCTTCGCCGGAATAGGCGTAGCGCGTTCCGGGCTCGAATTTGAAATCCAGCTTCCCGTTCGCATTCAAAAACCGGAAGTTGGGGAAGCCTGTCGTGTGATCGAGCAGGATGCGCGGCGTCAACTTCCGCCAGCGCTCATCGCCGGCGAGGTCGGCGTATTTCTCGTAGTCCGGCAGCGGTTTTGGCAAATCCTTCGCAACGGAGCGGTCGAGATCGACGACTTTCTCGTCGACCAACTGCATCACCGTGTAGGCAAAGGCCAGTTTGGTCAGCGAGGCGCCGTAGAGGATGGTGTCCTTCTCGATGGGCTGCTTCTTCTCGACGTTGGCCAAGCCGTAGGTCCTGATGAAAACCGGCTGTCCCTCCTCGATCAACGCGACCGCCAGCCCGGGCACCGCGCGTTCCTTCATCAGGCGCGCCGCTTCCGCGTCGATCTGCGAGGTCGTTAGGCTAGTGCCATCGAGGCGGTGGAGCGTTGCCCCGCTGTCCGGCGCAGCGGCCAGCAGGCTGAGGAGCAGCAAACCTGCGCCTAACGTTCTCGCAACCGTACGCCCGCCCCCGATCCTCAACCTAAACGTCGTAATACATCTGGAATTCGTAGGGATGCGGGCGGAGGCGCAAGGCATCGTATTCCTTTTGTTTCATCTCGATCCAGTTGTCGATGAAGTCGCTATTGAAGACATCGCCCCGGAGGAGAAAGGCGTGGTCGGCCTCAAGGGCGGCGATGGCTCCGCCTAACGAATCGGGGACGCTCGGCACCTGGGCCAGTTCTTCTGGCGGAAGTTCGTAGAGATTCTTGTCCAGCGGATCGCCCGGGTCGATCCGGTTTTGCACCCCGTCGAGTCCGGCGAGGAGGAGGGCGGCAAAAGCGACATAGGGATTGGCCGCGGCGTCGGGGGTGCGGAACTCGATCCGTTTCGACTTCGGATTTGCGGAGTAAGTCGGGATCCGGATCGCGGCCGAGCGGTTGCGCGCGGAGTAAGCGAGATTAACCGGCGCCTCGAAGCCCGGGACGAGCCGCTTATAGCTGTTCGTCGTCGGGTTGGTGATCGCGGTCAGGGCCGGGGCGTGTTTCAAAATCCCGCCGATGAAGAAGAGCGCCATGTCGCTCAGGCCGGCGTAGCCGTTCCCGGCGAAGAGCGGTTTCCCCTCCTTCCAGAGCGAGATGTGGGTATGCATGCCCGAGCCGTTGTCGCCGAAGAGCGGCTTCGGCATGAACGTCACCGTCTTGTTGTGCCGCCGGGCGACGTTCCGGACGATGTATTTGTAGTACTGCATCCAATCGCCCATCACTTTCATCGGCGCGAAGCGGATATCGATCTCGGCCTGGCCCGCGGTCGCGACTTCGTGATGCTGGCGCTCGATCGGAATGCCGGCTTTCTCCAGCTCGAGGCACATCTCGTTGCGCAAATCCTGCAAGGTGTCGGCCGGCGCGACCGGGAAATAACCTTCCTTGGCCCGGATTTTGTAACCCAGATTTGGGAACTCTTCGCGGCCGCTATTCCAATGCCCCTCGCTGCTGTCGACCGAGTAGGAGGAGGCGTTGCCCGTGTTGCTGAACCGCACGTCGTCGAAAATGAAGAACTCCGCTTCCGGCCCGAAAAAAGCGATATCGGCGATGCCGGTGCTCTGCAGATAAGCCTCGGCTTTTTCCGCCACTCCGCGTGGGTCGCGACTGTAAGGCTCGCGCGTGATCGGTTCTACGATCGTGCAGATAAGGCTGAGGGTGGGCTCGGCGTTAAAGATGTCGATCCAGGCGGTGTCCGGGTCCGGGATGACGAGCATGTCGGAGGCGTTAATCGCTTTCCAACCGCGGATGCTCGAGCCGTCGAAGCCGAGGCCCTCGGTGAAAATGTCCTCGTTGTATTCGGTCAGGGTGGTGGTGAAATGCTGCCAGGCGCCGGGCAGATCGGTGAATTTAAAGTCCACGAGTTTGACCTCGTGATCTTTGATCATCTTGCTGACGTCGGAAGGAGTTTTTTTCTTTTCGTTAGGCATATGAGAGCAGGAGGTTGGAGATCAAATGACGAAACCCGAACAACCGTTATCCAGGTTATTCGGGCTTCGGCGTTTGTTAAAATTCGTAAATGTTCCTAAACGGCCTTCTCGCCGATCTCTTCGGTGCGGATGCGCACGGCGTGCTCGACCGGCAGAACAAAAACTTTGCCGTCGCCGATTTTGCCCGTCTTGGCCGCGCTTACGACCACGCTGACCGCCTTGTCCACCATGTCGTCGGCAAGCACGACTTCCACTTTCACTTTCGGCAAAAAATCGACGGTGTATTCGCTCCCGCGATAAATCTCGGTGTGGCCTTTCTGGCGTCCAAAGCCCTTCACTTCCGTCACCGTCATTCCCTCGATCCCGAGCTCGGCCAGGGCTTCTTTGACTTCCTCGAGTTTGAACGGTTTGATGATGGCTTCGAGTTTTTTCATGCGCGTCTAAGGTGGCGGTATCCGATCGATTTTCAATCGGCTTCCTGCAAGAAAATCAGAGAACGCCCCCGCAGCGCAAGCGCCGAATTTTTTTGCCTTTGGCCGAGCCGGAAGTCCCGATACTTTTCAGGGAATTCATGAACATTCGCCCACCTTTCTTCGTCGCCTCCCACCTTCGCCCTCGTTTTGCCTTCCTTGCGCGGTCGATTCGATTGCTCGCGCTCTGCCTCCTGCCTGCTCTGGCCTTGGCGGAGAATCCGAAGCAGAGCAGTGAACTCGCCGCCAAAAAAACGGACACCGGGATTCTTTTCCAATGCTCCGCGCCAGGGGCGGAGGCAATTTATCTGGCGGGCGATTTCGCTCCTTCCCGAGATTCTGCCGAAGGATGATGCGCAGAGCGCTGTCCTCGCCGCCAAGGCTCACAACCGCCGCGGCGACGCGCTGCTTCTTCTCGACCGCGCACAGGAAGCGATCGCGGAATTCGATCAGGCCCAAACCCTCGCGCCTAACAACGCCTACATTCTCTACAATCGCGGGCGGGCCAACCTCGCCCTGGGCAAGACCACGGAAGCGAAAGCGGATTTCACGACCGCGGCAAGCGACCGTTTCGATCAACCGAAGGCAAAGAAACTCGCCCTGGAGGCGCTCGCACAGATTCCTCGAATTGTAGGGCGGGCACTCCGCCTGCCCAGCTTTCACCCGGCAGGCGATGCGCCTGCCCTACAATCTGAAGCGCTCCCTGCGGCTAAAATCCAAATTACCGCGCCGCGCGACGCCCGTTTTCTTGCCGCCTCGGGCGCGCAGTTTATACTGACTCCGCATGCCTGCTGATCAGTTTGTCCATCTTCATCTCCATACCGAGTACTCGCTCCTCGATGGCGCGGTGCGGATGAAGCAGTTGATGGAAAAAGCGGCGGCGCAGGAAATGCCCGCGGTCGCCATGACCGACCACGGCAATCTCCATGGTGCGATCGAATTTTACCAGGCGGCGACCGCGGCCGGGATCAAGCCGATCATTGGCGTCGAAGCCTACATTGCACCGGGCTCGATCAAGGACCGGCCCAACTCGCAACGTGACGCGGCCAATCATTTCACTCTCCTCGCGCGGGAAGAAACCGGCTATCGCAATCTCGTTAGGCTGATGTCGACAGCGCACCTCGAGGGGATGCATTACAAGCCGCGGATCGACAAGGAGCTGCTCGCGCAACACAGCGAGGGACTGATCGGGATGAGCGCCTGCCTGAAGGGCGAGATCAACATGGCCATCCAGGCTGATCAGCTGGACAAGGCGCGAGCCAGCGCCGCGACTTATCGCGACATTCTCGGCGCGGAAAATTTCTTCCTCGAGCTGCATGATCACGGGATCGAGGCGCAGCGGAAGTGCAACGCGGCGCTGCCTGCGATTGCGCGCGAGTTTGGGCTCGGGCTGGTGGCGGCGAATGACGTTCATTTTCTCGAGCGCAGCCATCACGAGGCCCACGACGTCATGATCTGCATCGGCACCGGCAAGATGGTGCACGACGAGAAGCGGATGCGTTACACCCCGGAGCTCTATTTCAAAAGCGCGGCGGAAATGCGCGCGCTTTTTCCCGATCATCCGGAAGCGATCAGCAACACCGTGGCGATCGCGGAACGCTGCAACCTGAAGCTCGAGTTCGGCACCTCGAAATTTCCCGAATACGACCCGCCCCCGGGCAAGACGCGCGAGCAATACCTGCGCGAACTCTGCGAAGCCGGCCTGCGCAAGCGCTTCGGTGAACGGGGCGCGAGCGATCCCGACGTGCGCGCGCGCTACGATAAGGAACTGGCCGTGCTCGAGAAGACCGGCTTCGTCAGCTACTTCCTCATCGTCTGGGATTTCATCCATTACGCGAAGGAGCACGGCATCCCGGTCGGACCGGGACGTGGTTCCGCTGCGGGTTCGCTCATTGCCTACGCGCTCGAGATTACCGATATCGATCCGCTCAAGTTCGGTTTGCAGTTCGAGCGCTTTCTTAATCCGGAGCGCATCTCGCCGCCCGATATCGACGTCGACTTTTGTGAATCGCGCCGCGGCGAAGTGCTGGAATATGTCCGGCGAAAATACGGCGGGCGCCGGGTGTCGCAGATCATCACCTTCGGCAAGCTGAAAGCGAAAAGCGTGGTGCGCGACGTCGGCCGCGTCATGGGCCTGAGCTACGGCGATTGCGACCGGATCGCGAAGATGATCCCTAACGAGTTGAACATCACACTCGCGCAGGCCGCGGAAAAAACGCCCGATCTGAAAAAGGCGATTACGACCGAGCCGGCCACGCGTCAGCTCTGGGAATACGCGGGTTTGCTCGAGGGTCTTTCGCGGAATGCCGGGGTCCATGCCGCCGGCGTCGTCATCGGCGATCGCGATCTCTCGGAATACGTCCCGCTCTGCCGCGACTCGAAGGGCAACGACATCGTGAGCCAATACGCGATGGGGCCGCTGACCGATCTCGGGATGCTGAAGATGGATTTCCTCGGGCTCAAGACGCTGACCGTGATCGAGGACACGCTGAATTTGATTCGCCAGCGCGAGCCAGATTTTTCGCTCAAAGACATCCCGATGGATGACGCCGCCAGTTTCGCCCTTTTCAATCGCGGGGAAACGATCGGCCTGTTCCAAATGGAATCGGGCGGCATGACCAGCGTCTCGAAGCAGATGGACGTGCAGAAGATCGACGACATCATGGCCTTGATCGCGCTTTACCGGCCGGGCCCGATGGACCTGATCGGCGATTACATCCAGCGCAAAAAGGGCCTGAAGAAGATCCGCTACGAGCACCCGCTGCTCGAGGAAGTCTGCGCCGAGACCTACGGCGTCATGATTTACCAGGAGCAGGTGACAGCGGCAGCGAACCGGCTCGCTGGCTACTCGTTAGGCCAGTCCGATTTGCTCCGGCGCGCGATGGGGAAGAAGGACAAGGAGAAGATGGCGAAGGAGCGGGTCAACTTCATCGCCGGTTGCGAGCGGACGAACAAAATCCCGGAAAAGAAGGCGAACAAGATCTTCGACTTGCTGGAGAAATTTGCCGGATACGGTTTCAACAAGAGCCACAGTGCGGCTTACGGCGTGATCAGCTATCAGACCGCTTATCTGAAGGCGAATTATCCGATCGAGTTCATGGCCGGGTTGTTGAGCAACGAGATCAATAACACTGACAAGATTTCCGTCTTCGTCGGCGAGTGTAAACGAATGGGAATCCCGATCCTGCCGCCGGATATGAATCGTAGCAGCCTGAAGTTCACTCCGGAAGTTTCTTCAATGTGGGAGGGGCCTTTGCGCCCCGAAGGAGCCACCCCCGATGCCGATCGCGGCGAAGATCGCGGCACAAAGGCCGCTCCCACATTGAACGCCATCCGCTACGGTCTCGCGGCGATCAAGAACGTCGGCGCAGGCGCGATGGCGACGGCGATCGCAGAGCGGGAGCGGGGAGGGGAATTCACCGCGCTGGAAGACTTCTGCAGCCGGGTCGATTCGCGGGTTGCGAACCGCAAGATCATCGAGAGCCTGGTCAAGGCGGGCGCTTTCGATTTTCTCGGGCGCGATCGGGCGGAACTCTTCGCCTGCATCGAGGAGACGCTCGCTTCCGCCGCGACGGCGCACCGCGACCGCGCGGCCGGCCAGGAATCACTCTTCGGCGATCTCCCACCGGCGCCGATCGCACCGCGCAATCGCGATTACCCGCAATGGAACGAGCGCGAGAAGTTATCCTTCGAGAAGGAGCTGCTTGGCTTTTATGTCACCGGTCATCCGCTCGATCCCTACGCGCACCTCTTCGCCTCCGGCAAATATCAAACCATCGCGTCGTTAGGCGAACTGGAAGATCGCGCCACTTTCACGATTGCCGGAGCGATCGCGCAGGTCGACCGCAAGTTCACCAAGAAAGAGGGCAAACCGTTCGGCGTCGTCTTTGTCGAAGACCTGACCGGCACGCTCGAGGTGGTGCTCTGGAACGAAACCTACGTCCCCATCGCGAGCCTGCTCGAACCCGGCAAAGTGATTGCGATCCGAGGCACGATCGACAAACGCGACGACTCCGTTCGCGCCACCGCGCAAAAGGTGAAAATGCTCAAGCCCGAGGCGGCGCCGGCTGAGGATCTGAACGGTAACGGCCACGAAACGCCGCGAGTCCGCGAGGATCGCCCGATCACGTTGCGCTTCGGCGCCGGAATCGCGGCGGAAGAATTGCGCACCGTGCGCGAGATCCTCGCCTCCTCCCCGGGAGCGCAGCCGGTGACCTTGATGCTGACCCGGGAGAACGGCAGCACCATCCGGATTGAGGCCGGGGAACCGTGTCGGGTCGAGCTGACGCCGGCGATTGAACGTCAGCTGGCGCGCTGGCTCAGCTAGTTCCTAGCTGCCCGCTTTTTCCTCTGCGTGCTTCTCCATCTTGCTGCACTCCGCCTTGAGCTGGGTGTACTGCTCAGAAGAAAGAACGCCCTTCGCCTCGGCGAAAAACTTCTTCATGCTGCCCTCGCTGCAGCCGTCTTTTTCACAGCGCGCCTGGAAAGCATCGAGCTTGGTCTTTTGCTCCGGTGTCAGGCTGAGCTTGGCGTAGATCTGGGAGCATTCCATTTTGCCGGACGCGGTCGCGCAGCAGGTTTTCATTTCGCCAGCGAAAGCAGAGGAGGCGGCGAGGAGTGCAATCGCTATTAGGGAAAAAGTCGTCTTGATCATGACTAATGAGATCGCACGATAAGCGCTGCAATTCAACGGGACGAGGCGCGGCTTGCGCGCTGGCTCGGGTAGCGCACACGTCCCGTGTGCTGGTCGCGGTGTGTCACCGCGACGGAGTTTTCGAGACGCTCGTCTCTTCCCGGGCTCTGGCACATCAGACAAAAGTTCGCGAACGGGAACGCCTTCGCCAGCACACGAGACGTGTGCGCTACCCCGATAAATCGTGAGCGCGCATTGCCTCTTGCAGCGCGGCCTTCGCGTGGTGGCGGATCGGTTCGCGATGCCCGACAACTATGCGCTGGAAATCGTACTCGAGCAGTTGCCGCAGGGAGGCCGCAAAGAGTTGTTTGTCGCGAATCGCGAGGCGAAAAAATGCGCTGATCCCGACCATGCGGGGGAGTCGCATAAGGTGACGGGCAAAGAAGCGTGACCAGCCCCGAGTCTCCGGTGCAAAATGGAAAAGAAGATCGCCCAGGACCAAGGTGCCCGAGGCGCGATGGAAGAGCGCGTGCTCACCCACATAGCGAAGTCCATCGATCGCGATCACCTCGATCTCGCCAGCCCAGTCGTTAGGCGCGGGCGAGAGGGGTTCAGTCGCGAGCCCGCTCGCTTTGGAGAATCCGGCCGGAGCGAGGTATGGTAGTCCAGGGAAAGCTGTGCCCGCCGCCTTCGCGAAAGTGTCGTGCATCAGGGTCACGTCCACCACCCACGCCGGCTGGCCGAAGCGACGAATCGTTTCCACGTCCTCGGGCTCGAAGGGCGCGGTCGAATGGATGACGAGGCGGCCGTCGCGCAGCCGCAGCAGCGTGACGTTGCGCCGAAAATCGATCCCGAAGGCGCGCAGCGGGAATTGCAGCAGCGCGACATCGTCCGCCAGTTGCTCCCAGTGATTCATTCGCTCAGGAACGCCTCCGCCGCGCCCACATAAACGCCACCTGCGACATTCTGTTTCGAACCGATCACGTCGACTCGAAGTTCAATTTACCATTCTGCTCGTCGACCCGGATCGTCTGGCCCTCATGGAATTTGCCTTCGAGGATCTGGAGGCTGAGCGGATCGAGGATCTGCTTCTGGATCGCGCGCTTCAAAGGCCGGGCACCGTAAACCGGGTCATGGCCTTCACGGGCGACCAGTTCCTTCGCGGCGTCGCTCAGCTGGAGCGTGATCTTCTGGCTCTCCAGCCGCTTCGTTAAGCGACGGAGCTGGATCTCAACGATCTTCTTCAAGTCTTCATCGGTCAGGCGATCGAAGATGATGATCTCGTCCACGCGATTGATGAACTCGGGCCGGAAATGCTGCCGGAGCGCGTCCATCACCAGCCGCGAACGGCCTTCACTCGAAGTCTCTTCGGTGATGAATTGCGAGCCGATGTTCGAGGTCATGATGATCACGGTGTTCTTGAAATCGACCGTGCGGCCCTGGCCATCGGTGATGCGACCGTCGTCGAGAACCTGGAGCAGAACGTTGAAAACGTCGTGGTGCGCCTTCTCGATTTCGTCGAAGAGGATGACGGAATATGGCTTGCGCCTAACGGCTTCGCTGAGCTGTCCGCCTTCCTCGTAGCCGACGTAACCGGGAGGCGCGCCGATGAGGCGCGCGACGGTGTGTTTCTCCATGTATTCGCTCATGTCGATCCGGATCATGGCGTTCTCGTCGTCGAATAAAAACTCGGCCAAGGCGCGCGAGAGCTCGGTTTTACCGACCCCAGTCGGGCCGAGGAAAATGAAGGAGCCGATCGGACGGTTTTCATCCTGCAAGCCGGCCCGCGCGCGGCGGACGGCGTTGGAGACGGCGACGATCGCTTCTTTTTGCCCGATGACGCGCTGCATCAGGCGCTCTTCCATTTGCACCAGCTTCTGGCGTTCGCCTTCCTGCAGGCGCGAGACCGGGATGTGCGTCCAGCTTGAAACGACCTGGGCGATGTCTTCCTCGGTCACTTCCTCGCGCAGGAGACGCGGCTTCGTCGCGCTTGCTTCTTTGGCCGCAATCTCGTCCAGCTTTTTCTCCAGCTCGGGAATGCGGCCGTATTGAATCTCACTCGCCTTTCCCAGTTCGCCGCGGCGCTGCGCGCGCTCGAGATCGGTCCGCGCGGTCTCGAGTTCTTCCTTCACTTTCGCCTGGGCATCGATCTCCGATTTCTCCTTTTGCCATTCGGCTTTCATCCCGCCCGACTTTTCCTTCAGGCTAGCCAGATCCTTTTCCAGCTTCGTTAGGCGTTCCTTGCTCGCGGGGTCCTTCTCCTTTTTCAACGCCTGGCGTTCCATCTCCAACTGCATGATCTCGCGCTCGATCACGTCGATCTCGGTCGGCATGGAATCGAGTTCGATCTTCAGGCGCGAAGCCGCTTCATCGATCAGGTCGACCGCTTTATCGGGCAGAAACCGATCGCTGATGTAGCGATGCGACAGGACGGCCGCCGCGACCAGGGCGGCGTCGCGGATGCGCACCCCGTGATGTACTTCGTAGCGCTCCTTCAATCCGCGCAGGATCGCGATCGTGTCTTCGACCGTCGGCTCGTCGACCAATACCGGCTGAAAGCGCCGTTCCAGAGCGGCGTCTTTCTCGATGTATTTGCGATACTCGTTCAGCGTGGTGGCGCCGATCGTGCGCAACTCGCCCCGGGCCAGTTGCGGCTTGAGCAAATTCGAGGCGTCGACCGAGCCCTCCGCCGCGCCTGCGCCGACGATGGTGTGCAGTTCGTCGATGAAAAGAATCACTTGTCCCTGCGAGTCGGTCACTTCCTTGAGAAACGCCTTGAGCCGTTCCTCGAATTCGCCGCGGAACTTCGCGCCCGCCACCATCGCGCCAATGTCCATCGCGATCAGTTTTTTGTTCTTAAGCGACTCCGGCACATCCCCGGAAATGATCCGGCGGGCGAGTCCTTCGACGATCGCGGTCTTGCCCACGCCGGGTTCGCCGATCAGGACCGGGTTGTTTTTCGTCCGGCGCGACAGCACCTACATGACACGGCGGATCTCGTTATCGCGGCCGATGACCGGATCGATCTTGCCGCGGCGCGCGCGCTGGGTCAGGTCCTGGCCGTACTTTTCCAGGGTCTGATATTTTCCCTCGGGATTCTGATCGGTCACGCGCTGCGAACCGCGGACCTGCTGTAGGGCCTGCATCAGCTTGTCGCGGGTTACGCCGAGTTCCTGCAGGGCGCGAGCGGCGGGCACGCTCGCATTCGTTAGGGCAAGAAGGTAATGCTCCGCGCTAACGAATTCGTCCTTCAGTTTCGCCATTTCCTTTTCCGCGCCGTCGAGCACGCTGCGGAGATCGTTCCCGAGTCGGAGATCGACATTGCTGCCGCTGACCCGGGGCAGTTTTTGCAGCGCGGCCCGCAACCGATCTTGCAGTGTCCCGACCTGCACACCCATTTTCTCGAGCAGCGGGCTCGCGATACCCTCGGCCTGGTCGAGCAGCGCGAGGAGGAAGTGCTCGTTCGTGATCTCCTGCTGGCCGGCCGCGGAGGCGACATCCTGCGAGGCCTGCACCGCCTCCTGCATTTTCTGCGTAAACTTGTCGATGCGCATGCTTCAACCTATGAAACGCCGATCACCTCGCAATCGGCCGCCGCCGGGTGACGATGGGATGACGCGTCTGCTGACTCAGCAGCGACCAGTGCGCTGAGGACAGCGCACCCGACAACTCGAGAACGAACTTTGCCTTAGCGGACGGTGAGCGGCGCGACCACGAGATCGAAATGTGACAGCGTCCCGTCTGGGTTATCGCCGGTCGCGTTAGAGTTATCGGCGGCCGAGAAATAAAGCGTGCCGCGATGGAAGGCGAAGCCACTGTAGTCGCCGTAATCCACCCCGCTCTGCGCGTCATTGTCGTTCGAAGCGCCGAGAGAGAGCTGCTTGTTCCGCTGAAAGGTCAGGCCGCCATCCTTGCTCACGGAAGTATAGATCAGGACGTCGTCGTTAGGGCGACCGTTCGTGTCTCCGATGCCGTTATCGCCGAGATCGTTGCGCGCGTCATACCAGGCGACCGCGATGTTCCCCGTCGCCGAGTCGAGCTGAATCTTTGGGTTGAACTGGCTGTTCGTGCCGGTGTCGTCGTTAACCCGCACGGCGCTGCTCCAGGTCGCGCCGTTGTCGTCGGAATAACGGCATTGAATATCGGTGTTGTTGCTTTCCTGCGGTTCCTCCGAGACGAAGACGAAATAGAGGCGTCCTTGGTGGACCCCGCCAGTGCGATCCCAGGCGAGGCCAGCTTCGGCATCGATCGAGCGGCCGGATTGCGCGGGAATGTAATCGAACCCGCCGACATTCGTGGTCTGGATCACTTGCGGCGTGGCAAAACCTGCCGTCCCGAGACCATCGGCGTCGAGCGCGCCGTAGATCGTGGCCGGGCCTTCGCCCCCGGTTGGATTTTGGTAAATGGCAAAGACCTGGCCGTCCGGTCCCACCGCGGTATCGCCATAATCGCCGAAACGAGTCGACCCGGGAATCCCCTGCGCTGCCGTGAAGGCGCCGACCTGACCAAGACCGGTCACGGGCGCGCCGCTCGCCTGAATGCTTCCATCAAACGCGGTCCACGAAATCCAAACACTGCTGTTGTTGGTCGAGATGGAAGGCTGATCGCCACTGACGGTTTGTCCGATGTTGGCCAGGCTTTTCCAAGGATAGACCGGAAGACCGCTCGGCAGGGAGGTGAGAAAGGAAAGCGGTTGAAAAGTCGCGCCGCCATCGATCGAGATCGCCATTTTCACTGCGATGCTCGACGACAGGTAGGTCATGAAAATGTTGCCGTAATCATCCGAAGCCAATTGGGCATCGCAGCAAGCGGTCGTGAGGGAATCGGAGCCCGTCGCGATGACATCGTGTTGCCAGGTGCGACCGCCATCGCTGCTCCAGCTATGGAAAAGCCCATTGCTTTCGATGTTGGAAACACTCGTGACGAGGCGGGGGTTGGTGTGACTGATGGCGATGGCGGTTTCCGCTTCGTTGCCGCGGCTTTGGCTCATGTCGATGTTCTTGGGCACCGGCCTCAAGATACCGATCGCGCCCAGATCAAGACTCTGGCCGACGACGGGCAGCGCGAGCAAATTGGTGAGGCAGAGAAGTCCGGCAAGCATCTTGATCATGCGGCTAATGCTGCGCAGCAGGAGTGGCGGAAGGCAAGCTCTTTCATTCCTGCCCGACGCCACCCTCCAAATGGTGCGCTTCGAAGACTTTTGGTGCTCGAATTCGAGGCAGCAAACGGTGCTCCACTGGTGTCGGCGACCGATCCCAACGACGTCGGGATTAGCCAGAGTGCGTGACACCGGATCGCTGTCGAGGCCCCGCGATCGAGTAAGACGCCGCGCGGGATGTCCCCGAATGCGGTCATGAAACCGGCAATGAAAAGCGCCAGCACAGGCGCGCCGGGAAATATCCGGCGGGGCACCAGTGAACGAATGAATGCCGGCACAATTCTGCGAATTTTCCTCATCGCATCTCCCCCTTGCGATTGGCTGCGCGCCTAACCTGAGCGCAGCGCATGGGTTGATACTTTTTGCCGGTTGTGCGTCGATTCACAATTTTCCCACCCGAGCGTGATCGCAAACGGAAATCGTTTCGCTCCTTCCGATGACGAAGCGCCGCATCCAGTCGCGCGCGACAACTGTCCAATTCGTTAGGGAAGACTCGTCGCCGCACAAGCCGCGGACGTTGCGCAAAAAGAGCGTTGCAATTTTTGCCCAGCGGGAGAAGGGATGGGCTTCCGGCGAACCGGATCTTATGGCGAAAAAAAAGTCGGCTCCAATGCTCGTTAGTGTCGTGATGGGGAGCGCCTCCGATTGGGAGACGATGCAGCATTGCGTCGCGCTCCTGGAGAAGTTCGGCGTCCCTACCGAACACAAAATCGTCTCCGCTCATCGCACCCCGGACCTGATGGCAAAGTTTGCCTGGGAAGCGGCCGAGCGCGGCGTGCAGGTGATCATCGCCGGCGCGGGCGGAGCGGCTCATCTCCCCGGCATGATCGCGGCGCAGACCTGGCTCCCGGTCCTCGGCGTGCCAGTCGAATCCCGCGCCTTGAAGGGCCTCGATTCGCTTCTTTCCATCGCGCAGATGCCGGCCGGAGTCGCTGTCGGCACGCTCGCCATCGGGGTCGCCGGGGCGAAGAATGCCGCGCTCCTCGCCGCCAGCATCGTTGGGTTACATAACGACAGGGTGCGGCAGGCGGTGGAAAAATTTCGCCGGCGCCAAACCAAAAGCGTCCTCGCGCAAAAGCTCCCATGACGGAGGGGAAGACGCTGCTGCCCGGGGCCACGATCGGAGTGATGGGCGGCGGTCAGCTCGGCCGCATGTTCGCGATCGCGGCCCGGCGAATGGGCTACCGGGTTCATACCTTTTCGCCGGAGGAAAACGGCCCGGCCGCGCAGCTTTCCGACGTGGCGACAACGGCCCGCTACGACGACGAAGCAGCGGTCTCCGAGTTTGCCCGCTCGATCGATGTCCTCACCTTCGAGTTCGAGAACATCCCGGCGGCCACGATCGAATGGGCCGCCCGCGACCAGGTCGTTAGGCCAAGGGGCGAGGTCCTGCTCATCGCGCAAAACCGGCTGCGGGAAAAGGAGTTTCTCTCCCAGGCCGGTTTTCCGGTCGCGACCTTCCGCCGGGTCGGGAGCGAAGCCGACCTAACGAACGCGCTGCAAGCGGTCGGCCGGCCTTCGATCTTGAAGGGCGCCGCCTTCGGCTATGACGGCAAAGGTCAGCAACGGATCGACGCCGAGACTAGCCTGACGGAAATCTGGTCGTCGCGGGAGGACGCGGAGTGCGTCCTCGAACAGGTGATCGATTTCGAGAGGGAAGTGTCGGTCATTGTCGCGCGCGGGCCGGACGGAAAAATGGAAGTCTTTCCGGTCTGTGAAAACATTCATCAGCACCACATCCTCGACCTCACGCTCGCCCCGGCCCGGATCCCGGAGCGCGTCGCGCAGGAAGCACGCGAGCTGGCCTCCGCCGTCGCACAGAGTCTCGAACTCGTCGGGCTGCTCGCGGTCGAGATGTTTCTTCGTTCGAACGGCGAATTAATCATTAACGAACTCGCTCCCCGCCCGCACAATTCCGGGCACTGGACGATTGAGGGCAGCGTCACGAGCCAGTTTGAACAGCACGTCCGCACTGTCTGCGGCTTGCCGTTAGGCAAAGCCGACGTCCTCTGGCCGTCTGCCATGGTCAACCTCCTCGGCGATGTCTGGGCCGACGGCGAGCCGGACTGGGCCGGCGCGCTGTCTGAGCCAAACGTGCACCTTCATCTCTACGGCAAACGCGAGCCGCGTTCCCGGCGCAAGATGGGCCACCTGACCGCGCTCGGCGCGACAGGGGAAGCGGCTGCCGCCAGCGCGCAGCGCGCGCGCGATCGTCTGACCGGCAAATGAACACGCAGATCGCGGTGACCGGCCCGCCTAACGATCGACGGCGCGCGGTCACACGCGCGGTCGAACTCCTGCGCGCCGGGGAAGTGGTGGCGCTGCCGACGGAGACGGTTTACGGACTGGCGGCCGACGCCCTTTCCGCGGAAGCGGTGGTCAAGATTTTCGAAACGAAGAAACGTCCGCGCTTCGATCCGCTCATTGTTCATCTGCCCGAGTTGGCCTGGATGGAGCGGATCGCGGTGGTCGAAGAAAATGCCCGGCCGCTGATCGAGCGCCTGATCGCGAAATTCTGGCCCGGTCCCCTAACGATCGTCCTGCCGCGCCGGGAAATCGTGCCGTCGATCGTAACCGCAGGTCTCGATACGATCGCGCTTCGAATGAGTGCGCACCCGATTTTCTCCGAAGTGGTGCGCGCTTTCGGCGGACCGCTCGCGGCTCCGAGCGCTAATCGTTTCGGACGGATCAGCCCGACGGCGGCAGCGCATGTGATGGAAGAGTTATCCGGTCGCATTCCGCTCATCGTGGATGGCGGACCGACCGAGCACGGAATCGAGTCGACCGTGGTCGCGGTGCGCGGCGGGGGGATTGAAATCCTGCGCGCGGGGCCGGTCACGCGTGAGGAGCTGGGAAATTTTGCTGAGTTCCGAACGCGCGCCTCCGCGCTCAAGGAATCGCCGGGGCAATTGCCGTCGCATTATCGCCCGCGCACGCCACTCATGATCGCGGAGGATATTTCGCAAATCGCGGTGCCGAAAGGGAAGCGTTACGGCGCACTGCTTTGGAGCGACACGCCGTTCTCGGAAACGTTTGTCGAGTGGCGCCGCCTGAGCACGACGGGGAACCTCCGCGAGGCGGCGGCGAATCTCTTTCGCCAGCTGCGCGAGCTTGATCGCGCCGGCCTGGATCAGATCGTGGCCGAGGCGATGCCGGAGGAAGGGCTCGGCGTAGCGATCATGGACCGGCTGCGCCGCGCCGCTCGGTAGACGCTTCGCTCTGCGAAGCGCGGGAGCACGCGCTCGCAACTCTGCCGGATAGAACGCACGGCCGCGCCTCCCAGAGGGAGGCGTCTACAGTTCGCGCCTACAGTGTCAGCGGCGAGATCGTTAGTCCTGATGCGCCAGACACGCCCGGATAAATCCGCTGAAAAGCGCGTGCGGTTTGTTCGGTTTGCTCTGGAATTCCGGGTGGTACTGGCAGGCGAGGAAAAACGGATGATCCCGCAGCTCGATCAATTCCGCGAGCGAGCCATCGGGCGAAGTGCCGCTGATGAGGAAACCCTTCTCCGCCATCTGCTCACGGTATTTCATGTTGAACTCGTAGCGGTGACGATGTCGCTCGAGCACTTCGTCGTGCTTGTAAATTTTCTCCGCCAGGGTGCCGGCAACGATCTTCGTCGGCCACGTCCCGAGTCGCATGCTGCCTCCTTTTTTGCGCACTTTGCGCTGCTCATCGAGCAGGCAGATGACCGGCTCGGCCGATTCCTGGTCGAACTCGACGCTGTTCGCCGCCGCGATGCCGCAGACGTTGCGGGCAAACTCAATCGTCGCCACCTGCATGCCGAGACAAAGCCCGAGATAGGGCACTTTGTTTTCGCGCGCGAACTGGGCCGCGCGAATTTTTCCTTCCACGCCGCGCTCGCCGAAACCGCCCGGAATGAGCACGCCCGCGACATCGTCCAGTTGCCCGTCGACGCCGTTCTCGAGCGACTCGGCATCGACCAGGCGCAGATCGATTCCGCAATCGTGGCTGGCGGCGGCGTGGGTGAGCGATTCGTAGATGCTTTTGTAAGCGTCCTGCAGTTCGATGTATTTGCCGACGACCGCGATCTTGACCTGCTTCTTCGGGTTGATGACGCGACTAACGAACTTCCGCCAATCACTGAGATCGGGCTGGTGCCCTTCGATGTGCAGGAGCTGGCAAACGAGCTCGTCGAGACCTTCCTCGTGCAACATGAGGGGCATCTCGTAGATCGTATGCGGCACGTCGCGCGCCTCGATGACCGCGTTCAATCCGACGTTACAGAACATCGAGAGTTTTTGCCTAACGTCGTTGTCGAGCGGTCGCTCGGTGCGGCAAATGAGGACCTGCGGCTGGAGACCGATCTCGCGCAATTTCGCGATGCTTTGCTGTGTCGGCTTGGTCTTCAGCTCGCCCGCCGCGCGGATGTAGGGCACGAGGGTGACGTGCATGTTGACCACGTTCTGCGATCCGACTTCGAGAATGAATTGCCGGATCGCCTCGAGGAAAGGCAGCCCTTCGATATCGCCGGTCGTGCCGCCGATTTCGGTAATGACGACGTCCACCTTTTCCGGATCGGCCACCTGCCGGATGCGGGCCTTGATTT
>JBBPZS010000068.1:0-7356 GCA_038198605.1 Chthoniobacterales bacterium | reverse complement strand
TTCCCGATCCTGGTTTGCATCGGGCAGATGTTGAGCGGGCTGGCCTTTGTCATCCTAATGCTCGCCTGGCTCGGGCCGCGCACTTCGCTGGCTGAGATCGTTGGGAAAGAGAATTTTCACCATCTCGGCAGCCTCCTTCTCGCCTTCACCATGCTCTGGGCCTACATGGCTTTCTCGCAGTTACTCATCATCTGGTCGGGCAATCTGCCGCATGAGATTTCCTGGTATCTGCACCGGATCGCTGGCGGTTGGCGCTGGGTCGTAATCTTTCTCCTCCTCTTCCATTTTTTCGGGCCGTTTTTTCTTCTTCTCTCGCGGCAGATGAAACAAACACGACGCGCCCTGGCCGCGATCGCCGCCGTCATGTTTGGCGCGCACGTGATCGACGTCTGGTGGATGATCGTGCCGAGCTTTTACCCGCACGGGCTGCATGTGAGCTGGCTGGATTTCGCGGCGCTCTTAGGTGTGGGCGGCGTCTGGTTCTTCGTTTTCATTCGCAACCTCGAGCGCAAGGCTCTCGTGCCGATGAACGATCCGCGTTTTGCGGTGGCGACGACTGCCCTATGAATCCACAAGGCGAGCAACAAAGCGGCGTGCAGGGTCATGAACGGAAGGACGCGGATGTCATCGGCCTCTTGATGATCGCGGGACTGCTGTTCTTGCTCCTCGCGATCTGCTTTCTCGTCGCCTGGGGCGTGCTGCACCGCCTAAACCTTGAACAGACCGCAAAGGACTGGCGCTCCACCGCGCCGCCGACTCCACTGGCCAAAGCCTTTTCGAAACCGAACCTCTTGGTTCACCCCGGAGAAGAGTGGGCCGCAGTGCAAGCCACCGCGCGGAGGCAATTAAACACTTACGGCTGGGTCAATCGGCCGGCGGGCGAGGCGCGAATCCCGATCGAACGCGCCATGGAACTGCTGTTCGAGCGCGGTCTGCCCGAGGTTGGCGCCGGACAAACCCGGCTGCAGTTGATGCAGGCCCGACCGCAAACCGATCTCCAGCCTAACGAACCTATCACCTCGCCAGCCCCGGAGGCAACGCCATGAGGTTAACGGGGCGGCTGTTTTGCTTCATCACGGTCCTTCTTCTCGCGCGCAGCGTGGCCGCAGAGGGTTTGAAGCCCGACGACCTGAAACGACTGGGCTACGACCAACACATCGGGCAGCCGATTTCGCGCAACCTGACCTTTGTTGACTCCGACCAGCGGACTGTCGCCCTCGGGGATCTGTTTAATACCAAACCGACTCTGCTGGTCCTAGGCTACTACCATTGCCCGATGCTTTGCACCCTGATCAACGACGGCTTGATCGAGTCACTGCAGGAGCTGCGTTTCGATCTCGGACGCGACTTTAATGTGATCGATGTCAGCATCGATCCGAACGAGAATGCGGCGGTCGCGGCGGCGAAGAAAAAGGAATACCTGAAGCGCTACGGTCGTCCCGGAGCAGCGGGCGGCTGGCATTTCTTAACCGGCCGGAGCGGGCCGATTTCCCAGCTCGCGAATGAGGCTGGGTTTCGCTTTCAATACGATCCGGTGACGCGCGAGTATGCGCACCCCAGCGGATTTATCGTCCTCACGCCTGAAGGCAGAATCTCGCGTTACTTTTTTGGGGTCAATTTCGAGCCGAAGGAATTGCGAAGCGCGATCATCGCCGCTTCCAATGGCGAGAGAGGTTCATTGATCAAGGATCTCGTCCTGCTCTGCAGTCACTACAACCCCATCACCGGCAAGTATGGGGTGCTGGTGATCAACGTTCTACGAGTTCTGGGCGTGGTGACAGTCCTGGCACTCGGCGGCTGGATCTTCTCAATGTGCCGGCGCGTCCCGCGCCTCGAAACTTCTGCCAAGGTCGACTGAGATGGACCGGTTCCACCTTTTCCCACCGCAAGCCTCGACGGCCGCCAGCCAGGTCGACTGGCTTTACTTCGGTCTCACGCTGATGACGCTGTTTTTCTGCGCCGTCGTCTTTCTCCCGATCGTCTACTTTCTCGTGCGTTATCGACGCGGTTCGACGGCGGATCGTTCGCACCCGCACTCGGGCAATAACCTTCTCGAGAGCGGCTGGACGCTTTTTCCCCTCCTGGTCTCCCTTGGCTTCTTCACCTGGGGCGCGATTGTTTACTATTACATCGAGCGTCCGCCGCGCGATTCCCTGCAGGTGCAGGTCGTAGCCAAACAATGGATGTGGAAATTGCAGCACGCGGAAGGGAAGAAGGAGATCAACGAGTTACACGTGCCCCTGGGCCGGCCCGTGACTCTGACCATGACCTCGCAGGATGTGATCCATAGCTTTTTCGTCCCGGCTTTTCGGGTGAAACAGGATGTCGTTCCCGGAAAATACACCACCGAATGGTTCACCCCGACTCGCGCTGGCGAGTATCACCTTTTTTGCGCGGAATTTTGCGGTACGAATCATTCTCAAATGATCGGCCGAGTGGTGGTGATGGAGCCGACGGATTACGAAGAATGGCTGACCACCGGAACGGTCGAGCCATCCATCGCCTGGGAAGGACACCGGCTCTTTCGCGAGAAAGGTTGCAGCGGTTGTCATGAAGGAAATTCAGTAATCCACGCGCCGCCTCTCCAGGGAATTTATGGCAAACAAGTCCCGCTCGCTTCTGGCGAAATCGTCACGGCGGACGATCAATATATCCGCGATTCGATCCTCCTGCCGGGAAAACAAATCTCCGCCGGCTACGACAACTTGATGCCGAGCTTTACCGGACACATCAGCGAGGCGGAAATCATGCAGATCATCTCCTATCTTAAGTCGATCGGCGATCAACCTAGGGCGGAGCAGCAATGAAACGAGAAAACGCCACCGCCTTAGTGATCGAGACTCCAGGCAAAATGGCGGAGGTAAACTACCTCAGCTGCGACCACAGCGTGCGCTCCTGGCTCCTGACCACGGACCATAAGAGAATCGCGCTTCTCTATCTCTGGACCATCATCCTTTTCTTTACCATCGCGAGCGTGGCGGCGGCGATGATGCGGATCGAGTTACTGACTCCGCAAGGCGACCTCGTCACCTCTGAGACTTACAACAAGCTCTTCACCATCCACGGGGTGTTAATGGTCTGGTTCTTTCTCATTCCATCGATCCCGGCGGTGCTGGGAAATTTTACGATCCCGATGATGCTGGGAGCGCGGGACGTCGCCTTCCCGAGATTGAATTTGCTCAGCTGGTATATCTTCATTGCCGGCGGCGCTCTCGCGCTTTGGTCGCTCATTCACGGCGGAGTCGATACCGGCTGGACCTTCTACACGCCTTACAGCACGACCTACGCGAACTCCCATGTCATCTCGATGGCGGCGGGGGTGTTCATCGCAGGATTTTCTTCCATCCTGACTGGGCTGAATTTTATCGTCACGATCCACAAGATGCGCGCGCCCGGGCTCACCTGGTTCCGCCTTCCGCTCTTTATCTGGTCACATTACGCCACCAGTCTCATCATGGTTCTCGCCACCCCGGTGCTGGCGATCACACTCGCCCTGATGTCGGTGGAACGGCTCTGGGGCGTGGGGATTTTCGATCCAAAATTGGGAGGCGATCCGGTTCTTTTCCAGCACCTCTTCTGGTTCTACTCCCACCCGGCGGTTTACATCATGATTCTCCCGGGAATGGGCGTGGTGAGTGAATTGATTACCTGTTTCTCGCGCAAGCAGGTCTTTGGTTACGCTTGGATTGCTTCCGCCAGCATGGCAATTGCCATCCTGGGATTCGTCGTCTGGGGGCATCATATGTTTGTTAGCTCGCAGTCCATCTATGCCGGGATGGTCTTTTCCATTCTCAGTTTCGTCGTCGCGGTCCCGTCCGGGATAAAGGTTTTTAACTGGACGGCCACCTTGCACAAAGGCTCGATCACTTTTCAAACGCCGATGCTTTACGCGCTTGGTTTCATTGGGCTGTTTACCATCGGCGGGCTGACGGGTCTTTTTCTGGCCTCGCTCGCGGTCGATGTCCATGTCACCGACACATACTTTGTCGTGGCCCACTTCCATTACATCATGGTCGGCGGCATGGTCATGGCCTTCATGGGCGGCCTGCATTACTGGTGGCCAAAGATGACCGGGCGGCTCTATCCGGAGTTTTTGGGGAAGATGGCCGCGATCATCACCTTCATTGGCTTTAACCTGACTTTTTTCCCGCAATTTCTGCTCGGTTATCTTGGGATGCCGCGGCGTTATCACGCTTACCCGCCCGAGTTTCAGGTCTTCCATGTCTTATCGACGGCAGGCGCATCGATCCTTGGCATTGGTTATTTGCTTCCGCTCCTTTATTTTCTCTGGTCGCTTAAGTTTGGCCGGGCCGCTGGACCTAATCCCTGGCGCGCGACCGGATTGGAGTGGCAGACTGAGTCGCCCCCGCCGAAACATAATTTCAAGAAAACGCCGGTCGTCCTCGGCCCGCCATATCAATACGACGCGGAGAAGGACGAGGACCTGCACGTCGCAAACATCTAGGTGCGGAAGGCGGATAGCGGAGACCTCAGAGCCGATTCCTATGCAACATGGCGAATTCGATTGAGGTCATCCTGAATGCCGGCTCCGGTTCACACCAGGCGCGCGAATCGATTGAAATCCTAGAAAAGGTTTTCCGTGCCTCGGGCAGATCGTTCGCCATTTCCGTGGCCTCTGGTGACGAAATTAGCCGGCTGGCGCAGGAAAAAGCCAAAAGTGATTGCGAAGTCCTGGTCGCGGGAGGCGGTGACGGAACAATTTGCGGAGTGGCCGAAGCCGCGCGCGAGCACGGAAAAAATTTGGGCGTGCTGCCGCTCGGGACCTTCAACTATTTCGCGAAGAATCTAGGCATTCCGCTCGAGCTGGAAGAGGCGGCGCGCGTTGTCCTCGAGGGCGAGCCAGTCCGCGCTTCCGTGCTCGACCTGGATGGACGCCTGGTGCTGAATAACAGCAGCATCGGGATTCATCCGGCGGTGCTTTTGCGGCGGCGAAAACTCTACCGGCGCTTCGGCCGGAACCAGCTGAATGCTTACCTCTCGGTCCTGCTCACGGCTTTCCAGCCCGCGCCGCGCATCCGGGTGCGTTTGGCGACAGAGAAAGGCGAAGTGGTCCGGGAAACGCCCCTTGTCATGATCTGCTCGAACGCTTTCCAGATGGAAGCCTTTGCCCTCGCCGGCGTGGAATGTCTCGCGGAAGAAAAATTCGCTCTCTACGTCGCCCGGATGTCCGGCCGGGCGACGATTTTCCGTCTCGGTTTGCGGGCTCTCCTCCGCCGTTTGCGGCCCGGGATTGATTACGAGGTCATCTGCGCCTCCGACGTCACGATCGAGACTTTGCGTCGGCGCCGGCTGAAAGCGGCGGTCGACGGCGAATTGGAGACATTGCAGAGCCCGATGCGGTTTCAACTCGCGCCCCGCCGACTTTGCGTCCTGGCGCCCCGGGAGAAGCGGGGCGGGTGAGGACGCTACTCCATCTTTCTGATCTGCATTTCGGCCGGGTGAACGATTCGTTAGTCGAACCGCTGATCGCGGCCGCGCATAGCTTCGCGCCCGATCTTGTGGTCATCTCGGGCGATTTCACGCAGCGAGCGCGGCGGAAGGAATATCGCGCGGCCCGGACATTTCTGGGACGAATGCCAGAGCCCCAACTGGTGGTTCCGGGAAACCATGATATCCCGCTCTGGGATGTGATTCGCCGTTTCGTGAGTCCGCTCGGCCGTTATCGCCACTATATTTCTCGGGAACTGATGCCCTTTTTCGAGGACGATGAGATCGCCGTCCTGGGGATTAATACCGCCAGGTCTCTCACAAGAAAATATGGCCGGATCAACCAGCGGCAGGTCGCGAAGGCGAGCAGGATTCTTTCCCAGGCCCGGCCCGAGTTAGTGAAGGTCGTGGTGACTCATCATCCTTTTGATGTGCCCGTTGGCCTGCGCAGCAATTTGGTCGGGCGGGCGGTGATGGCGATGGAAGGGCTGGCGCGAGCGGGGGTGGATCTGCTTCTGGCGGGCCATCTCCATTTGCATCACACCGCGCTGACTGCGCAGCGGTATCAAATCGAAGGTCACTCCGCGCTGGTGGTGCAGGCCGGGACAACCATCTCCACGCGCGGGCGGGGCGAAGCCAATTCCTTTAATGTCATCCGGATCGAGCACCCCGAGATCACGATCGAGCATTACGTCTGGTCCCCGGAAGAGGCCGCGTTCAAGGAGGAGCGGGTGGAACGTTTTGTCCGTGGGCCGGCGGTCTGGACGCGCGCGACTTAGCGGCGCTTGCCTGACGACGAGAGGCTTGTCCGCACCACATGAACCTGGCCCCGGTACAGCAAAAATCTTCCCCCGGGCGATACCCGTGGGAAGATATTGCGTTAAGAAGTTAAGCTTGGATTACGGAGTCGGAGCCGCCTCGGAGGTCGTGGTCGACTCCGTGGTGCCTTCGGTCGTAGCCGGAGTCATCGTCGCCATCGGCGTCGATTCCATCGGGGTCGTCATGACCGTGGTGTTGTTGTTGGTGGTCGTGTCCGTCGCGGCGGCCGGAGGATTCACGACAGTCGTGTTATTCTCGGTCGTCTCGGCCGGTGATGCGGCCGGAGTCACGGTTTCGGTTTTTTGTTCGCACGCTACGAGGAGCGCGGCGCTAGCCAGGATGCAGATATATTTCTTCATAGGTTATGGATGAACGCCCATGTTGGGTTAACTATTGATTCGGGGCAAGCGAAGTTTTCGGACCTGCGGCATTTATTTTTTCCGGCCGATCGCGTTGAAAATGCCCGTCTAGGAAGGAAATGCAGCGCCTCCGTTAACCTGAAACGGCGGCTCGAATTCCATCCCGTGGGCTTCGGCGACGGCGCGATGGGTCATTCGGCCGTCCATCGTGTTGATGCCGCCGATGAGCGCGGGCTGGCGTTCGCAGGCTTCCTTCAAACCGAGATCCGCCAGGAGCTCAACGTAGCGATAAGTAACGTTCGTTAGCGCCTGGGTCGCGGTCCGGGCGTAGGCCGCCGGCATGTTGGCGACACAATAATGAATGACCTCTTCCTCGACATAGACCGGGTCGAGGTGGGTCGTGGGGCGGGATGTTTCCACGCAGCCGCCCTGGTCGATCGCGATATCCACGAGCACGCTGCCGGGTCGCATCTGGCGCAGCATTTCGCGGGAGATGAGCTTGGGCGCCTTCGCCCCCGGCACCAGGACCGCGCCGATGAGCAGATCGACCGTCGGCATCAGTTCCTGCAAGTTTGCCTCGTTGGAATAGAGCGTGTTCGCGTTCTGCATCGTGATATCGAGAAAACGCATCCGCTCCAGGTCGACTTCGAGAATGGTCACGTCGGCCGAGAGGCCGGTCGCCATGCGGGCCGCGTTCACGCCCGATGTGCCGCCCCCGAGGACGACCACT
>JBBPZS010000067.1:0-32570 GCA_038198605.1 Chthoniobacterales bacterium | reverse complement strand
TCGACCCTTCGTCTATCGGTTGGCAACTGAGCTTTCGCTGCGTGGCTGGGTCAACAATTCCTCCCAGGGAGTTTTCCTCGAAGTGGAAGGAGGCGCGTCGCAGCTGCGAAGTTTTCTCGTCCGCCTAACGAAGGAGAAGCCGCCGCGCGCAGTTATCCAGAGCTGCGAGAGCGTTCAGCTCGATCCAGTCGGTTACGAGGCATTCGAAATCCGGGAGAGCGAAGAAAGCGGCGGAAAGACGGCGCTCATCCTCCCCGATATCGCGACCTGCGAGGATTGTTTGCGCGAGATTTTCGAGCCGCAGGATCGGCGGTTTCGCTACCCGTTCACCAATTGCACCAACTGCGGACCTCGTTTCTCCATCATCGAGGCGCTCCCATACGATCGCGCCAACACTTCGATGAAAAAATTCACGATGTGTGCCGAGTGCACCCGCGAGTATCGCGACCCAGGCAATCGCCGTTTCCATGCCGAGCCCACCGCCTGCCCGGTTTGCGGACCGGAGTTGCAACTTTGGGATTCGTTGGGCGAAACAGCGGCCACGGCGGACGATGCCCTGGAGCAGGCCGCGGCCGAGATACGCGCTGGAAAGATCGTCGCGCTCAAGGGGCTCGGCGGTTTCCAACTCCTGGTCGACGCACGTCAGCGCGAGGCGGTTTTGAGGTTGCGCGCGCGCAAACATCGCGAAGAAAAGCCATTCGCCGTCCTGTTCCCGTCGCTCGAACAGGTCCGCGCGCTGGCTGAAGTCACGGAACTTGAAGAAGAGCTGCTCAATTCGCCGGAGGCGCCGATCGTTCTCTTGCGGCGCTTAGACCCGGGCAATTTATCTCCGGCGGTCGCTCCGGCGAATCCGAATCTCGGCGTCATGTTGCCCTACACGCCGCTGCACCATTTACTCCTGCGCGAATTGAATTTCCCTGTCGTAGCGACGAGCGGAAACCTGAGCGACGAGCCGATCTGCATCGACGAAAACGAAGCACTGGAACGGCTCGGAGGCCTGGCCGATTTTTTCCTTGTCCACAACCGACCTGTCGTTAGGCACGTCGATGATTCGATCGTTCGACTCATGGCCGGGCGCGAAATGGTTCTGCGCCGCGCCCGCGGTTACGCCCCGCTTCCAATCACCTTGCGCCATCACCAAAAAACCGTGCTCGCGGTGGGCGCCCACCTCAAAAACGCCGTCGCCCTCAGCGTTGATCGCAACGTTTTCGTGAGTCAGCACATCGGCGACCTCGCGACCCGGGAAGCGCACGATGCGTTCACTCGCTCCGTCGCGGATTTGCCCCGGCTTTACGAAGCGAAACCCGATCTCATCGCGCATGATCTGCACCCCGAATATCTTTCGACCAAACACGCCCTGCAGCAGCCGGGTCCGAAATTCGCGGTGCAACATCACTGGGCGCACATCGCTTCCTGTATGGCGGAAAATGAAATCGAGCCACCGCTCCTCGGCGTCGCCTGGGACGGCACTGGCTACGGCGCCGACGCCACGATCTGGGGCGGCGAATTTTTTCTGGTGGAGGAAAACTCGTGTCGCCGGGTGGCGCACCTTCGGACGTTTCGTTTGCCCGGGGGCGACGCGGCGGTGCGTGAACCGCGCCGCAGCGCGCTCGGCCTGCTCCACGAAATTTTCGGCGAGGAAGTGTGGGATCACCCGGCCATCGCAGCGAACTTCAGCAGCGTGGAAATAAAGACTTTGCGAGGGATGTTGCGTAACCAGGTGAACTCGCCCCTGACCTCGAGCGCCGGGCGCCTCTTTGATGGCGTCGCCGCCCTCGCCGGCTTGCGCGCGCGCTCCACTTTTGAAGGCCAGGCCGCGGTGGAGCTGGAGTTCGCGATCGCGGGGGGATGCGAGGAAAGTTATCCATTCACGCTGCGGGATGCGGAGCCGCTAGTTGTTGATTGGGAACCGGCTCTGCGCGCGCTCCTCGAGGATCGCCGGCAAAATGTCGAGCCCGGGCTGATCGCGGCGCGTTTTCACAACATGTTGGTCGACGCGATCGTTGCGGTCGCCCGGCATTTCGCTCAGCCGAAAGTGGCCTTGAGCGGCGGTTGTTTCCAAAACCGATACCTGACCGAGCGGGTGATCGAAAAGCTTCGGGACGCGGGCCACCAGCCTTACTGGCAACAGCGAGTCCCGCCTAACGACGGCGGGATCGCGCTCGGCCAAGTCTGGGCCGCCACCAGTTCCATCCGGGAGGTCGCATGAATCTCGTCTATGGCGAAATCATCGAGATTTTCACCGAGGAAGGGATGGCGGTGGGCAAAATTCGAATTCACGGGGCGAGCAAAAAAATACCGCTCGGGCTCCTGACGGACGCGGTCCAAGGTGATAGAGTTTTAATCTGCGACGGAGTGGCGATCAGCAAGGTCGTCCCCGACAGCGAGAGGGCGAAAAAATATGTGTCTGGCAATTCCCGGGAAGCTCACTGAAATCAGCACCGACGCCAACGGCGTGCGCATGGGCAAGGCGAACTTCGGCGGGATCGTGAAGCAGGTCTGTCTCGAGTACACGCCCGAAGTCGGGATGGGCGATTACGTTTTGGTCCATGTCGGTTTTGCCCTGAGTAAAGTGGATGAAGCGGAAGCGGCCCGCACCTACAAGGCGCTCGAACAGATGCAGCAACTCGGCGAACTGGACACGCCCGATGTGCCCGAGGCCGGAGAGAATTTATCTCACGAGGCGCCGCCGGATTCCGTTTCCCGAGCGGCATGAAATACCTCGACGAATATCGCGACGAAGCGCTCGCGGGGAAAATCATCGACGAGATCAAGCGGATCGTAACCAAGCCGTGGGTCCTGATGGAAGTCTGCGGCGGCCAGACCCACTCGATCGTGAAGTATGGAATCGACCGGCTTTTGCCCAAGGAAGTGGAATTGGTTCACGGGCCTGGTTGCCCGGTCTGTGTCACTTCGCTCGAGATGATCGACAAGGCGCTGGAGATCGCGCGCCGCCCCGACGTGATCTTCTGCTCTTTCGGCGACATGTTGCGCGTCCCGGGCTCGAAGGATGATCTCCTCATCCTGAAATCACGCGGGGCCGATGTCCGGGTCGTTTATTCGCCGATCGATTGCCTGAAAATCGCCCGGGCTCATCCGGACAAGAAAGTGGTTTTTTTCGCGATCGGTTTCGAGACGACCGCGCCCGGCAACGCCATGGCGGTCTGGCAGGCCGCGCAACAGGGAATCAAGAATTTCTCCGTCCTTGTTTCCCACGTCCTCGTGCCGCCGGCGATCGCTTCCATTTTGCAGTCACCGCTCAACCGCGTGCAGGGCTTTCTCGGGCCCGGGCACGTCTGCACCGTGATGGGTTACCGCGAATACGAACCGCTCGCGGCGCGCTTCAAAGTGCCGATCGTGATCACCGGCTTCGAACCAATCGACATCCTCGAAGGCACGCTCATGACCATCCGGCAGCTCGAAGAGGGCAGGGCGGAAGTGGAAAACCAATATCCGCGGGTGGTGAATCGGGACGGCAACCGGCCGGCGCAGGATCTGGTGAACAAGGTTTTCGAAGTCGGCGATCGGAAGTGGCGCGGGGTCGGTTCCATTCCGAAGAGCGGCTACAAGCTGCGCTACGAAATGCGCGAGCACGACGCCGAGCGAATTTTCGATGTGCGCGAGATCGACACCAAGGAACCGGAGATCTGCATCAGCGGCCTGGTCTTGCGCGGGGTGAAGAAGCCGCACGATTGCCCGGCCTTCGGCACTCTTTGCAATCCGGAGCACCCGTTAGGCGCAACCATGGTCTCGGCCGAAGGCGCCTGCGCGGCTTATTACGCCTATGGGCGGCATCTGCAAAAGCCGGCCGCTTCGCCTAACGACGAGGCAGAGCTGGCCAAAGCCAGTTAGTGCATGAGTACCTCGCTCGAGACGGCGACCGATCGGATGACGGAGCCGTTCCGCGAAAAGGTTCTGCGCAAATGCGCCGAGAGCATGGAGACGAAGGAGAAGTTCTTCGCCACCTACGCCGAATCGCTCGACGAGATGTCGCGCGCCTTGGCGGAGCGCTTCAAGCAGGGCGGCCGGCTCTTCGTCATGGGGAATGGCGGCAGCCTCTGCGACGCGCTCCATATCGCGGTCGAATTCAATCACCCGATCATCGAGAAGCGGCTCGCTTTTCCCGCCATTCCGCTCATGACCGATATCGCGACCATGACGGCGATCAGCAACGATCTCGATTTTACCCGGGTTTACGTCAATCAGCTCCGGCTCCAGGCGACAGAAAACGACGTCGCGATGGTCTTCAGCAGCAGCGGGAAGTCGCCTAACCTGATTTACGCGCTGGAGGAAGCGCGGAAGAAGAAGATGCTGAGCGTGGCTTTCTCCGGCAAAGACGGCGGCCGTTTTCCCGAGGTGTCTGATTACTGTTATATCGTTCCATCCTTCAGCATTCACCGGATCCAGGAAGCGCACGCCACCGCCGTGCATATCATTTGGGATTTGGTGCACATCGCGTTAGGGGCAGAGGATGTCACCTAACGACTCCTTGACCTCCAGCCCTTCTGATCAGCCTGCCGCGGATGGAAATCTGCTCACGGCGAGCTGCCCAATTCCGATCACGGAATACAAAGAGATCGTCCTCGCGCATGGCAGTGGTGGGAAACTGAGTCACCGCCTGATTTCCAAGATGATCGTGCCGCAGTTTGCCAATGAGCTGCTGACGCCGATGCACGACGGCGCTATTTTCTCGTTAGGCAAGGAGCGGCTCGCCTTCAGCACCGATTCCTATGTGGTCAGCCCGATCTTTTTCCCGGGCGGCGACATCGGCAGGATGGCGGTGCACGGCACGGTCAACGACCTCGCCATGTGCGGGGCGCGGCCGCTTTACCTTTCGGTCGGTTTTATTCTCGAAGAAGGCCTGCCGATGGAAGATTTCTGGCGCATCGTGCAATCGATGCGGGCCGCGGCGGACGAGGCCGGGGTGCAACTCGTCACCGGCGATACCAAGGTCGTCGACCGCGGCAAGGCCGATAAGATTTTCATCAATACCGCGGGCATCGGTGTCGTCCCGGCGGGCGTTGATATCCGGCCAGCGCGCGCGCAGGCTGGCGATAAGATCATCGTTAGCGGTCAGATCGCGGTCCACGGCATCGCCATCATGTCGGTGCGCGAAGGGTTGGAATTTGAAACCGAGATCGCGAGCGACACCGCCGCCCTCAACGGTCTGGTGCAGGCAATCCTGGAAGCCTGCAGCGATGTCCACGTCTTGCGCGACCCGACCCGCGGCGGCGTGACCAGCGTCATGACGGAGATCGCGCAATCGGCCAACGTCGGCGTTCTCCTGCAGGAAGCGGCGGTGCCGATCAGCGAGGAAGTGAAGGGTGCCTGCGAGATTCTCGGGCTCGATCCTTTGTATGTCGCCAACGAAGGCAAACTGATCGCGGTCGTTCCTCCGGCGGCGGCGGACGCGGTCCTGGCGGCGATGCGTCAACATCCGTTAGGCAAAGAAGCCGCCGTGATCGGGGAAGTGGTGCGCGACCATCCCGGCTTTGTCACGATGAAGACCCGCGTCGGCGGAACGCGCGTAGTCGACATGCTCTCGGGCGAGCAGTTGCCGCGCATTTGTTAGGCGAAAGCCGCTCACTCCCCGCAGGATTGCGCGGCGCGGCGCGTGTATGTTGAACGGCGATGAGACGCGTCTTTGGGCTGGAAACGGAGTACGGGATCACGGTCGATGGGGCGGAAGCGGTCGACGTCGTGGCGGAATCAATCGAACTGGTGCGCGGCTATACGGAGCATGGCGCGCACATGAAATGGGATTACGACCTGGAGGATCCGCATTGCGATGCACGCGGTTTTCGCGCGGCGGAACTGCTTCAGGACACCGACGAATCGGCCTATTTCGAGATCGATCGCAATCGGCCGCTCAGTTTCGAGGAAATCAAGAGCGACCTGGTGCTGAGCAACGGGGCGCGTTTTTACAACGATCATGCGCACCCGGAGTATTCCACCCCGGAGTGCACCACTCTGCGCGACTTGGTGGCGCAGGATAAGGCGGGGGAACGCATCCTGGCGGAATGCGCGCGCCGCCGGAACCTGAAATTGCCGGACGCCCAGTCGATCCGGCTCTACAAAAACAACACCGATTTCTCCGGCCACAGTTACGGGTGCCACGACAATTATCTGATGCGGCGCGATGTCACCTGGGACCAGATCGTCGCTGGAGTCCTCCCTTTTCTCGTCACTCGCCAGATTTTTGCCGGCGCTGGAAAGATGGGAATCGAAGCGGAGAGTGCCGCGGGGCAAACCGGGACCTACCAGATCTCGCAGCGAGCGGATTTCTTCGCCGTGCTCGTGAGCATCGACACGATGAACCGGCGGCCGCTGGTCAACACCCGCGATGAACCGCATGCGGATGCCAGTCAGTACCGGCGTTTCCACGTCATTCTCGGCGACGCCAACATGAGTGAGTGGGCGACGGCCCTAAAGATCGGGACGACCGCCCTGGTCCTGGACTTGATTGAGCGCGGGGCCGCGCCTCAGCTCGAGATCGCCCAACCGGTCGACGCTACGAAATCGATTAGCCGGGATCAGACTTACGACTGGATCATTGAACTCACCGACGGACGGAAGATCTCCGCGATCGATGTGCAACGGATTTATCTCGCCGCTGCCCTGAAAGTCGCGGGACAGGATCCAGACGAGGAAACGAAATGGCTGCTGCAGGAGTGGGGCACCGTCTTAAACGACTTGGAACGGGATCATAGACTCTGCCGCGACCGCGTGGATTGGGTGGCAAAGAAAGAGCTACTCGAAACGCTGCGCGCGGAAGAGCAGTTATCGTGGAGCGATCCATGGCTGCAAGCGATCGACCTGGAATACCACAACATCGCTCCAGAGGCGGGTCTCTTTTACGAACTGCTGCGGCAAGGAACGATGCGCCGCTTTGTAACTGAAGCGGAGATAAAGCGCGCGATATTTGCGCCACCCGAAGATACCCGGGCTTATTTCCGCGGTCGCGCCGTGGCGAGATTTGACGCCCAAATCAAATCCATCCAGTGGGACGAGATCGTCTTTGCGGATGGAGCAGGCCCGCAGCGAGTCCAGCTGCGCCAACCAAATGACAACCCGCGGCTCGCAGCACTGAACAAAGCAGCGCGCGAGGCCGCGGATTATCGAGAATTTATTCGCCTCGTCTCCACGCTTTGAAACGAAGAGACGAGTTTAACGAAGTCTGATTTTGGCGACTTAGCCCTGGCCTTTGCGGCGAGCGGCCCAGCGTGCCTTCATCATCTGGGAAAGCTTCTTCCGGCCAGCGGCGCTAATGCCCTTCTTTTTTCCGCCGGATTTCTTTTTGCTTTTCGCGGCCTTGGAACTCGAGCTCGAGCTACCCCCACCGGAGTTCGCCTTCGCCCGCGCCCAACGCGCGCGTGCCGCAGCCGCGATGCGTTCACGCCCCGCGGCAGAAAGTCCGCCGCGGCGCTTCCGCGTCTTCCGACCACTGCTGGCCGGCGCAGAGTCCGCAGAGCTAGTTGAGCTGCTCGGCGCACTTGAGCCGCTCAGGATACTTTTGAGTCGACTTTGCAGTTGGTCGATTTGTCGTCTGACCGACACTGCTTCTTCTAGTTGTTTAACAGATACGTCCATGCGCAGTTATAAGCCAGAGACAGGATAGAGCAAGCAATGTTTTCTCTTCCGCCAAGGATGGACCTATTCAGACCGCTTATAACAAGCAGCCTACACGAACCTAACCTAACGGATTAAAGCAAAGCCCCCGGCGCTAGGCCCAGGTGATGAGCCGCAACTCATGAGCCTGGACTAGATGTGGATAAGTCGGAATTACGCGCACGTTGAAACCGTAGGTTCCGCTTTCCGAAGTGGGGATAGATCCCTCGTAGAGATAATCGCCGCCCTCCCCAAGTCGATTCCCATTTCCCAGGACCGTGATTGCGGGGCTGCGCACGCCGTCGTTTTCCGCTTCGCCGTGGTAAGCCTCGATCCGCACGTGTTTGGGATCGACCGCGCCGAGGTGCACCCGGGCCGAGACCTCGAGCGAATCGCCGACATGAATTTTTTGCCGGTCCTTGTTCCCGATTTGCACGTCACTGATCCGCACCTGCGGCCAATCCTTTCTCATCTGCGCCTTCCATTGACTTAGCTCAGTGGCGGCGCGCCAGCCATCGCGAGCGAACTCCTGGTGCGCTTTGGCCGCTGGCAGATAAAGGCGTTCGGTGTATTCCTCAACCATCCGGTGAGTGTTAAAGACGGGCGTGACGCTGCGGATCGATTCCCGCATGAGTTGCAGCCAGGCGAGCGGGAGCCTGCCGTCGGGTTTGGCGTAGTAAAGCGGAATGATCTGGTTCTCGAGGAGTTGGTAAAGGCTGGCGGCATCGACCTCGTTTTGAAACTCGCCATCGCCGTCCTCGATCTCGGCCCCGATGGCCCAGCCATTCTTGCCGTTGAATCCTTCGCACCACCAGCCATCGAGAACGCTGAGGTTAAGGCCGCCGTTAGGGGGGAGTTTCATCCCGCTCGTCCCACTCGCTTCGAGCGGACGCAAAGGATTGTTTAACCAGAGATCCACTCCCTGGACGAGGCGGCGTGCAATGTAAGTGTCATAATCTTCGACAAAGACTATCCGGTTATGAAAACCGGTTTCGCGAGTCAGCTTGTAGACCTGTTGAATGAGTGTTTTGCCGCCCTCGTCGCGGGGATGCGATTTCCCGGCGAAGACGAACTGCACCGGCCGGGCGAGGTCGTTTAACATCCGCAGGAGACGATCAGGATCGCTAAAGAGGAGGGCGCCGCGCTTGTAGGTCGCAAAGCGCCGGGCAAAGCCAATGGTCAGGATTTCGGGATCGAGGATCGCATTGACGGAGCGTATCGCCTCCGGCGATTCGCCGATGCGAGTGCGACGCGTGCGTACGCGGTCACGGACGAAATTTACCAGGCGAAGCTTCAGCTTCTGATGAGTCTCCCATAGCTCCGAATCGGGAATCTCGATCACGCCGCGCCAAAAATCGGGCTTGGTCAGGTTGTCTTCCCACGGTCCGAGATACTTGGTGTAAAGGGCGGAAAACTCCGGTGCCATCCAGGTCTTGGTATGAATGCCGTTGGTGATGCTGGTGATCGGCACCTCGTGCGTCGGCACCCCCGCCCAGACATCCTGCCAAAGCGATTGACTCACTTCGCCATGCAGTTTGCTCACCCCGTTCGCGTGCCGGCTCATGCGCAGAGCCAGAATGGTCATGCTGAAGCTCGCCACCGGATCCGTCGTGGTCTGGCCAAAGCGGAAGAGCTCGTCAAACGGGATCCGAAGTTGCGCGGCGAAGTCCTGGAAATACCGCACCATCATCTCGCGCGGGAAAGAGTCATTCCCGGCCGGGACCGGCGTGTGAGTGGTAAAGACGTTGGCCGCGGCCACAACCTGGAGAGCGGAGTAAAAATCGAGATTATGCTGCGTGACATAGAGGCGGATACGTTCGAGCGAGAGAAAAGCGGAGTGCCCTTCATTCATGTGAAAGACTTCCGCCTCATGACCAAGCGCGCTCAGCGCCTTGACCCCGCCGATCCCGAGCACGATCTCCTGTCGCATCCGCATTTCGAGATCGCCGCCGTATAATTCCGCTGTGATCAAACGATCTTCCGCGCGGTTCTCGGCGATATCGGTGTCGAGCAGATAGAGATTGACCCGCCCGACTCGCAGTTCCCAGATTTTAGCAAAGACCTCTCGGCCGAGGAGACTGACGGAGATAAGCAGGATTTGGTCGTTGCGCATCACCTCGCGAATCGGCAGGTGATGAAAATTCTGGTTCAGGTTGATCGCTTCCTGCCAGCCTTCCTTGTTGATCTGCTGCTTGAAATAGCCGTGGCGATAAAGCAGGCCGACCGCGATGAAATTCAGGTCAAGGTCACTGGCCGATTTGCAATGATCGCCGGAAAGAATCCCCAGGCCACCGGAGTAATTCGGGATGGATTCATGGAAGCCAAACTCAGCCGAGAAATAAGCGATCGGCTTCTTGATCTCGCGCCCCGCTCCTTTTTTCCCATAGGTGTCCTTGCGCCCGAGATACTTTTGGTAGGCTTTGTAGACATCCGCCAGATCGCGTAGGAAAACCTCGTCCTTCGCCACTTCTTCCAGCCGCGCCTGGCGTGAGAGCTGGAGCATCCGCAGCGGGTTATGGTTGGTCCGATCCCAGAGCACCGGATCGAGATGGCGAAAGAGCCGGCGGGCGGATGGCTCCCAGGTCCACCAGAGATTGAAAACCATCTCGCGCAACGGTTCGAGCTGCACCGGAAGATTAGGGATGACGTTATAGGTCTGAATGTTCGGCATGGCGAAAAGTGATGTTCCCAGAACGAGGCGGAAGTCTGGCAGCAAAATTACTAGCAGCAAGCATTCCGTAACCCGCCCGCCGGTCAGGCGCCGCTCCGCCGCACAGATATCCGAGCGTGCCGCGGAGGCTCCTGTGAGGCCAGCGCCATCCCGACGAGGAGGCCGCTGACGAAGCCGCCAAGATGGGCGGCCAAGCTCACCTGAGGACTCCAAAGATCGAAGACCGTCTGGATCGCGACGATGGCGATAATGTTCTGGAGCTGGCGACCAACCAACGGCGATTCCCGATGGCGCAGGAGCAACCCGGCCGAGACCCCAATCACGCCCATGATGCAGCCCGACGCGCCAACGAGGAGATTGGATTTCGTCAGGCCCAGCCACCAAAGGACGACGACAACGACGCTCGAGCCGAGCCCGCTGAGGAGATAGCCGAGGACGAACTTGCCGGCCCCGATCATCCGTTCCAAGGCTGGCCCCAGGATATACAAGCCGAGCAAATTGATCGAAATGTGGAGGATCCCGTAATGAAGAAAGAGCGCCGTGAAAAGGCGCCAGTACTCATGCCGTTCGATGACGGCGGCCGGCTCGAGCCCGCCGAGATTTTGTAACGTGAGTGAATTGGTCGACCCGCCAACGAGCAGCTCGACGACGAACATCGCGACGTTTAGAAGGATCAACGCCCAGACCGCCGGTGTGCCCGAGAAGCGATGCCGGGCTGCGGGTTGGCGGGCGCCGATATTCCCCTCAGCGACCCGCTTGAGCAGCTGGCTGCCAGCTGCGGAAAGCGGCGCTAGCGGCGGCTGCGCGAGACGTCGATCGAGCGAGCGACGCAAGAGATGATCGCGCACCGTCGGGCGCAATTCCTGGAGACGTGCAATACCAGCTTCCCGTCGTCCTTCAGCCAGCTCCGCAGTCGCGAGCCAGAATTGCTTGTCCGCGGGCGGCGCATCCCTCAGCTCTTCCGCAAACAAACGCGCCAGCGCGCCAGTCTTGCCGGCGAAAGCCAGAACGAGGGCGAGGTTCGCGGACCACGGACGATCGATCGTTAGGCGAGGTTCGCGGTGGTCGGCCCGGGAAGCGAGGAGCAGGACAAGATCTTCCAAATCGCCGGTTTCCCCCAAGGCGCGGAAATAGAGCGCAAGAATGGCAGGGTTGGCCAGGACGGAGAGATCGCGCCGGCACCATTGCACGAGGCCGAGCCAGTTCTCGGTCAGGGCAAAGGTAAGCGCGGCCGCGAAACGGCCGGCCGGGGTGGTTTGCTCACGTTCGACCGCCAGTTGATCGAGCGCGAGATCGAGCCGGCCGGCGCTGGCCTGCTCGAGAATGCGGAACAATCCCGGCCGGTAGGGCGAATCCTTCCAGGGATGGAGCCAGTGCCTAGCGACCGCAAGGCGCCGCGCGTCGGGAAAGCGCCGGCTCAGGTAAAGCTCCTCGATTTTGCGATCGGCCAGCGATGGAATGAGGAGAAGAAGAATCCAAAGAAGTCCGCCGACAAAGCCGGCAAACCCCGGTGCGACCAGCCACACCGCCACACAGCCAGCGAGGACGATGACGGCGGCGATGCGCCAGCCGTGATTCCGCCGATTGCGCAGGCGCGCGATGCGCACGAGCAGGATCAAGGGCGAGACGAGCGCGATGAAGAGCAGAATGTGATTGAGGTCGATCAAGATTTTCGGCTCTGGGTCCTAGGAGACTTTTGCGTCGTATGCGACCTATATCTTCTATGCGACTCCTCATCACAAATTACCTCGACGTTATTTCCTCCTGGTGTCACTGGGCTATTCCCGCCTGGGAAGAATTGCGCGCCCGTTACGGCGACCGGGCCGACTTCCGGTGGAAGATCGCGCTGATGGATAAAACCGGCCTGCCGCCGACGCGCGAGCACACCGAATGGTATTACCGGCGGAGCGGCCTGCTCATGCGTTCGCCGGTCCAGCTCGACGCCAGCTGGGTGGAGCCCGGCCGGGCCGAATATCCCGAACCGAATTGCGTCGCGGAAGCAGCGCGCGAGCTGGGCGTGGAGGATGATCGCGCCTGGATCGCGCTCAGCCACGCCGAACTGCGCCAGGGCAAAAAAATCGCCGATTGGGAAATCGCGGCCAAGATTGTGGCGGACGCGACCAGCCTCGATCGGAGCCGGCTGCTGCAGTTGGCGAAAACACCCGAGATCGAGGGACGGGTGCGCACGAGCACGGCGGAATTTCACGCCCTCCAGGTGACGCAGCGGCCCACTTTCGTGATCGATACGCCGATCGGCGATCGCGCCGTTTTTTCGGGCTTCGCCAAGGCGGCCCCGATGGCGGCGGCGATCGAGGCGATGCTCGATGACATCGTCGGTTACGAAGCGCACGCCGCCCAATATGGCGGGCCGCCGGCGTGATCGCTGCTATCAGAAACACCTTGCGACTTTTCCGATGTCGGATACAACTTCCCCTCGGTCTGGGCGAAGCCGCGGACCGGTCGACGCGTCTCTCGCAGGCGCGAAGATTTCCGAGTGCGGCGCGCGACGGAAAAGCGCGACGTGAGATTGCGAGCATAAGAATGACGGCGTCAGTCTCACTCCCTCGGCGCCGGCCCGGAGATACTAAATTCTGCAACAACAAATTCGTGTAAACGGCCGGATTCGCGCCCGTGAAGTCCGGGTGATCCTCGGCTCCAACAGCGAGCAGCTCGGGGTGATGAAATTGTCCGAGGCCATCAAACGCGCCCAAGGCATGGGCCTCGACCTGGTGGAAGTGGCCCCGACGGCCAACCCTCCGGTTTGCAAGATCGTCGATTTCGGAAAATTCCGTTACGACATTTCCAAACAAGAGAAGGAAAAGAAAGCGTCCGGAACGAAACTGAAGGAAATCAAGTTTCGGGTAAACATCGACGACCACGATTACCTGACGAAAATTCGCCACGGCGAACAGTTTCTCGACAAGGGAAACAAGGTGCGGGTGCAGCTGCAATTCCGGGGCCGCGAGATGGCGCACCAGGAATTTGGGATGCAGCTCATGTACAAGGTGCGCGACGACCTCGCCACCATGGCGCAGGTGGAGATGGAACCGAAAGCGGCCGGGCGAAATATCACGATGACCCTTTCGCCTTTGCCCGCAAACAAGCGCAAGCGCCGCTTCTCCCTCGAGAACGAGGAGATCGAGCCGGACAAGGACGACGTGGGCGAGGCCGAAGAGGCCGGTTGAACGTCGCTAGATTTTGCGGCGGAGCGGGCGGATGCAGTTGGTCAATTTGCGCAGCCCAAGTTCCAGACGAGTCTTGACCGTGCCTAACGGAGTCTTCGTGAGATGCGAAATCTCGCGATGGCTCCGCCCTTCGAAAAACGAGAGCTCGATCACCTGGCGCTGATATTCCGGCAGCCCGCTGAGCTGACGTTCGAGAAATCGGCGCAGATCGGAGCGGACCAAATCATCGCTCATCTGGCTGTTGGAGCGGGAAGTGGGATGTTCGAGCTGCAATTCGAAACGATCCTTCGCCCGGCAGTAAGCCTGGCGGCGACGCAGGCGATCGATCGCCCGCCGTCGCGCCAGGGTCACCACCCAGCCAAGAGGTCGGCCCGCTTTCGAAGAGTAATTTCCCGCTTCCTTCCAAATCTGGAGGAAGATTTCCTGCAAAACATCGTCCGCTTCCGCTTCTTCGTGAACGACTCGGGTGATAACAGATTTGAGCGTCTTGCCGTAGCGCTGGTAGAGCTCGCACAAGGCGGTTTGGTGGCGATCGGTGATCGCGGCCATGAGGCATTCGTCCGAGGCCTGAGCCAGTCCTGCAGTATCAATCGATGGTTGAATCATAGAGCGCCATTGGGTTTCTAAGTTGCCCTGTTGCGATTACGCCCTTCAAATTCGCGACCAAGAGACCGGCTCACAATCGGGGGAGGAGTGCATCTTTACCTAAGAGTAACTCCTAGTAGAAAGCGGCAACCGGAGTGGCTTGGGATCGAAAGGGGCGCCCGCCGGAAGAGCGGGGCGGCCATGCAACTGAGCAAGCTCCGCCTCCAGCACCTCGTGCAATCGCAACCAGGGATTTGCGGAAGAGGCTTTTGCGCTCATCGCCAGCCGGTAGGTCACCCGAGGAATAACAAGCCGCCGAAGCGCGGGCAAGACCAAATTGCCCCGCCTCCCCTAACGAACTGAAAACGCGCGCCTAACGAGTCGTAATTCCTTCCGCGATCTCGACCCGGAAAGTTTGTTTTGCCTTTTCCTTGCCGTAGCTCAGCTCGGCGGTGTACTCACCGCTGGGGACGAATTTCTGCGGATCGTCGCCGCCGTATTTGACCCGCACGTCCTCAGTCGGGCGCAGATCCCAGTTCACCCGGTTCAATCCGGGCGCGCCCGGCGCCTTCAGATTCGCCACCGGCTGGCCCGCCGCGTTCGTGATCGCGATCTTCACTTCATCGCCGTTGAATTCTTTCACCCAAAAAGTGAGCAGGGCGCCCTCCGGCGGATTTTCGCCGCGGAAGACTCCCTTGCCGTTCCAATCCGAGAAGCCGGTCAGGTGATAAAAACCACGAGCCGGCGCGATCGTGAAGAGATGGGCCGGTTTCGCCATCACCTCCGGGGTCAGCTCGCGCAAAGGCCGCGTGTCGTCCAGAATCTCAAGGCTGCGGCCGTGAGTGGCGATGACGAGATCGGCCGTGCGCGGATGAATCTGGAGATCGTCCACCCGAACGTTAGGCAGATTGCCCAGCCGGACCCAGTGCGCGCCGCCATCGATCGAAGTGAACAAGCCGAAGTGCGTTCCGGCATAGAGAAGGCTGGGATTGACCGGGTCCTGCCGCACGACCTCCACCGGATCGTTAGGCGGAATGCCCTCGCCGGTGATGTTCTGCCAGGTCTGGCCCATGTCCGCCGTGCGCAAAATGACCGGGCGATTGTCCCCCGCGCGGTAGGCATTGGTCACGACGTAGGCGCCCTTGGGGTCTTTCGCGTCGGGCTCAATCCGCACGATCCATTGCCCGCGCGCCGGCTCGGGCAGTTTCTCGGTCAGCTCGCTCCAATTCCCGCCGTCGTTCTGGGTCAGCCAAAGGCGTCCATCATCCGTCCCGGCCCAGAGAAGCCCAGCCTTGACGGACGATTCGGCTAACGAATAAATGACGCCGTAGTTTTCCGCCCCGCTCCCGGCAGCGTTGACTTTGCCGGACTCGTTGCGCGTCAGATCAGGGCTGATGACCTGAAAATGCTCGGCCTTGTCGGTGAGACGAAAAACACGGTTCCCGCCGAGGTAAAGAACGCCTGGTTGATGTTTGCTGCCAAGGAGCGGCGCGTTCCAGTGAAAGCGATAACGTTCCTGCCCTTCCGCGGCTTCCGGGCGCAGATCGCGCTTTTGGCCAGTGCGGAGATTGATGCGATGAATGAAGCCCTCCTGGCTTTCCGCATAAAACACGTCCCGATCGGCGGGATCGAAGACGACATAAAATCCGTCGCCGCCCTCGAGCGAGGTCCAGTCGGAATTGCGAATCCCTTCCTTGCTCGGCACCTGGCTCGGGCCGACGAAATTCAGATTGTCCTGCAAGCCGCCGGCAATCCGGTAGAAAGGCTGGGTGTCATCGAGCGAGATGCGGTAGAACTCGCCGGCCGGAATGTTAGCGAGATGATCCCAGGCTTTGCCCGCGGCGTAACTTTGGTAAACGCCACCATCCGTCCCGAGCAAGAGCCGCTGGGAGACGGGCGGTTTCGGCGGTTTGTTTTTGTCTTCCGGCTTGGGCACGTTCCGGGCCGGCGCGGAGCCCGCTTGGATCACGAGCGCGTGACAATCGGGATGCACTTTCTCCGAAAGATCCTCCCGGAAATTTTTCCCGCCCTCGTCCGAGGCAAGCACCGCCATCCCGAGGATGTAAACACGCTGATCGTTCGCCGGATCAATTCGGATCTGGCTGAAATAAAACGGCCGAGGATTGATGTCGCTCATCCGTGTCCACTTCTCGCCCGCGTCTTCGGAGCGGAAGACGCCGCCACGCCGGCTGTGAATGTCGCGGATGTCGCTCGCGCCGCCTTCGTCGCTCTGCACCACCGCCATGACCAATTTTGGTTTGCTCGGCGACACGGCCAAGCCGATGCGACCCGTCTGGCCGGGCAAGCCACCCGCACATTTTTTCCAAGTCGCGCCGCCGTCGCTGCTCTTAAAGATGCCGCCGACATCGTTGCCGTTGGTCGCTGTGACCCCGTAGGCAAATGACCACGGGGTGCGCTGCCGCGCGTAAAGCGCCGCGTAAACGATCTCGGGATTCGAGGGATCGAGCGCGACATCGCCGCAACCGGTCCGGGCGTCGTTAGGCGAGGGGGCCTTCAGGACGAGCTTCCACGTTTTGCCCGCATCGGTGGTTTTGTAGAGACCGCGCTCGCCGCCGTCCTTCCAGAGATTGCCCATCGCAGCGACGTAGGCGACTTCCGGTTTCGCCGGATGCACCACGATCCGCGCGATCGAGCGGCTTTCCTTCAGACCAACGTTCGTCCATGTGCCGCCGCCGTCGGTTGAACGGTAAACTCCGTCGCCCCATTCCGAGGAATTGCGATCGTTCGCTTCCCCGGTCCCGACCCAGACGACATCGGAATCGGACGGCGCGATCGCCACCGCGCCAATCGAGAGCACGGGTTGCTTGTCAAAGATCGGGTCGAAAGTGGCCCCGTTGTTTCCCGTTTTAAAAAGACCGCCAGTCCCGAGCCCGACATAAAAGACAGCGGGGTTACGAGGATCGAGCGCGATATCCGAAACCCGGCCGCCCATCACCGCGGGCCCGATCGCGCGCGGTTTCATGTTCTTGAGCAGAACATCGTTCAGCTGTGCTGGAGCGGGAGTTGCGGTGGGTTGAGCAGCGGCTGCGGCTTGTTGCACGGTAGCGCTGGGCGTGGCCGAGGGCGGGGCGGAAGGAGTGGCCAGAGCAGGCGGCGGCGAAACAATCGGAGCCAATTCCTGCTCCTGTGCCATTGCCAGCGTGGCAAACGAGGCCAGCCAACAAACTGCAAACGAACCGAACCGCCAGACAGAAATCTTCGACATCAGAAGTTCTTACTCAGTTTTCCTCGGCGCGCGACCGTCAGGTTGCTCGCGCCAGAGACCAGCTGCATGCTGAGAACTTCAGTTCGTTTGTCATGGATTCCTCACCGATTAATTCGAGACACGATCTCACCCGTCGCCCACCCGTGGCCGGGAGCGCGTCTTGCGGAGGCAAAGTATGAGTCTGCGTCGGGTTGCATTCATTACCGGCGTAGGGCCCGGCCTCGGCGCTTCGCTGGCCCGGAGATTTGCGCGCGAAGGTTATGCAGTCGCGCTTGTCGCCCGCCACGCCGCGTTCATTGAGGAACTGGCGCAGGAGATTTCCAGCGCCGGCGGCAACGCCCTGGCCCTGGTCGCGGACGTGAGCCATCCGTCCGAGGTAGAAGCCGCGGTCAAGCGCGTGCGGGCGGAGCTGGGGCCGATCGGTGCGCTGCTGCACAGCGCGAGCTCGTCGGCGGGCGACGGCCTGCTTGGAACGACGGTGGAAGATTTCCAAAGCTCCTGGCGGATCGCGACGTTAGGCGGTTTTGTCTGCGCGCAGCAAACCGCGCCCGACATGATCGAGGCCGGGGAGGGAGTGATGCTCTTTACCGGCGCCACTTCGAGCGTGCGGGGAGGCGGCTGGCTCGCTTTCAGCAGTGCCAAGTTCGCCCTGCGCGGGCTCGTCCAGTCGTTGGCGCGCGAGCTTTGGCCACAGGGCGTGCACGTCGCGCATGTGGTGGTGGATGGAATCATCGGCCCCGCGGGCGAGGCGATGAATACAGACGAGCCGAAGCTCGATCCCGATGGCATGGCGGAGGCCTACTGGCACCTTGCCACTCAACCGCGAACGGCCTGGACGCTGGAGTTGGACCTGCGCCCGGCGCGGGAAAAATTTTTCGAGTAACGGCGCTTGGTTGTTAAGACAAGGCGGCGCCAATTCGCCCCTGCCCTGGCTCAGTTGGTCGCCAGGGACATGGTGCAGCAGCCACTCTCTTCATTTGCCGCCGCCACTTCACGCGCGCTCGGGGCCGCGGGCGCCAGCATGGAATCGCTCACGGCCACGGTCTTGACTTCCGTCTTCTCGATCCACTCGTCGCTCACGCCATCGAGATGGGCAAAAGCGCGCTTGACCAGTTCGTCGACATTGGTGCCGGGCGCCAGCATGCCGGCGGCGATCATTTCCTTGGCCGCGGTTGCGACCGAGGATTCGGCGCGCGACACGCTCGGGATGTAGCCGAGTTTGGAGAGAGCTGCCGCGTTCATTTTTGGATTGGAAGCGAGGTACTTTTTGTCGATGGACATCTGGGCCGCCGCCTCGGGGTTGGCGTGGACGTACTTGGCTCCTTTGAGCAGGGCGCGGGTCGCTCCGGCGGCGGCCTTGGGATTGGCGGCGAGCCATTTCCCGTTCGCGATCACTTCACAGCAATACTCGTCCTTGTCGCCGCTATCGACCGCCTGATCGGCGACGTTTCGCACTTTGCCGGAGGTCAGGAGCATGGTTCCGATCGGTTCGGAATCGGCCACGGCATCGACTTCTCCCTTGTCGATCGCCAGGCCTAATTCACCGACCGGGAAAACCTTCCATTCGATTTCCTTGCTCCCATCAATCCCGTGCCGTTTCAGCACGCGATTTGCATAAACGAAAGGCGGCGTTCCCATCCCGGGCACGCCGATTCGTTTCCCGCGCAGTTGTTCCACCGTGGTGATATCACTTTTGGCCGAGGCTTGGACGCGGAGGCAGCCGGTATGGATGCCGCCGGTGAACTTGACGTCGAGTCCCTGTTCGATCGGTTTCAGGAAATACATCACGAGATGCTGCGTGATGTCGTAGCCGCCAAGGGCGAGGGTGTCCTTGTAGTTTTTCCAGTCGCACTTGATCAGTTCGACGTCGAGCCCTTCCTCCTTGAAGTAGCCGTTCTCGACGGCGCTGAAAATGGAAGCTTCGCAGGTGAGGCCGATATAGCCGACGCGAACCTTCTTCGATTCTGTCTTGGTGGTTTCTTTTTTGCTGCAGCCGGCGAAAAGCAGCGCAGTGCACGCGGCGGCGATGATTACTTTGTTCAGGTTCATGGTTCGGTTCTCCTTTGGTTGAGGTCTTCCTGGCGACAGCCGGGGGCGTCGCCGAGTTCAGTTAAAAATAAAATTGGGTCTGGAGATAGAAGAAGTTGATGTCTTCATCCGGCCCGGTTTGCTTGATAAACTTGCCCGGGAAAAAATGGCTGTAGCCGAGCTCAAGATCGAGGTGGCGGCCAAACTTGTAGTTCGCGACCACATCCACTTCCGAGCCCACATCCTTGGAAGTCCCGGGAGCTCCGCGTCGAACCACAGCGCCGCCGGCGTTGTAGAGAGCGTCAGCCGCCTCCGCCCGCCAGAAGAAGTGGCCCTCGGCGCGCGCGGTCAGCTTCTCGCCGCACTTGACCGAAAGGCCAGGATGGAGGTCGACGATATTCTGCCGCCCGATGGCGTCGATGTAGCCGAAATAGGCGTGCCCGAGCGGAAAGAGCTGGTTAAAGGTTCCAACGTCGCGGCCCGCACTATCGTCGCCGCTCGCATAATCGAAGCCGAGCCATAGACGAGGGGAGAGAGGCGCTTGCTTGATCGTATAGCCAGCTTCCGTCGCGATCATCCATGCGCTCACGTCGCCCGCACCGACGCTGCCAAACTGGTAGGCGTTTTCAACTTCGTAATCGAAACCATGGAGTGCCCCAAGGACGCGGCCGCCAATGGTGTAGCGCTCTTCAGGGCCAGTGGTGCCGTTGAAGGTGACCGGGTCATTCTTGTCCAAGCCGAGGAAATAAAGATCGAGCGCAAAGGGGTCGACCGGTTTGCCGCGGGTAATATAAAGGCCATAAAACTTTGTCTGCCCATCGGGCTCATCGAACTCATATTTGTTCACCGGGGTGAACTCGCTCCAGAAACCAGTCGCATTCCAGCCGTGGGTCTCCACAATGGCGGTGAAACCATCCCAATGGCGATAGGCGTTGCCCCAAGGCAGCGGGCTGACCAGACGCTGTTTTCCAAAAGCAAATGACTGCCGCCCGCCGCGCAGAGTGAGCACGCCATCGGTGAAGGGAAAATTGAGGTCCATAAATCCCTGGTTCAGATCGGCCGTATTCACGTCCGAGGTGCGGAGACCGCCCGGAAGATCGCGCTGGGTATTTTCGGCGTCGATCCCTTCGATGAAGACCCGAACGAACTTCGTGATGTGCAGATCGCCATGAAGCAGGAGGTGATAGAGGAAGTAGCCCGCCTTCAAATCCGGTGAGAAATTAAAATGACTGAAGTGTTCAAAGCGGCTGCGGAGACCGCCACCCAGGCTCAGCCAGATGGAGCCGTCGTCGTTCAGAGGAATGAATTTGAGCGGATCGAAGGGATCGCCCGTCGTATTGCGGTCGTAGGCGCGAAGGCCGGACCAATCCTCCTTCCAGCGCGAGACAGGATTATAAGGTGGGCGTTTGAACTCCTTCTTTTTTTCTTCTGCCTGGACCTTTTGCTGCGTGGAACTAGCCACGGCATCGCCGGCGAAGGTGGAAAAGGCCGGTGCGCAAACCAGCCATGCAAGTAGAGACAGAGACAGGATTTTTTTTGCTGAGTTCATAAGTGCGAAGCAATGAATTTTTAAAATACAACAATAAGACAATCTTATGGAAGACTTTTTTGTAACTCTTTTGTCATCTCTTGGAGAGGTTGCCTCGCCTATGGATGGCGCCGAACGTAGGCGCCATGCAGGAACCGTTTGAGATTCGTCAGCTCCGTTACTTCCTGGAAGTGGCCGATGCCGGAAACTTCAGCCGGGCGGCCAAACGCCTGGGCGTTTCGCAACCGGCGGTTTCGCAACAGATGCGCGACCTCGAGGTCGGGCTGCGTGCGGTCTTATTTCAACGCCGGGGAAGGAGAATTTCCTTAACTTCCGCCGGGCTGGTCTTCCAGGAGCACGCCCGGACTATTCTTCACCAGGTAGAAAAATCGCTCCAGGAAGTGGGGAGCGAACCGGGCGAGCTGCGCGGGACATTGCGCGTGGGCATCATCCCCTATTTGAGTCTCGCGCTGCTGCCCAAGCTGCTTGGATCTTTTGCGGATGCGAACCCGGGGCTCGATCTCAGCATCTCGGAAATCTCCTCGACGGATATCGAAACCTGTCTGGAAGAAGGCCAGCTCGATGTCGGGCTCGGCTGGGTGACACGACATTCACCCAACCTGCGCTACGAGCATCTCGCCGACGACGAATTTACCGTCGTCGTGGCGGAATCGCATCCGTGGTCCAAAAGACGCGTGGTGGAGCTTTCCGAGCTCCATCGCCAGCGCATCGTGCAATTGCCCGATACCTATGTCATGCGCCGAATGACCGATGAGATCTGCCGGAATCATCGGATTCGGCCGCGCACCGTGGCGGAAATCAATTCCATCGAAGTGATCCTCCGCTCGCTCGCGCCGATGAAGGCCGTTGCGCTGATGCCGCGGGTCACATTGCGCGAACCGGGCACGGCAAAGCTGCGAGCCATCCGGCTGGCCGGAAAAAGCCTCGGCCTCGAGATCGGTCTCTTACGGCTGATCGACTCCGGCACCAACGCGGCCGTGGCAGCGTTCAGTAAGCTGGCCCAAGAGGTGGTGCCGAAGATTATCGAAGCCGGGAGAAAGTGACGCGGCTGCACGTCACTCATGGCGAAGTGCAGCGCTGAAAGGAAAACCCGGGCTGGGAGCCGGGGCTGTTTCAAAGTGGAATTACGAAGGCGCGTTCGCGCCCTGAGTTTTCTTTTCGACCAACTCTCCCAAACTGCGCAAGGTGGCGAAATTTTCCGCAACGAGTTCTTCGTCTTCCACTCGAATGCCGCAATCGGTTTCCATGAAAGAGACCAGGCGGATGAGTCCGAGTGAATCGATCTGAAGCGGTTCCTCCGGATCAGAGACCGGTGGCAGCGGAGCCCGGCTGGTGTTGATGTAGTCGATGAGTTTCTGTGGTATTTCCATGTTCGGTTACTGATTAAAATCTATTCTGCATTGACCAGCTCGCTAGCAGCGTCGGGATCGTTCGCTGTCACCTGACCAGATTCCTTCTCCTTGCTGCGTTCAAGCCATTCCTCCGTGCCTTCGACGGGAGAATCAGGCGCCCATAACGGCGCTCTTTCAGGATGATAGCGCGATCCGATCGGAATGGAATAATCGTCTGCATGCGAGTAGTCGCGCTCGCGCTTGAGCAACTTCCGGAATTGCATGATCGCATGGGAAGGCTGGTGCTCGGTCTCGTAAACCCGGCCGGCAAATGCATCGGTCAGTTGGTCGCGGTAGCGATGATGTACGAAAGTGGCAAAGGCGAACGGCTGTTCCCAAAAAAGGTCGACCATATCTTCCAAAGTATCGCTCCCTTTCTCGCAGAAACGCTGGAAGGCATCGAAGGGATTCGCTTCATCACGCCGCTCGCCCCGCAGGTAAGACATGATGTGCGGGATGGCGAATTCCGCCTCGCGCAAGGCGGCGGAAATGCCGAAGGAAAAGATCGGATCGATGAAGCGGTGCGCGTCACCGAGACAGATAAAACCTTTCCCGCAAAAGCCGCGCACCTGGAACGAGTAGTTCGGGATGACGTGTACCTTCGAGACGTACTCGATGTTTTCCATCCGGCGGGTGAGATCAGGGTTAACCTGCGGCAAGTAGAAGCGGAAAAATTCTTCCCGATCCATCTTGTGCTTCTGGAATTCGGCCGTCGGGACGACAATGCCGACGCTGACTACTTCCTCATCCAACGGGATGGCCCAGGCCCAGTGATACTTCTTCTGGTAAAAAATGAGAGTGTTATCCTTCGCCATCTCCCCAGCGGTGCCGTCATCGCGCAGCGCGCCTTTGACGTGGGTGAAAAAAGCGATCTGCTTGTCGTAACTGCCGAGGTATTTGGGGCCGGTCGCTTTCTGATTCGCGAGGAAAGTCGCCATGCCTGAGCAATCGATCACCAGCTCTGCCTCGATTTCCTCTTCTGTTCCATCGGGTCGCACCATCGTCACCCCGCGCACCCCACCGTCTTCGCTCCGCAGTGGCGCTGTCGCCCGGCCGCGGACGAGCGTCGCGCCGCGCTCCTGAGCTTCTTCGAGCATCATGGCGTCGAAATCACTTCGGCGTACCTGCCAGGTCGTGGCCGGCTGTATTTCCCAGTTTTCGTCCCGCCGCGCCACTGGAATGAACCAGCTGCTCGTGCCGTAAACTCGCACTCCGTGTTTTACCGGATAGCTCGCCTCGAGCATCTTCTTTTCTAAACCGAGGCGGCGTAACAGCGCGCCGGCTTCACCCGTCATCGATTCGCCGATGTGAAAGCGCGGGAATTCTTCCTGCTCGAGAATGATCGGCTTGACTCCTTCTTTGCTCAGGAACATGGAGGCCGCGCAGCCGGCCGGACCGCCGCCGATAATTAGGACATCAGTTTTCATAGTAAGAAATTTTAGCCGCCGGGAGCGAGGGATCCTCGTCCATCTTCAAAGCAGATTATACACCATCATCCGCGGTTGGGATTCGCGGCCTCTTCCCGGGCGCAGGCACCGTTTCCAGTTTTTACACTGCCTCTAGCAAGAGAGAGATAGTCAGATTTTATGACCATTTTGTAAAGATAAATTCCCCGTCGAAGGACGGACCAAGTATTTTCGAGGACCTTGCCGTGAATCCTCGACCCAGCAAAATGGTGCGCGATACAGGGTTCGAACCTGTGACCCCTACCGTGTCAAGGTAGTGCTCTACCACTGAGCTAACCGCGCCGGGTGCCGGGGTGTAAGTGAATTGCGATCGCTAATCAGTCAAGGGCCGACCAGAGAAAGATCGGACCGGAGACGATGGCGAACCCTGAAAGTGCACCGACCCGGATTCAGGCCGCGAGTTTGGCCGCTTCCCTGTGCCCGAGGATGCGGACGGTCTGTTTCAGCTGATCCAATTTGAGCGGTTTCTTCAAAACCGTGACCGGACCTTTGGCGAGAATCCGATTGAGCATGTTGCTATCTGGGTAGCCCGTAATCACGACGATGGGCAGCTCGGGATCGACTTCTTTCGCCGTCTCATAGACATCGTCGGCCGGACCATCCGGTAGTTTGAGATCGAGAAAGAGGAGATCGAAATGCTGTTTCTCCAAAGCTGCGATCGCGTCTTTCACGGTCCCCACCACCACGCGGCTAAAGCCGATCTTCTTCAGGAACACTTTAAAGAGATTCTGCAGACTGACGTCATCGTCGACCACCAGGACCGTCGGTTGTCCGGAGCGGTCTTCCTTTAGGACATCTTTATCGAGAGAATCCTTTTTTATCCTCCACCGCCCGCCAATCTGAATCGCGGGCAGCTGGCCCCGCTGAACCAGATAATAGACAGTCGGCAGGGGGATGCGGAGGTATTTCGCCGTCTCCTTGACCGTCAATAAGTTGTGCATAGTGGGGAGGTTGAGAAATTTAGGCATCGCTGGCAACACTTATTGCTGAGAATGAGCATTATAAATTTTATAATTAGTGTCAACCACCGAGTTTTGTCCCTAGGCACGAATTCTTCCCCGGGGAGAGGACTGTCGCCAGCGCTCTTAAGCCAGATGCTCCTCGTCGCCCACGGTGCTGAAGACACGGGCGCAGCCGGAAAACCTTGCGAGATCGTTGCTGGACAAGGGAGGGCCCGGGGTTCACTGTTCGCAACTTTATGAGCGCATTGTTTTTCAAACGGTTTTTGCAAAACCCGTTTCGAATCGCTTCCATCATCCCCAGCTCGAAGGCGCTCGTGGATCGGGTCGCGAGTAAAATCGATTTCAGCCAGGCCCGGACAATTGCCGAATACGGCCCCGGAGAAGGCGTTCACTCCCGCGAGCTGGCCGCCCGCATGAGCGCCGATTCACAGCTTTTTCTTTTCGAATTGGATCCGGCATTTTCGCGCGATCTGGAGCGGCAATTCGCCGACGATCCGCGCGTGCACGTCATCAATCGCGACGCCGCCAGTCTTTCGGAGGAGCTCGCTCGCCGCGGCATTGCGCAGTGCGATTACATCCTCTCCGGCATTCCCTTCAGCATTCTCGAGATCAAGAAGAAACGCGCTCTTCTCCAGGATACCTACGATGCGCTTAGACCCGGCGGCGCCTTTATCATCTACCAGGTGACGAACGAACTTCGCCAACACGCTACTTTCTTCGATCGGGCCGAGTCGGAGTATTGCCTGCAAAACATTCCGCCCATGTTCATCACCGTCTTCCAGAAAGCGCAGACCCGGAACGGTCACGCCCGGCCCGCCACCGCCAGAATTCCCGTTCACCGCACGGCATGAGCGCCTGCAAGACTCGCGTGGAAAAGGATTCCATGGGCGAGATGTCCGTGCCTGAATCCGCTCTTTACGGCGCCTCGACCCAGCGCGCGGTGCTGAATTTCCCGGTCAGCGGCTGGCGTTTTTCGCGCCCTTTTATCCGCGCCCTCGGCTTGTTGAAATGGGCGGCGGCCCAGGCGAACCACGATCTTGGCTTGCTCGATGCGGAACGCAGCGCGCTCATCGTGCAGGCGGCGGAGGAAGTGGCGGAAGGGAAGCTCGACGAGCATTTCCCGCTCGACATTTTCCAGACCGGTTCCGGCACGAGCACGAACACGAACGCCAACGAAGTCATCTCCAATCGTTGCTGCCAGCTCGCGGGCAAGCCGATCGGCGCGCGCGAGCCGGTGCACCCGAACGATCACGTCAACATGGGTCAGTCGAGCAACGACGTCATCCCGTCCGCCATCCACATCAGTGCCGCTGAGCAGCTGAAGCAATGTCTCATCCCAGCGCTGGAGAAACTGGGGGACGCGCTGGCGGCGAAAGCGACGGAATTTCACGACGTAATCAAGATCGGCCGCACCCATCTGATGGATGCGACTCCCGTCCGGCTCGGCCAGGAATTCGGCGGCTACGCACAGCAGATCCGTTTCGGAAAACGGCGCGCCGAGCAGGCCATCGTCGCGCTCCAGGAACTCGCGCTCGGCGGTACCGCGGTCGGCACCGGCCTCAACCGCCATCTCGATTTCCCGGTCAAAGTCATGCGCCATCTCGAGCAACGAACTGGCATCGCCTTCCGCGAAGCCGAAGACCATTTTGAAGCCCAGGGCGCGAAAGACGGCGCGGTCGAAGCCAGCGGCCAGCTCAAGACGATCGCGGTCAGTCTTTTCAAAATTGCGAACGACATCCGTCTCCTCAGCAGCGGCCCGCGCTGCGGCCTCGGCGAAATCCAGCTTCCCGCCACCCAGCCCGGCAGCTCGATCATGCCCGGCAAAGTGAACCCGGTCATCTGCGAATCGGTCATGATGGTTTGCACCCAGGTGATCGGAGCCGACACCACCATCACCTGGGCGGGCGCGAACGGAAATCTGGACCTCAACGTCATGATGCCGGTCATCGCGCACAATCTCCTCTGCAGCATCCGCCTCCTCGGCAATGCGGCGGATATGTTCGCCGAGAAATGCATCCGTGGCATCGTGGCTAACAAGGAGCGTTGTGCAGAATTGGTTGAGCTTTCGATGGGGATGGTGACGAGTCTGGCGCCGAAGATCGGCTACGATCGCGCGGCCGAGATTGCGAAAGAGAGCGTCAAGACCGGCAAAACCGTGCGCCAGCTTTGCCTGGAGCAAAGAGTCCTGCCGGAAGCGGAACTAAAGGCCGCGCTCGATCCGGTCGCGATGACCGAGCCCGGCGGCGAAGGATCCGGCGGCGGTTGATTTTGTTCGGCGCTTTGTTTGCCTAACGAATGGCAGGCGAAGCCCGGCACGCGTAAATTTTTCCCATGGTCGCCAACGTTAACAGTCCGAATTTTTCGGGCGGAGCCAACATCGCGATCAAGTGCCCGTACCACACCTACGAGCAGACGATTGCCTTCTATCGCGACATCCTCGGTTTGCCGGTGATCGAGGAAGAAGCGGAAGGCTGCATCTTTCAGTTCGGCCCCGTCCGGCTCTGGATCGACCGCGTGCCAAACATTAGCCATCCCGATATCTGGCTCGAGCTGGAGACAAACGACACCGAGAGCGCGGCCGCTTATCTGAAGAATCACGGCGTCGCGCGGCGCGATGAAGTGGAACAACTCCGGGAAGACTTCGACGGCTTTTGGATTTCCGACCCGGCCGGAATCATTCATCTCGTCGTCGGCGACGAAGACTAGATCGTTAGGCGATCTCGAAAAGGAGATTCTCGAAGGTCGGCTGGAACGCGCCGCCGCGGGTGGCGCCGATCGCGAAGCGCGGGCTGATCTCTGTTTGCGCGGCGCAAAAAATCTCGAGGTCGCGCCGACCGATTTTCTCCAGCTCCGCCTGCACCGTCCCGGCGGCCAGCTCGGGCGAATTACAATCGCGGCTCAAATGCCCGAGGACGACGCGGCCGATCTTGCCCGAGACGAGCTGTCCGAGGACGGCGGCGGCGGCAGCGTTGGATAGATGACCGTGCCGCGATTGGATGCGCTGCTTCACCGGCCACGGCCGATGCGGATCGGCCTGGAGCATTTTCTCGTCGTGATTCGTCTCGATCACGAGCGTCTGCACCTCGCGCAGGCGCTCAATCGCGAGGCGGGTGGCGTGCCCGAGATCGGTGATGTAGCCGAGCGCACTCGCGCCGGCGTGGAAGGTGTAGCCGACCGGCTCAACCGCGTCGTGTGGCACCGGGAAACTTTCCACCGTGATATCGCAGATCGAAAAACTGGCCCCCGTCCGGAAAATGCGAAAGTTGCGGTGTTCGCCTAACGAACCATGACGGATCGCTTCGGCGGTCAGGGCATTGCAAAAAATCGGGATCTGAAAATTCCGGCAGAGCACTTCCAGCCCGCAGACATGGTCGCCGTGCTCGTGGGTGAGGAGGACCCCGTCCAGTTCGTTAGGCGAAACTCCGCAGAGCTCGAGCCGGAGGACGAGCTGGCGCGCGCTTAAACCGCCGTCGACCAGAAGCCGGCAATGATCGGTCGCGATCAGCGCGCTATTCCCGGCGCTGCCGCTGCCGAGCATGGTCAGACTAAACATTCCGGATTATTAACGAAGCGCGGCCGCGGGCACAAACGGAAACGGGCCGGAATCGCGCCGGCGCGAACAATTTTCGACAGCATGCCGCGGCTCGAATAGGATTACCCTTGGAAATGGACGCGATTGACGTGGCCGGCCTCCGGCGAGAATACGAAACCCAGGGTTTGCACCGGGCGGAGTTGCACCCCGACCCGTTCGAGCAATTCGCGACCTGGTTCTCGACTGCCGTCAACTCCGGTCTGCCGGAAGCGAACGCGATCAGCCTCGCCACTGCCACGACCGACGGAAAACCGTCGGCCCGCATCGTCCTGCTCAAGGGTTTCGATTCGCGCGGGTTCGTTTTTTTTACCAACTACGAAAGCGGCAAGGGCCACGAACTCGCGGCGAACCCGGAAGCCGCGTTTATCGCTTACTGGGGATCACTGGAGCGCCAGATCCGGGTTACCGGCCGGGTCGAAAAAACTTCGCGAGCGGAATCGGAAGCCTATTTTCACGATCGCCCCCGGGGCAGCCAGCTCGGCGCCTGGGTCTCGCGCCAGAGCGAAGTGATCGATGCGCGGCGCATCCTTGACGCGCGCCTAGCGGAAATGGAAGAACGTTTTGCCGGCGAGAAAGTGATCGAGCTCCCGCCGCATTGGGGCGGCTTCCGCATCGTTCCGATTACGATCGAATTTTGGCAGGGCCGGGCCAATCGCCTGCACGACCGCTTTCGTTACACCCGGCAAAAAGACGATTCCTGGACGATCGATCGGCTCGCACCCTGATCGTTAGGGCGACCGTCCTTCCGCCCTAACGACCCGGAAGCGGGAAGAAGTCGCGTGCGCTAAAAGCCGATCGAGAGGCCGGCGTAGCCGTTCAATGCCGGGCCGGGCTCGATCCGGCTGCCGACCAGGTTAGGCTGAGAGACTTCGCCTAACGATTTCGAGTGGAAGCGGGGCTCTCCGCTTCGTTCCCTTCGTCACCCCCGCCAAAGACGTAGGAGAAGATGGCGAAGACCTGGACACGCGGCGAATCCTTCGTCACGCCAAAGAGCGGCGCGAGGTCGAACCGCATATGTGCGGCCGGCTTGAAGGAAAAACTTGGGCCGATCTCGAAACGGTGGATCGGTGAACCGCGGGTGTCTTTGACGGTGAAGTTTTGATATTTCATCTCGAGCCCGGCCTTGAGCCGTTCGCGCGGCAGGAAAATGGGGGTTTGAATGCTCTGGGCAAGACCCCACTCCCGGCCGCGGTCGCCGGTATTTTCCTTTTCGAAAAAGGCGTTGAGAGCCCACTCGAAGCGACCACCGAATTCCTGCGAAAGCAGGAGACGGAACTCATAAGCATCGGGGCGATCGGGCGGTCCACCCCCTGCTTCCGCTTCCTCGGGAGGCGGCGGCGGACCTTCTTCATGCAGGATCTTGCCTGTCCCAAATTTGTATTCGGCAAACAAAGTCGGGTTGAGCGGAATCTTTCCCCAGTCGGCCAGGGCCCAGCGTCCTTCGATGCTGAACGATGAGTTTTCCGTCTCTCCAATGAAACGTTCGATGCGATTCTCGACCGCGAGGCCGAAGCGATAAGGCAACCCGACCTCGACCTCTTGGGTGAAGGTATGATCGGGCGGTCCGTGCCGGAAAGCATCGCCCTCGTAGATCAAAGCCGCATAAACCGAGCCCGGCGGCAGCACGTAAGCCGTAGTCAAGGGCGAAAACCGGCTGCGCGAAAACGCGCCCGGCGCGCCGTAAGCGCCCGGCAGCTCGTCACCGGTCACGAGCAGAGTCGACCGAACCTCAGTTGTCGACTCCGTGGCAGTCGTCTGTTGCACGGTGGTAGATTGATTTGGTGGCGGGGCCGAATCCTGCCCCAGAACGCTCGAGCCACAGAGGAACGCGGTCAGAAGCGGCGCCAGCCAAAAGCCGCGCGTGAGAATCGGAAGGCCGCTCCGGAACCCGGCGCACGACGAAAATTGATTTATCATTCGTGCGATTTATCTGAGGCCGGCGGAGATGACAAGAACAAAAATGACATTTTTGTCATACGCGGTTTTTCCGGCCGCTTCGCCAGAGGGGGATACCTACCGTGCCGGACGCGGAAAGCGGAGTGTGACCCGGGTGCCGCGTCCGATTTTGCTCAGGACGGCGACATTCCCGCCATGAAGTTCGGCGATTGATTTCACCAGGGCCAGCCCCAGCCCAGTGCCCTCAGTACTGCGCGAGGGATCGACCCGATAAAAGCGGTCGAAAATTCGCGAGAGATGTTCCTCGCCAATCCCACAGCCAGTGTCCTCTACCGCGATCTCAGCGGTCTCTTCCGTGATGTCGATCGAGATCGCGACCCGGCCGCCATCAGGAGTGAAGTGGACGGCGTTATCAACCAGATTGCTCACCGCCCGGCCAAACAAGACCGGGTCGGCGTAGATTTCCCCTTCGCCTCCGCAGACAATCTGGAGGCGGCGTTCCTCCGCGATCGCTTCGTTGTAGGCGGCGATTCGACCGATCACGGCCGGGCCGTCGATCCAGGCACAGTTCACCTTGCTCTCGGCCGCTTCAGCGCGGGCGAGGAAAAGCAGGTTGTCGATGATCGCGGCCAGCCGTTCGCACTCGGCGATGCTCGACTCAATCACCGCCATGTACTCGTTAGGGGTGCGGGGACGATTGAGCGCGACTTCCGCTTCCCCGCGGATATTGGCCAGGGGGGTGCGCAATTCGTGGGCAAGATCGGCCGAGAACTGCGAGAGCCGATTAAAGGAATCCTCCAGCCGATCGAGCATGTCGTCGAAAGCACGCGCGACCGGCTGCAGTTCACGCGGCCATTCCGTCACCTGCACGCGTTCGTCGAGCCGGGTCGGCCCCACCCGCATGAGCGAGCTCGTCATGGCGTTCAACGGCTGCAGCCCGCGCCGGGTAACCGTGACCGCGATCACGACTGAAGCAAAAATTCCGCACACGAGCACGATCCCGACAAGGAGGCCAAACTCGCGCTCGAATTGTTCGTCGACCGACCGGTCCTGCGCCACCTGGATGAGGTAGGCCCGCCCGTTCTCCACCGCTTCCATCGAGACTAACGAGAACAACTTTCCCTCGGTCTGGTGGTTTTTCATGGTCATCTCCGCCGAGGCGGTGGATTTCCCGACAGGGAAGAGACTGGCCGGCAGCATCGTGCCCATACCGGTTGTCTCGGCGATCACCTGGCCGCCTTCGTCGAGCAGCCGCACCCAGTAGGAAGTCCGTTCCCCCTGGAGCGCCTTTAATTCCTGTCTGACCAGGCTCGGACCGGCGGCCGAACGCAAGTCGGCGCGAATCCCGAGCACCTTGTCCGCCAGCACGGCCCGATCTTCCGCGAGCCCGTGCCGGACGACGATCCAGTAAAGCACTCCAAGCCCGCAGCCGAGGAGCAAAATCGCCGCTGGGGTAAAGAGAAAGACCAGCTGCGACGCGATGGAGCGCGGTTCAGTCGGCTTTGAGGACATAACCGGCGCCGCGGACAGTGTGGATGAGCTTTTTTGGATAAGGGTCGTCCACCTTCGCCCGCAAACGCCGCACCATCACGTCGAGGACGTTGGTGCCGGTCTGAAAATCGATCCCCCAGACGTGTCCCTCAATCTCCTTGCGCGAGACGACCTCGCCGGCGGAGCGGACGAGGTGCGCGAGGAGGAGAAATTCCTTGGCCGTGAGATGAAGCGGCTGCCCCGCCCGGACCGCGCGATGGCGATGCAGATCCAGCTCCAGGTCTTCGATCCGCAACTGATCCTCCTGTGGCGACGGGCCGCGCCGGAGCAGAGAACGGACGCGCGCGATCAATTCCGAGAAAGCAAACGGCTTGACCAAATAATCGTCCCCGCCCAGCTCGAGTCCCTTGACCCGATCCGGCACGCTATCGCGCGCGGTCAGGAAGAGGATCGGAGTTAAAACTCCCTGCCCACGTAATTCCTCGACCACCGTCCAGCCGTCTTTTTTCGGCAGCATGACATCGAGCAGGAAAAGATCGAAATGGCTCGCGAGCGCGATCTCCAAACCGGTTTGGCCATCGCGCGCGACCTCGATGGTGTAGCCGGCTTCTTCGAGGCCTTTGGCGATGAACGCGGCCGTCTTTTTTTCGTCTTCGATTAAGAGAATGCGCATTGCATAAATGTTATAAATGCTCGGCCGAACGCCAGCAAGCTTCCTGGCGCAGCGCTTTCTTCTTTCGATCGATTGCGAGGAGCGCCCGGCACGATAAGCTGAGCCGGTGACCGACCGTCGCCGCCGTTTTCTTCCGGAGAAAAAACGCGCCAGGGTGGCGAAATTGGCAGACGCGCCAGACTTAGGATCTGGTGGAGCAATCCTTAGGGGTTCGAGTCCCCTCCCTGGTACCCCGCCCGCATGAAAG
>JBBPZS010000066.1:0-11277 GCA_038198605.1 Chthoniobacterales bacterium | reverse complement strand
TCTTTTCCTTCCTGCGATCGAAGCTTCCCTCCTCACCAGGCTTCACTCTTGCCTGACATTCGCATTTTCCTTAGCGAAGCTCCTTTTGGGCAACACGCCCTATACATTTGACATTGCTGGGTGAAGCGAGAAAGTGAGCGATGGCGCGGCCGTTGCGACTGGAATTTGCGGGCGCAACTTATCATCTGTTGGCCCGCGGGAATGAGCGGCGGCGGATTTTCCGCGGCGAGGGCGATCGGGAGCAGTTTCTCGCTTTGCTGGAGCGTTCCTGTGCGCGCTATGAGGTCTCGCTCCTGGGTTTCGTTCTGATGGAAAATCATTTTCATCTGCTGGCGCAGACCCACCGGGGGAATCTGAGCCGATGGATGCATTGGCTGATGGTGTCCTACACGACTTGGTTCAACCGGCGTTACCGGCGTAGCGGCCACCTTTTCCAAGGGCGCTATAAGAGTTTTGTGGTGGAGGAGGGCGAGTATCTGCTGGCCCTGAGCCGCTATCTTCATCTCAACCCGGTGCGGGGGAAAGTGCTGGGGGCAGGGACTCCGGCAGAGCGCCGGGAGCGACTCCGGGCGTATCGCTGGAGCAGCTATGGGGGCTACGCCGGGCTGGCGAAGCCGTGGGCGGGAGTAGAGGAAGAGCTGGTGCTGGGAGAGCTGGGCGGTGCCCGGCGCGGGCGGGCGGTGCGTTATCGTCGCTTCGTGGAGGCGGGTCTGGTGGAAGAGATTGCCAATCCCTTGGAAGCGGTGCGATGGCAGGCGGTGTTGGGGAGCGAGGGGTTTGTGCGGCGGATGCAGGATCGGATGCAGGAGGGAGATCGCGGGGAGGTGACCGCGTTGCGTCAGGGGGCGAAGAGGGCGCGGCCCGAGGAAGTGGTAGCGGAGGTGGCGCGTGACTACGGCGTGGCGGGCAAGGTCGTGGATGCGGATGAGTTAGTGGGAGAAGCGCGCAACGTGGCGCTGTGGTTGATCTGGGAGAAGTGCGGGCTTAGCCAGCGGGAGGTGGGGGAATTGTTCGGGCAGATGAATCCGGCGGCGGTGGCGCAACGTTTGCGTCGGCTTAAGCCGGAGAGTCTGCGCCGAGCGCGCAGACTGGCCAGCGGGATGTCAAATGTATAGGGCGTGTTGCCCAAACCGTCTTTCCACGACATGCATGATCGTTAGGCGAAAACGAAGTCTGGTGAGGAGCATCGCTTCGATCCCAAGAAAGAATGGAAGGCTGCCAGACGGGACCTGACGGGGACCCCATTCCAAGCCCCTGCGAGAAAAAATGCTTGACGCCGTTTCGGCGGCCACCGCCTAATCACGGCGTACCTTAGCCTCGCTAGATATTCCCGACTGGTTTCCGGGTGGATCCGCGGCCGGCGATGTTAGAGAGGCTCCGGTTAAAAAAAGGCTCAAATATGAAAAAGACCATGTTTCTTGCGGTATTCATCCTGGCTCTGGGCGGCGCACGCCTCGAGGCGGGCAGCGCGCTCGCCGGCAACGGCGCGCGCCCCGAGGTGGGCATTGATCGTTTGATTGCTCCTTTCACGGCGGTTTACGAAAACATCATCGGCGGCACCTTTACCTGCGAGGGGGTGCGGGTCAGCAACAGGTCGCTGGCCCGGGACACCGAGGAGTGCACGCTCACCGATCTGTCCACGTGGCCGCCCGGGACTTACATCGGCAATCCGAACTACGTCGTGAATGGGATGGGCTACTTTTGGAATAGCGACTACGACGGGGCGCAGGCGCACCACGTCCGCATCATTATCACGGACAATGGCGACGGGACGGGCCACGCCAGCCTCGAGGCCTTCTACTAGGCCGCGGGTCGCCACTCCCATAGTTGCTTGCGCCGCTCGACGCGCGCGCTCCGGCGTTTTCTCGCCCGGTGTGTGGAAAATACGCGGTGATGCGTTTGGGACGCGGCAGGAAAGCGGGTGAGGGAAGGGCGAGAGGAGACTAGGGGACAAGGCGAACAGGAGAATCCTGCCTGAAGTCCCGGTCACCGAATCGCTTCCTTCATCCGATCATAGGGACGCAGATGGAAAAGTACCCTACTCACTCGCTTTGAGCGCCCGCAGTCTGCGAATTCTGCGGACGAAATCCGGCACCGATGCGATCGCAATCCCTCGCGCAAATAAAACCTGCGCGTTGATTGCTCAGGCCTCCGCCGGGCGATTTTGTAAAAGCAAAACGCCCAAAAGATGAACGCCGCTTTCCCCCGAGGGAGAAAGCGGCGCATCAAGTGACTAACAGGCGTTACCCAGACGACTCTGACTGAGATGCAGCGCTTACCTTGCTCTGACTGCGGCGGAGGCGCTTCCGCCCAGATTGCTCGTGACGGTGATGTTCACGGGATTCGCGATCCCGCTGATTTTGGCTCGGTACGTTCCGCCGCCCAGGTTTGACATCGTCCCAAGGATCTCGCCCGTGCTCGTGACCGACACTGTCAAGATAGCGGACGGGTTGGAATCGGTCGCCTGCACCGTGAGCTGACTGCGCGAGGCGGTATACTGCGCGCGGGTAATTGTCACCGTATCGACCGCGACCGAGTCCACCGCCGCCAGGATGTCGATGCGGCCATTACCGAAGGTGTTATTCGGCGTGACCGGCGTGCCGCCGTCGCAGCTGTTGGAGAGGATGTGAAAGGCGGTGCTGTTGAGCACGTTTTCCGAAGCTGTGTCGTCATTGCGCAACTCGGCATGAGCCGACCAGAGCAATGCGACCGCGCCGGCGACGTGTGGTGTCGCCATGGAGGTGCCGCTAAGGAAGGCGTAGGAGGTATCCGATGTGTTGTAAGACGAACGGGTGTTGGTGCCCGGAGCGGTGATGTCGGGTTTCAGGCGCATGCTGCCATCGGAGGTGACCGGGCCGCGGCTGCTGAAAGAAGCGATCGTGTCGGTGCTCGTATTCAAGGCGCCAACGGTGTAGGAGGCGTCGTAGAGGGCGGGCGGATCGACGACTGTCGAACAGCTTGGACCGGAGTTACCGGCTGCTACGACCATCATGATGCCAGCGGCGCGCTGGGCCTCAACGCCGGCCTGGAGCGTGGTCGGCGAGCAACCCTCGGAGGAAGGACAGGTCCAGGAGTTCGTCGTGATATCGGGCGCCTTGGCGGGATCGCCTTCGGCCGGGGTGCCGCCGATCGGGTAGGGGGCGAGGAACCATTCGAAGCACTCGGTGTAGGTCGCCGGTGAGCCGACGCCGACATTCATGTTGCGGCAGCCGATGAACTGAGCCTGCGGAGCCATGCCGATCTGGTTGCCGGCACCGTCGTCGCCGACGGCCGTGCCGATGGTGTGAGTGCCGTGGCCATTATCGTCGCACGGGGCAGAGGTGTTCGCCCCGCAGGCACCGCCACCGGTGTGGATGCTGTCGTGCCAGTTGAAATTGTGATCGGCCGTGGTGCCGTTCCAGCCGCGGTAGTGGGGCTTGAGCGCATTATGCGTCCACCGGATGCCGGTGTCGGCGCCACCCACGACGATGCCTTGGCCGAGAAAACCTTCCGCCCAAACGGAGGGGGCATGGGTGTAGGTGATGCCGGGCTCGACTGTGGCCGGGGCATCGGCGAGGCGGTTGGGGGCGGGGATGGCGGCCTCGGGTTCAGGCAGGGCGCGGACTTGGGGATTTCCTTCAACGCGCGAGATATCGGAACGCAGAGCCAGCGCCATGGCATCGTCGGTGCGGCCTTTGACCAGGATCGCGTTCACGATATAGAAGGATCGATACTCGAGCTTGCGGGCGTCGAGCATTTTCAGGATCGGGGCTTGCGTCGCTTGGCTTTTATTCCAAAGAGCATCACGGACAAAGCGACCTTTTTCCTTCTTTGTCTTGAGAAGATCGGCGCCACTCAGGTCGGCTTGATCGGCCAGGACGACCATGAACTCGGCTGTTTTGCCGTCCGCAGTGTGTTCGGTGACCCACGGCGCGATCTTACGCAGCGCGGCGGTCTGTTGTGGGCTTGTGGCCGGTTTGACGGCGCGCGACGAAGCGGCCGCCGCGAGGACGGCAGCCACGGCTGCGGCAAGGAGAATGAAAGCAGTGAGACGCCTGAAAGGCCCGACTTTGGAGTTGCGGTGAGATTCCATGAGTGGGGTGTAGGGATTTGGATCTACGAGATCAAGCATTTTCTTTCGTCCGCGGGCAAATCGGCCCGACGGCCTGGCGCGTGCTGAGAAGACGTGTAGCGTGGCCGCCCTCATGAACCGTTTGCGTAATAACTTCCTGTTCCTGGCGCTATGCCCCTTCCTTCTTGGGCAAGCGTGGGCCCAGGACGTGGCCGTAACCGCCGTGGCGGCGCTGATCGATCCGGCGAAGCTGGTGACGCTGCGTGGAGATCGGGCCGCCAATCCGCGAGTGTTGAAATGTGTTTACTGGCTCGACGACGCTCGCCGCCGCGGAATCGAGCCGGCAACGGTGATCGACGAGGCGCAGGTGTTAAACCAATCGGCGCAACAACCGCGCGCGCCGCTCGTGCAAGCCGCCTTGCTCCGCAATCTCGACATTGCCGACAAGCTCGGTTGCCTGACCTCGGGAAATCTTGAGCGCATGCGACACGGCAAGTCGCCGGTCATTAGTCGCGGCCCTTACCTTGGCGAACCAGCCGAGGTCGACCACGTGGTGCCGTTTTCAATCGAGCCGGCCCTGGATCACGAGATTGCAAACCTGGAATTGTTGCCTCGCACGCTGAACCGGCGCAAAGGAGCCACGATGGGAGCGCGGCAACGGGCGTACCTCGAGAAATTCCGCGAGGCCGAGCTGGTCGAGTTCACGACTTCAGAACCGCTACCGTCTCTTTCGGGCGTAGAACCCTGAGCCTGCGTTTGGGTGGCGGCATCTTTCCCTTTGCGGTTTGCCGTCCGGCGGCTCCATATTCCGGCATGACTCGATGGCTTCTGCTGGCTTGCGTTTCTCTGGCCGGCCTCTGCTGGCTCCCCGCTTGCGCGACGGATGACGACAACCCGTTCCCGACCCAGCCTTCGACGGCCGCAGATGAGCCCGTCCCGGGCGCGACGGCCCCGCCGCGGGAGAATTCGAGCGCCGGGTGGAAGTGGTAAGGGCTCTCCCGAAGTAGGTCGTTTGGACCCTTTGCCCCGGGGAATTCGCAGGGCACTCGCGACGCAGCAGGACTAACCGATTTCGGCGCTTGACACAAATTGCCTCCCGTCTCAAAACGGGGGCATGAATACCCCGGAAGTTCGTAGTTCAACGTCTGCTTCTGCGGTCGTAATAGCCGCAGTCATCGGTCTGGTAGTTGGGGGCGTCTCCATCTATCTGCTGAGAGGTGCAAAGCCTCTTACGGAGCCCCAATCGGCATATATCGTCCATTTCGCTGGGGCCGAGTTGACGACAGGTCCTCAGGATCGCGCCAAATTCATTGCTGCTCTGGGCGACACAAAAGTTACATTCCGTCTCAATATGGCAATCAAAGACGCGAGCGGTTGCAGTTCCCAGGGCTTGGGCAATTACAATATGCCCGGGGTTCCGTCGGATAACTGCACTCAGCCAGACATGGGACTGCAAGTCACGCAAAGGGTGGGGTTCAATAACCTCAGTAACCTAAGAGAGGCTCTACAATATCTAAAGTGACGGGAATGGCAGCGTGGAGCCGTCGCCTACTCCTTCCGCCCTTCCTCGATATCGAAGAGCTGGCCTAACGTCTGTATGTCGTCGCGGTCGGCCAGGCCGGCTTCGGCTTTCGACTTCGCCAGATGGCCTGAGGCGAAGTCGTTCCAGCCCAGCTTCGAGATAAAGCCGTTCCAGATCTCGATGTCGTTCTTGTAGAGCCGGTGGCCGTGGCTGTAGCACCACTCGAGCACCTCGGCGTCGGTCCCGCCTTGCAGGACCCGCTCGCGTAATTTGTCGTATTCAACCCGGAGAAATTTGACCAGACGCCGATCCGCGCCCCGGCCCAGGTTTTCATGGTATTCGGGATCGAGGTTTCCGGCGACGTGGAGACGGATCTTGTCCAGGAGACGCGGGAAATAGCGCAATCCATTTGTCTCGTCGGTCGTGCTTCTCGGTTTCATGCGGCGAATTTGAAACGAATCCAGACCGGACGCAAACCGGCGACGCTCTCCCGCCTGCGATCTGCGCCATCACCGCGCCTTCGGCGTCGCTTGCGGCAGGCCATTGCACGCGCGGCGCTCGATCAGTAGGTAATCTGATGAAGTTTACCTACTACGGACACGCTTGTTTTGCGGTCGAGGCGGGCGGGAAACGGCTCCTTTTCGATCCCTTTATCACCCCCAATCCACTCGCCGCCAAAATCGACCTGAAAAAGATCACGGCGGATTTTATTCTCGTCTCGCATGGCCACGGCGATCACGTCGCCGATGTGATGGAGCTCGCGCGGCAGACCGGCGCAACATTGATCGCGCCATACGAAGTTGGCTCCTGGTTTGAAAACAAGGGCGTCAAAAATGTGCAGGCGATGAACCACGGCGGCGCGGCCACGACGTCGTTTGGCCGGGTCAAGCTGACCGCGGCCGTTCACAGCAGCTCGATGCCCGATGGCATCTACGGCGGGAACCCGGCCGGGTTCGTCATCGAGACGAAGGACGTAAATTTTTATTACTCTGGCGACACCGCGCTCACCTCGGATATGAAACTCATCGCCGATGAGACCGAGCTCCGTTTCGCCGTCTGCCCATCGGTGACTTCTTCACCATGGGAATAAAGGATGCGGTCCGGGCGGCGGACTTCGTCGGCGTGAACAAGGTCGTCGGCGTCCACTACGACACCTTTCCGCCGATCAAGCTCGACCGCGCGGCGGCGATGAAAGTCGCCAGCGCTGGCGGTAAAGAACTTTTGCTGCCGGCGATCGGGGAGACGATCGAACTTTGAGTTCGGTTCGCACTCGACGAGCGCGGGCGCCTTCGCTAAAGCGTGTCATGCACCTTTCGCTGCACGGATGGAAAGAGCATGGAGGGACGGGCGCTGTCCCGTCCTTGGTTGATGAGTTGACCAAAGTGCGCATAGGGACGACACGGCGGTCGTCCCTCCAGAGCGGGAGCGCGAAATTGCGTGCGACCGTTAGTTCGCTCAAGTGAACACTTCTGCCGCAGCAACCGAGGGGCCGGTCCCGAGAGCGAGAGAGGAGGGTTGGTTTGCGCGCATCCTTCGCTGGGATTGGGAAACGATCCGGCTGGTCCTGGCCATCAAGCTGCTGTTCCTCACTTTCGGCATCCAGGCGGTCGCGGCCTTCACGCAGAAACACCGCGGCTGGCTCGAGCTTTGGAATAACTGGGACTCCACGCACTATCTCAAACTCGCCGAACACGGTTACGTGGCGGCGGGTGACAGCTGGGTTTCGCTCGTCTTCTTTCCGCTCTATCCCTGGCTCGTTAGGCTGGTCGCTTTCGTGGCCCGCGATTACATGCTGGCCGCGCTCATCGTCTCGGGCTTCGCCTCCTTCGCCGCCGCTACCAACGCAACCAATGGTCTTCCATCCACCGTAGTTTATGACATGGTTTTCAACCCTAATGAAACGTTGATCTTTACGGCTACGGAAGCGGGTCCTTACGTATACGTCGTATCGTCTAATCTTTGGTATCCGCTTGCCGGAACAGCTACGCCTGCCATTGGATATATAGCATGTGATTACAACGTATTAAAGAACAAGGTGCACTTCGGAACCTTTGGTCGCGGTATTTGGGATTTTAACATCACATCGCAACCATAAAAGTGTGGGTTTCCTCCGAAGCCTTGATGAAGAAAAGCTGGAGCTTCGGCGCGTCGTCGCCGAAAAAATAAAAGTCGTAAGAGCATTCTTGCGCTTGAGGACGCTGCGCGGCGTATCCTGCAAGGTGCCCAGATCCTCCGCGGCATATCGCCAGAAATCTCGGCCGCTTTCGCTTCGCGGGTCCTAGATCGCGCGCGATTGCCCGGTCGGTTTCCCTGCGCCCGCTGCCAGTAGCTTCTTCGCCCGCGTCGCTGCCAGTTGATCCGCAGACCGTCGGATTACGGCTTGGTGTTGTCGGTGGTTCTCGGTCTCAGCGGCGAGTGGTGCCGGCTGGTATACCCGCCACTTTTCTACTTCGCTTACTTCAGCGAATAGATGCTCGCGACGCACGTTAAGTAGGAGTGAGCGACCGGTGAATTATGCAGTTGACGGTCGGCTTGCCATCGAGTTGAATCTCGCGGATGGAGGGGGATGGCCCTGAAGCTCCGGAATGTTTTGTGAAAACACTGTCAGAGTCGCGCTTTGCCTTCGCCGTGGCCTTGGTGGCCGGAATGATCTTCTATTTTTCAACACGGGCAGTGTACCAAGATTTCGACTATACCTATCGCATCGCGGTGGCTCTTCTGAATGGGCACGTAGGGTTGTCCGGGAGACCATCCTCGCGGCTAAACGAGTTTGTGCCCGCCGGGGGAAATTATTACTCGGTGTTTCCGTTGGGCGCAGTGCTGGCAAACATTCCCGTCGCGTTCTTACAGCGCATCGGGATGATTCAGAACTGGCCCGCGCACCAGCTAGCCACAGCCTTGGCGGCAGGATGCGCTTATTTTTTCTCTCGCCTTTCCTATGTGGCGGAGTTGTCGTGTCCGCGCCGTGTCCTGGTGGCGTTATTTCCAATCTTTGGAACGTGGACGTGGTGCAATCTCGGACTTGGCGGCGCGTGGCAGATTGCCCTTGGTTTTGCCATCCTGGGCCAAGTTGCAAGTCTTTATTACACATTGCTGCGCCGCAATCCGTTGCTGGCTGGCATCTGGTTTGCGGTCGCTTTGGGCAATCGGACAGAGTTGCTTTTAACTGCGCCAATTTACCTTTATTACTTCTGGCTGTCTCAGCCTTCTGCAGACACGAGAGGCCGCCGTGCGACGGCTGAGCGAACCCGAGGTCGGATCTGGATCGATCTTGCGCAATTCGTCGCCGTTCCAGCTTTGCTTCTGCTCTGCACTGCAGCCTACAACTGGGTCCGCTTTGGCGGGGTCGCGGATTTCGGATACACGCGAATCCCGGGAATATTGAAAGAGCCAGGGTATCAGCAGGGACTTTTCTCCCTCAACGCCATTCGTTGGAACGCCTATGAAATGTTGTTCCGGGGGATGATTGATCTGCAGGACTTTCCTTACCTGCGACCACACGCCTTCGGCTGTTCAATCTTTCTCGCCAGTCCTTTTCTTTTTCTCTTGTTCCGTGAAGGTGGAAAGCACAAAACTGCCTGCTGGACTGCGATCGGAATCTTGACGCTCGCCCTCTGGTGTCACGGAAATCCTGGGGGCTGGCAGTTCTCGTACCGGTACGGGATGACCTTTCTGCCTTGGATGTTTCTGCTCATCCTTGAGAACGGCGGTCGGAAGGTAACAACAGCGGAAGCAGCCCTCTTCGTCGTCTCCGTAGCCATAAACGCAATGGCGACCTACGAGTTTCTTTGGACGGATATGATTCATCCTTGATCGATCCTGCATTCCCCATCGAAAGGTGCCCGTCCCCTTCCCAGATGCCCGCGGAAGGGGAACATTTGGGGTTGTAGTATTTAAACATTTTACAATTCGGGAACGGTGTCTGATCCTCCAAAGGAGGTGCTTTTCTGGCACTAACTTGCGAGGCAGGAGCATTGGTATAAGAAGTTTGCCTCACTTTGGTTTGGCATTTACGACGTTTACCTTCGCGCGCGCGGGATGAATGTGAACGAGGGCTTGAACGAGCTGATCGGCATTACCCTCGTCACCCTCTGCACTGTCTGGTCATGGCTCCGCCTGCGGCCGTCCTACTCGGTTTGGATCACCTTCAACTGGCTCCTCATCTGCAGCACCGCCTATGTCCTGAGCGTACCGCGTTATGCCCTAACTCTCTTTCCTATCTTCATCCTGTTCTCGCGGGCCTGCTCCGGGCGGCGTTTCTGGTTTGCCATGCTCACGCTCTGGTCGGTTCTCTATCTCGCGCTCTACACCGGCCGGTTTGCCCAGGGCATGTGGGCTTTTTAAGGTGTCGGCAACGGCTGGCCGTTTTGCTCCGGCGCCGGTTGGACTAACTGCCGCGCGGCCTCCGCCTGCGGGCTTTGCGGGAAGCGTGCGATGAATTCTTTCACGACAGTTTCGGCGCGCTCTTGCTCGTGCAGCACCTGGGCGAACAGACTGATCTGATTGAAAAGGCTGTTCTCGTGCTGCGGATTTTGTTTCTGCGCGATTTCATATTGCTCGAGTGCTTTCTCCGGTTGCGCGAGAAAGCGGAAGCAGTTGCCGAGATCGGTCCGGACATCGGGATTATCGGCCCCGCGCGCAATCGCTTCCTGGTAATGCTCCATCGCGTGGGTCCAATTCTGCTGGTCGTAGTTCCAGTTGGCCAGGGTGCGGGAGGCGTCGGGCGGGGCGAGTTGTGAAACATCGGGCGGCGTTGCGGTGACGGGAACGGCAGCGGGGGACAACTTGGCAACCGGCGGAGCGGTCCCAGCCGGAAGGAAACTTTCGATCACTGGCTGGGCCGGCTCGTTAGCGGACCCGCGCATGACCAGCCAGGTCGTCCCAACGCCAAGAGCAAAGGCGAGGAGCAGGAATAACGGCACCGGCCAACCGGTTGGTCTCGGTGGAGAAGTCAGCTTTTCATTTCGCTTGGCCACGGCTCTTATTCGATACACTCGCAGCGCTGGGATGCCAAAAGGATCGCGCGCGACGAACGGCGGCCGCGTCAAGCGCTTCCCGACAAATGGGATCGAATCCGGCGCGGGCTGCGATTGAGAAGAAATGAAGCTGCCTCTCCGATCTGACTCGCCCAGTTGGCCCGCGTTGCTTGGGACGGCCGCGGCGAGCGGTCTCGCGACCTTGTTTATCGCGCGCAATTTCTTTCCCGCGGAGAAAAAAATCCGGCACTCGATCACGGCGAATTACGATATCGGGAGCGACGTTTTCGTGCGCACCATGGGGCACCTGCTCGGGCCGCCGCTTGTTGAAGGGAACAAGATCACGCCGCTCGAAAACGGCGAACAGATTTTCCCCGCGATGTTGGAGGCGATTCGTTCGGCCGAGCGCACCATCACCTTCGAAAATTTCCTCTGGCAGGAAGGCGAGATCAGCGATGCCTTCGCCGCCGCCTTTGCGGAACGGGCCCGCGCCGGAGTGAAAGTCCATTTCCTCCAGGATGCGATGGGGAGCAACGCGGTCCACGGCCGCGCCATGCAGGTGATGAAGCGCGCCGGCGTGATGGTAGAGATATTTCGCTTCGTCCATTTTTCGCGCATCAATTTCCGGACGCATCGCAAGATCCTCGTCATCGATGGCAAGTTCGGCTTTATCGGCGGGGTCGGGATTTCGGATCAATGGAAAGGCGACGGGCGCACCCATGGGTTGT